>JAHQVU010000066.1 GCA_019634145.1 Micavibrio sp. | reverse complement strand
ATTGGTTGCGGGAGTAGGATTTGAACCTACGACCTTCAGGTTATGAGCCTGACGAGCTACCGGACTGCTCCATCCCGCGCCACCAAAGAAAATAAGCGTTTGCTTAATGAAGCTGTGTTATAGCGATATGAGTTTTGAATTGCAAGGCTTTTAGCGAAAAATCCTAGATATTAATTTCAGAAGGCTTACCTAGCCACTTCGTAAATATTGGATGGCCTGATCACGGCTGAAGAGATAGAGCAGGGTTCTAATCGCTTTACCACGATCACCATTAAAATTATTGTCGATAGTGAGGAAATGCCCGGCATCATCATTGGCAACTTTCAGGAGAGAAGAATGTGCTTTGACGTCGGCCACTTTGAAATCCGTCATTCCGCTTTGCTTAAGGCCAAGAATATCACCACTACCACGTAACTCCAGATCCTTCTCGGCAATAACAAAGCCGTCTTCGGTCTCTCTCATGACGGCCAAACGTTCCTTAGCCGTTATACCTAGGGGGGAGGAATAAACCAGAAAGCAAAAGCTCTCCAACTCTCCGCGCCCAACCCGTCCGCGCAACTGATGGAGCTGTGACAGGCCAAAACGCTCGGAATGCTCAATCACCATTATGGTGGCTTCGGGTACATTTACGCCGACCTCGATAACTGTCGTGGCAATAAGAAAGTTAAGCTCACCATTTGCAAACATGTTCATAACACTATCTTTTTCGTCAGCAGGCATTCTTCCATGGATAAGCCCAACGCTCTCGCCAATGATAGCTTTTAGCACGTCATAGCGTTCTTCGGCGGCGGCCATGTCGCTAAATTCGGATTCCTCAACCAGTGGGCACACCCAATAGACGCGACTTCCCTCGCTAAGCTTATTTTTTAAGCTCTCGATCAAATCAGCTAAACTCTCATTTTTGATGAGGAGGGTTTTGATCGGTTTTCTCCCCGCTGGCTTTTCGTTGAGAATGCTGATATCCATATCCCCATAAGCAGTGAGCGCCAGTGTGCGCGGAATAGGGGTAGCGGTCATAACCAGCATGTCGGTGCATTTATTCTTGTTCGTCAATGCAAGTCGCTGTTCGACCCCAAAACGATGTTGCTCATCAATAATAGCAAGTCCAAGGTTTTGATATTCGACATCATTTTGAAAAACAGAATGCGTGCCTATAATGAACTGCGCTTTGCCGGTTTTGATTTGATCCAATATTAGGTCGCGCCCCTTGCCCTTATCTCGACCTGTAAGGATAACCGCGCGTACGCCGCACTGGTTCATCCACGGGATAATGGTATCGGCGTGCTGACGTGCCAATATCTCGGTCGGTGCCATGAGCACGACCTGATGTCCTGCCTCTAAAGCACTAAACGAAGATAACGCGGCAACAACTGTTTTACCTGCGCCCACATCCCCTTGCAGCAAGCGAAGCATCTGCTTGGGCTCTGCCATGTCCTGCTCGATCTCGCCCAGCGCTTTCTTCTGCGCATTGGTAAGATCATAGGGCAGGGCATCGAGCAGCTTTTGCTTAAGCGTAGGCGATGGCGGATAGCTGCGCCCGTTCTTCTTATTCTGCTCTTTTCTGACAATCTTTAAGGTGAGTTGGTTTGCTAATAACTCATCATATGCTAGGCGCTTTCTATTTATATCCTCAGGAAGAAGATCGCCAAGCTTTTGCGGAGAATGAACAGCGCGCATGGCTTCCTCCCAAGCGGGCATATTTTCCCCCTTAAGAAAGTCACTATTCATCCATTCAGGCAGTGTGGGGACAAACTTTATAGCGCCCTCAATGGCCTTCCTTACAGTTCTATTAGTTATACCAGCGGTCAGCGGATATACTGGCTCGACTATAGCCAGACTTTCCCTCTCACTAATTTGCGCTATGTCGGGGTGTATGATTTGCGGATTACCCTGATACATCTCGATTTTGCCGCTGACGATACGCTCTTCACCGATAGGCAGCTGTTTTTCTAACCATGATTTCTTTGCATGAAAGAACGCAAGCGTAATCTCACCGGTGGAATCAGTCGCTTTCACACGATAGGGCTGCCCTTTTCGAGCATTAGGAATATGCTGGGTTATCATAATTTTGATAGTTATGATCTGCCCCTGCTGCGCGTCGCGAACAGGAGGGCATGCCTTACGGTCAATAATATCAATTGGAAAATGCCAAAGCAGGTCAATAACACGCCCACCGCCACAAAGCTTACTCAATAGAACGGCATTCTTTTCACCCACACCCGGTAGAACGGTGAGAGGCTGAAACAAGGGGTCTAGTTCAAAAGGGCGGCTCATATAAAATTTTGCTTTAAATTTAAATTGAACCGACTATTGTAAAGATTATGGGACAGAATGAAACAATAGAAAATATGCGTAAGCGCCTGATTTTTCGCTCCGGCCATCGAGGCACGAAGGAGATGGATATAATCTTGGGAAGCTTTGCTACTAAGAATGTGCCCGATTTTACAGTGGAAGATCTGCATGTCTATCAAGAGCTTCTCAATGAAAGCGATCCTGACCTTTATAACTGGATCACTCGCAAAGAGGACGTGCCCGCTGATAAAAATTCACATATTATGAAGCTGTTGCTTAATAGCTCATTCGTTTAGCTCGAAATATACGGCTGCAATAAGAGAGTTGTGGAATTTCGAGAAAGCACAATAACAATTGAAAAAAGCAAAACCCTGTTGAGTTATGTTGGCACAATTTTATAGTTTTGTAAATTTAGCCAGATAGCAATAATGCCTGTAGATATGCTTTATCTCTACAATACCAATGCCGTCTTTTTCCAATTGATAAAGATATTGGAGGATTTCCGGCTTGTAGTAGACGTGAAATTTTCCCAGAAACCAGAATATTAAGTCTCTGAAGAATTTAGGAAATTTACCCATATCATTAAAATCAACAATATGAATTTCACCATTAATCGGCAAAAGTGATATTACGTGATCCAATGATTCTTTCCATGGTGGGATAATCGAAAGAGAATAAGAGAAAACAAACTTATCCATCAATGATATGCCAAATTTTTCTTTCGGGTCAAAATTTTGAGCAAAACCTTGTATAACCCTAACATCGCTCTTCTTGTGGTTTATATTCTTTTGAGCAGTTTTAAGCATTTCATCAGAGGCATCTAACCCGACAAAGTTCACGTTCGGATAAGACTTTGCCATCTTAATGAGGTTTCTCGCTGTCCCACATCCGACTTCGCAAATATTTTGGCCATCCTTGGCGTCGACCTGGCGAATTAATACGTCTCTACCTAGTAAGTAATATTTTCTGCTAACGTCATAAACATGGCGCGTAAACCTATACATACGGTTCATCTCCGCACGCGCGCTATTATCGATATTTTTTGATGATATCATGAGCTATCTATTTTATGAGGCAGATTTTTTCGCGATTTGTAAGCCTAGATCACCACCGAATGTATAGACATGAAAGCCGCCATATATTGATGAACGATCCTTCTTAACGGCATCAATCGAACGCTGTGGATCATAGTGGAACTTTGTCAGAATGTTGCTCGATACTGCATCCGTTAAGGGGCTTTCCTCCCCAGCAGTTCTGAAAATAACACGAGCGCCGGGCTTAGATGTTCGAACAACCTCACGCCATAAATCATTCAGTTGATCGGGGTTCATCCAATCTTGCGCATCCAAAAACACATAGCAATCCAGGCTTTGCGCAGGCTGAGATTGTAAAAAGCCGGTTATGGTGGTGTGGTGAACCTCAACCTTTGCCGCGTTATCTTTAAGTGTCTTATAGTTATCTTCACTCAAATAACGCGGAATGGCTTTTTTGTAGACTTTGTCGTAGCCACGTCCGAAAGCCTGCCAAGCAAAGTAATTTTCCTCAATTGGGAATTCACAGGCAAGTCTTTTCAATCGATGTTTCAAGACATCGGCCATGTGTTCACTCCCTCTAAGCGCATCAAATTGTGATGGGGGAATGCCTAGCCCATAAAGTGAAGGTGGCATACTACAGAGTTTACGGACAAACGGTTTGTCAAATATCGGCCCAAGCGTACGGTCGAAAATCTCTTCCTGCTCTTTCATGTTTTTGGCGCTCAGAATTTCTCTTGGATCAACTCCATAGATTTTAGACAGTATATGTACCGTTGAAATAAAACGACCAAGTAGACCAAATTGATATAAGTTCTTTGTAAAGTAATTGATACGGCGACCGCGGGTGATCGTCCATTTTTCCCAATATGCGCGCGAAAAACTATCCAGGTTTGGTGCGATATACTTATCGTAATTTTCGATATTCTTTTTATCATCGGCATGCCCAAAGAATAGAAAGAAACTTTCGTAATCTGGTAGGTTTTTGATAGCTGCAATCTTCAAACGCGTTAGTGCTACGTGTGCGGGGTTGAGGTCAATCGCCATAACTCGGCGCGGACTTTCGGTGAGGTAGTTCATAACATTGCACCCACCCGACGCAATTGTCATGATACGGCTTTCGCTATCAATTTTTAATGCATCAAGATCAACCTCAGGATCTTCCCAGATCTGCGGGTAAACAAAACCTTTAAAAACAAAAGTAAACATTCTTTCGAGAACGCCTTTTTTGCTAGAGGCTTTATGCCCGTGAACCGCGCCTTTTAGTAGGTTTGGGTTTGGTTTTTCCATGGAATCTGTCATTTTTATCCCGCTTATGTTTGAAATGGTGCTTTGAACGGACAAAAAACATATATATAAATTCGCATGACTACACAAATTGAATTTAGCGAAAGCAACAAATTAAATGGCTGAATCGGCAAAGAGCGACATAACACTCAATAAAAACACTATTTATTCTGCGCCTGAAGGGTTCGATGCGCAGGTTTTAATTGAGCAAGCCCGGCTTTTAATGCCGCAAGATCGTGTTCTGGTACATGTTGCGCTTGATGACACACGACTATCACTCATGAAAGAGCTAATCAGCTTCTTCTCGAGTGATGTTGAGTTAGTCTGTTTGCCTGCATGGGATTGTTTGCCCTACGACCGTGTATCACCAAACTCTGCAATCGTTTCCGATAGGGTCAAGGCTCTCGGTCAACTTATACAATGGGACAATGATAAAACAAGATCGCCCCGTATTTTGCTAACAACCGTGAATGCACTTTCTCAACGGGTTATGCCGCAAAGCGCCCTTGAAAACAGCGCATTGATTGCGCGTAAAGGTGGGCAATTGGATGTAGGGCAATTTAAAGAATATATGGCACATAACGGCTATACCCGTTCCGAGACCGTTCGTGAAACTGGAGAGTTTGCAATGCGCGGCGGCATTATTGATATTTTCCCAGCCGGTGCCGAAAACCCCTACCGAATGGATTTGTTTGGCGATGAAATTGAAACACTAAAAACCTTCGATGCCATCACACAAAGAACTATTGAAAATGTTGATGAATTATCTTTAATGCCGGTGTCCGAATATTTTTTGACCCCTAAATCCATCGAAAAATTCAGAAGTACCTATCGCGCAGAATTCGGAGTGCCCTCAAGTAACGACCCTTTATATGAATCAATTAGTCAGGGGCGCCGTTTTAACGGCATGGAACATTGGCTGCCACTATTTTACGACCAGATGAATACTGTCCTCGATTACGCACCGAATGCACAAATTATTATGGACCACCACGCCTTTCATGCTTATGAAGAGCGTATCGTACAAATAAAAGATTTTTATGCTGCACGTAAAACACTTGAGAGTACGAACAAGAAAAACGCCAAATCCAAAGATGTGTCTTTAACCGGTACGGTTTATCATCCACTTTCACCTTCTGCGCTTTATATTGATGAAGGCGAATGGGAAGAAATAAATGATAGCGCGCTGTATCTATCTCCCTTTGCCGCACCAAATGATGTAGAGCAGGGGGCTAAAAAGTCCCGTGATTTTGCCGACATTCGCGCCCTACCTGATGGTGATTTGATGGGAGAGTTGCGACAATATATCGCAACATTAACCCGTAAAACTATAATCGCCTGTTATTCAGAGGGCGCTCGCCAACGGCTAAAAACTATGATGGAGGGTGCTTCAATTGCTGGCCTGACCATGGTAGATAACAGCGCTGACATCAAAAAACTCAATGCATTTCAGGTTGGTCTAGCCGTCATATCATTAGAGCATGGTTTTGTTGCAAAGGATCTAGCCGTGCTCACTGAGCAAGATATTCTTGGTGACCGACTGGCGCGCCGCTCATCAAAACGCAAAAAGGCAGATAATTTTTTGCGCGAGGTTTCCGCGCTTAATGAGGGGGATCTGGTCACGCATATTGATCATGGTATCGGTAAATTCATCAACCTTGAAACAGTCACCATTGGAAAAATCCATCATGATTGCCTAAAGATTGAATATCAGGGCGGTGATAAGCTTTTCGTTCCTGTTGAGAATATCGAGGTTCTATCCCGCTTCGGATCGGATGAAGGCACGGTTCAGCTTGATAAGCTTGGCGGCGCCGGTTGGCAGGCGCGTAAAGCTAAGGTTAAAAAAGATCTCATGGAGATGGCCGATGGCCTCCTCAAGATTGCTGCGGCTCGACAACTTAATAAGACGGAATCAATCCAAATATCACGTGAAACCTACAACGCGTTTGCTGCCCGTTTCCCATACACTGAAACAGAGGATCAAGAACGTGCAATCGAGGCCGTTATCGAGAGCCTTGCGGGCACACATCCTATGGATCGGCTTGTCTGCGGTGATGTCGGTTTTGGCAAAACTGAGGTCGCCATCCGCGCGGCTTATGTTGCGGCAATGGACGGCTATCAGGTGGCCATTGTTGCGCCAACAACGCTTCTTGCCCGTCAGCATTATCAGAACTTTATGCGCCGTTTTACAGGTACCGGACTTCGTGTAGAGCAACTCTCGCGCATGGTTTCCGCAAAAGATGCAGAAAGGGTTCGTGCAGGGCTAACAGACGGAAGCGTTAATATTGTAATAGGTACACACGCGCTCTTCAGTGAAAGTATTAAATTCTCCAATCTCGGGCTCATGATTATCGATGAAGAGCAGCGTTTCGGCGTAAAGCAGAAAGAGCGTCTGAAAGAGCTTAAAACCAATGTTCACGTTCTGACCCTTACTGCAACGCCAATTCCGCGCACCCTGCAAATGGCGCTGACAGGTGTTAAAGAGATGTCACTTATCACAACACCGCCCGTTGACCGTTTGGCTGTTCGCACCTTCGTCATGCCGATGGATCAAGTGATTATCCGCGAGGCATTGCTGCGCGAATATTATCGCGGCGGCCAATCTTTTTATGTTTGCCCACGTGTAAAAGACATGCAAGAGCTCGAAGATATGCTCAAGGAGCTCGTTCCCGAGGTCAAAGTCATCTCTGCCCATGGCCAGATGAGTGCAACAGACCTCGAAGATCGTATGAGCACCTTTTATGACGGGCAATATGATGTGCTCCTCGCCACTAATATCATCGAAAGCGGAATTGATATCCCCTCTGCCAACACCATGGTCGTCCACCGCGCCGATATGTTCGGGTTGTCCCAACTATATCAGATCAGAGGGCGAATAGGGCGCTCTAAGGTTCGCGCTTATGCGTATCTGACTTACCAAGGTAGTCAGATTTTAAGCGAGCAAGCGCAAAAGCGTCTTGAGGTCATGGAAACGCTCGATACACTCGGTTCAGGTTTCCAGCTGGCATCGCATGACATGGATATCCGCGGCGCAGGTAATTTGCTCGGCGACAAACAATCCGGCCACATCAAGGAAATCGGGGTGGAGCTTTACCAGCAAATGCTGGAAGAGGCTGTTGCTATGGCGCGCGAAGGTGTTGATATTGATGATCTGCCAATCTCTAAGGACTGGTCACCGACTATCAATATTGGAACGTCAGTTATGATCCCAGAGACTTATATAGAAGATTTAGGCGTGCGCATGAGTATCTATCGCCGCATTGCCGAGTTAAAGAGTGATGAAGATATAGACTCTTTCGCAGCAGAACTTGTCGATCGTTTCGGTGATATGCCGGACGAGGTTAAAAACCTGCTTGATATAGTCTCTATTAAAATCCTTTGTAAGGCAGCTGGTGTATCTCATGTCGAGGCCGGGCCAAAGGGGGCCGTGATTGCCTATCACGATAATACTCCACCAAATGTGGAAGGCTTAATGCATTGGATGACATCGAAACGTGGCCTTGTAAAATTGCGCCCAGATCAGAAAATCAGCATCACAGGTAATTGGGACACTCCATATAAACGCGTGGATTCAGTGCAAAAAATTATGAAAGAATTGGTCAATTTGTAAAAAATACGGGAAAATGGCATTTTTATACTAAATTTATTAATAATTAGCCTATAAGGTAAGCCTATGAGCAAGATCATTACCCTTACTGCTAACAATGCAGATACCATTCTTAATAACCCAAACGCATCGCGTGTGGCAATACTGACCCCTTTAAATCAGGAGGGCGTACCACATTTATGCACACGTTGGGGGCGCCCCTTTGTAGGGCGTTTTGATGAGATAGTCCATATACCCGTCCAGGCGAAGCCGCCTATCGGCGAAAAGTACGCACCATACATTGATGAAATAATGAGCAATGTAGATGGTATGCTCCTTCCAGGCGGTCATTCCAACATTCACCCATCATTCTACAAGCCTTTCGTGACAGAGGAGAACGATCTTTACGATGAGGCGCGTGATCATTTTGCGCTCCATATGATCCAGATTGCTGAGAAATATGGAATTCCAGGTTTGTTTGTCTGTCGCGGTATGCAAGAGCTTGGTATCAGGCATGGTATGACACTCGAGAAGCTAGAAAATAATGGCATTAATCATGGCGCTGGTTACATTCATGATGGGAATCACGAAAGGATGGATGACCTAATTCATACTATCACGATTCAAGAAGGGGGTGTTCTTGCCAAAATCTTTGGTAAAATAACGCGTAAAGTAAATTCCATACATAACTATGGATTTGATAAATTTCGTTCCAATCCACCAGCCGAAGTCAAGATCGAAGCGATCGCACCAGATAATATTATTGAAGCAATTAGCACATTAAACGGCCAGTTTCTTGGCTTTCAGCCACATCCAGAATTCAATTTTGAAGGCCGCAACTTCTGGCACAATGGAATTTTTGGAGAGCGAATTGCCAAGTTTAAGGAAAAGCACAGTGAACGTACAGGCATTAAGACTACGAAGATACTAGAGCTGGCACTCTAATAAAATTAGTAATTTACTGAAAAACATGGCATTCTTAAAAGAAACGGGAATTTTGTAAATGTCTTCCGAATATGCCGAAACACGAATTAAAGAGGCTCTTAAACTTGCCAAGGGCAATCGTGTAAAGGCGCGCCAACAAATCATTGCATGGACATATGAGGATAACAGGCTTCTCCATGACCTTGCGCGCCCACATCTTTCGGGCATTGTCGCCTACAATGTAGAGCGTGTGGATTCATGGCGTGCTGATATTCAACGCGCCGCTGCTGACGAGATACCTAAACCAAAGGCCTCTCGGGGTAAGCAGCCTGTGAAGAAAAAGTCGATGGCTGAAAAACTTCCACCCGGGGCAGACCAATTTGGTCTAAATCTTCTAAAAGCTGCAACTGGTGATCATGCCAGCGTTTTTGGGCTTGAGGATACAGGCGCTCCACGTAAGAAACAGGGGGTGTCGAATCGTCATGTTGAGGCCATCAATAAACTCGCTTCTAGTAAGAAAAAACCTTCATAAAGTCTAAATATGATGCTAACAAACGCTTTTGACGAAGACGCCTTGCGCCTTTTTTTACAAAAACATGACTGCAATAATATCGCGAGCCTTGGTGGTGATACATCTATACGCCGTTATTACCGCGCTAGGTGTAATAAGCGCAGTGTAATAGTCATGGAAAGTGTCCCAGATCATAGCCCCTTGATGAGCCGCGGTCACAAAATGTCTGATTTTATCAGGCTTTCAAAATGGCTGAATGAAAACGGCCTCAACGCGCCAGAAGTGTATGACGCTGATGAGTCGCATGGCTATATGTTGCTGGAAGATTTTGGCGATCTCAGTATTAAGGGCGCACTGGCACAAGGCGTAGATGCAAAAGTTTTGTACGAAGCGGCCAACGATGTGCTGCAGCATATTGCATCATTAGATAATGCGCCAATCCTTCCCAACTATTACCAAAGTCGCGTCCATGAAAGTCGTGACTGTATTTTAAAATTCTATTTTCCGAACCTGTTAAGAGAGCATAAAGACGCTAGCGATGCATATTTTGCAGCGTGGGCGGAAGTTGAAAAGCCTCTGCCAGCGCCTTCAGAAACCTTCCAACATATAGATTTTCATGCCGAAAACTTAATGTGGAATGAGGGTGTCTCAGGCATTAAACGCATTGGGATTTTGGATTTTCAAGGCGCGATGATTGGCCCCGCGCCCTATGATCTGGCAAATCTACTAGAAGACGCCCGTCAATATGTTCCGTTAGATATTCGTCAAAATATATTATCCAATTATGACGAGGATTTTCAAAGCTGGTACAGAGTACTGGCCACCCAATTCCATTGCCGGGTTATTGGGCAGTTCATAAAAATTGCTCAAGAAAATGGGCGCACTGAATATTTAAGCCATATCCCACGTCTAGAAAACTATATAATTGAAGCTCTAAAAGACCCGATTCTAAAGCCCTTAAAAGAATTTTTCGATCATTTCGGCCTTGATTTTTCTTCTCCGAAGGCTTTCAATGCCCCCAATTACAAAGATTAAGCTGATAACCCAATCTTAAAGGAATTAAAAATGTCTATTGTAGCAGACCGTTTGTCTCGTATTAAACCATCTCCCACAATCGCCGTAACCAACAAAGCGCGCGAGCTTAAAGCCGCAGGACGAGATGTCATAGGTCTCGGGGCAGGGGAGCCTGATTTTGATACGCCTGATTTTGTGAAAGATGCAGCAATAAAAGCCATTAATGAAGGCGATACAAAATACACTGCCGTAGACGGTACACCCGCCCTTAAAGACGCAATCATTGCTAAATTCAAACGTGATAACGAGCTGAGCTACGAACGAGATCAAGTGACGGTTGGTACTGGTGGTAAGCAGGTTTTGTACAATGCACTTATGGCTTCCGTAAATGCCGGTGATGAGGTCATTATCCCCGCACCTTACTGGGTTTCATACCCTGACATGGTTCTTCTGGCTGAAGGTACGCCCGTTACCGTTGACTGTCCTGTTGAAAATAGCTTTAAGATGCGTCCAGAAGATCTTGAGGCAGCTATCACGCCTAAAACCAAATGGTTGATCTTTAACTCGCCTTCAAACCCGACCGGTGGCGGCTATAGCTATGATGAGCTAAAGGCTCTGACCGATGTTCTGCTGAAACACCCACATGTTTATGTTATGTCAGACGATATGTATGAACATCTGGTCTATGACGGCTTTAAATTTGTCACCCCCGCGCAAGTTGAGCCTAAGCTTTATGACCGCACTCTCACAGTTAATGGTGTCTCCAAATCATACGCCATGACAGGTTGGCGCATCGGCTATGCCGCAGGGCCTAGGGAGCTGATTAAAGCGATGGCAAAGGTACAATCCCAAAGCACATCAAACCCCAGCTCGATCTCGCAAGCCGCTGCTGTGGAGGCCCTAAACGGCGATCAAAACTTTCTAAAACCACGTAACGAAGCCTTCAAGGCACGCCGAGATATGGTGGTTAAAATGCTTAATGACGCTGATGGGATCGACTGCATCACCCCTGAGGGCGCTTTTTATGTTTATCCATCATGTAAGGGCTGCATCGGTAAAAGTACACCAGAGGGTAAGAAAATCGAAACTGACGAGGATTTTGTGACTTATCTGCTAGAAGCACAGGGCGTAGCCGCCGTTCATGGCTCAGCCTTCGGCCTATCGCCTCACTTCCGCATTTCATATGCCACAAGTGAAGAAGCCCTTACAGAGGCCTGCACACGAATTCAGAAGGCGTGCACCGCGCTTAAGTAAGCTTATTTAAGGTCATTGGGTCTTCATACGCGCTCCAAATATAATATTCCCTTCCCCCTTTTGTGACGGAGGGAATGTGAATGCTGTTACGCATTAATTGTTTCGGCTGCCAGTCATCAATCATATTTTGCATGGCATTGACAATAAATCTGACCGCCTTTTTGGATTGAAGGAGTGGCTGATGTTCTGCGTCAAAAATATAACTTTCTGCGCCCAGAATTTCGGCAATTTGCCGCGCTTTATCATTGTCGGAGACAAAATCACTTTTGCCGCCGATGAAGCAAATCGGAATCTCGGATTTCGGAACGTTCTCTATTGTCGATCTAATTTTAAAATCATTTAGTAAGCCCTCACCATAAAGAACAGCAGCATGAACTTGCCCGTGCGTTGTTTTGGTGTTCTCAGGACTAATTAGCGCCCTGGAAAGGTCTTGATCCTCCTTGCTTATTTGATATCCCTTACTCTTATCGATCTTATAAAGTTTATGCATTCGTGCTAAATCAAGGCTGGCTTTTCGTATAGTTTTTAACCCAGTCTGGATTTTGCGATGAAGGTTAAATAGCGTCTTATCAATACCTGCTTCTCCAAAGGCCCTATCATTATAATAACAGCAAAACGCCTTATATACAGCCCGTAACGCAGGGTTCTTTCTGAATGGTGAGGATATATGCGTACCTATCGCAAAAACGCCTGCACAATGCTCGGGCGATGACAAATACTCAAAACCGTTATCTAACATGTTTGCAAGAGCAGCCGTGCCGCTTGTGGAATGTAAGATTGTCATGTGTGGTATGCGGTCATTATTATATATTGAGGGCAGTGGGTTAGTAACCAAAGCCTCATGAAGGATGCGCTTATAATCTTCCTCATATCCTGTTTGATTACCAGGATCTGGCAATGGGATAATATCGATCTCTATTCCAATTTTCTGCATGACTCTAATAATCGGGGCATTATATTGATTTGGTGTAGATTTTAAACCTGTGGCAAATCTTATTTTAGCAATTGGTTTATCATTCTTGGCATGAAGCCTCATACAACCAACGGGAATGTCGGCAAAATTGTGTTGTATGTATTCCCAGTCCTTAGGCAAGGATTCATTCTCACTAGGCGTATACACACTATAGATAAGCGGGTGTTCGGGCTTAGGCGGCCCATTAATGTACCACTCACGCGCAATCCGAAGCCTGTTCAGGCGCTCTTGTATCGCCTGTGTATTGAAATGATGTTTTAAATCCATTGTTCATAACTCTATTGTATTTTTTTTGATCATAGAACCTTGAATTTTCATAAGCAATCATTTAAAAGATTTTGTTTTATGCAGTGCAAAAAAAACCGGGCTATGAACCATCGAAATGGTTCAAAGCGCCCGGCGAGTTGAACAGGGAGGTTTCACGTCTGGGAAGACGTGAAGGCTTTGTAAAAAGCCTGTCAGCAATGGCTGACGGTGAGTTATATACACCCCTCATATGCGTACGTACAGTCTTTTTTAAAAAAAAAAATAAATTTTTTTTATCAAATTTTTCTAAATCGATGGTTGTTTCTTAAGTAATTGATTTAGATGATTTTTTAGCTTTATTGCAATTAGGTCTTTATTCTTATATTAACATAAGATAACGGTTATTTAAATCATGGGTTGCTGAGGTGTGCAGTAAAGAAATCAGGCTACAGAATCAGTTATCAGACTTTAAGGCAAGAAAACGATCCGATTCTAATGCAGCCATACAGCCCATACCTGCAGCGGTAACAGCCTGACGATAATTATCATCCGTGACATCACCAGCCGCATACACACCCTCTATGGAAGTGGCAGTAGAATCTGGCCTGGTAATGATATATCCGCTATCATCCATATCCAATTTACCTTTGAAAAGATCCGTAGCAGGATCATGCCCAATAGCGACAAACAGACCATCAGCTTTCAGAGTTTGGGTTTCTTGTGTTTTTACATTCTTAAGAATTAAAGAATCCATGCCTAGAGCAGGATCACCCTTAATCTCCTCTACTTGGTGATCCCAAATGATCTCGATCTTATCATTATCAAAAAGACGTTGTTGTAGGATTTTTTCTGCACGCAAGCTATCACGACGATGAATGAGTGTAACTTTCGAACAGAAATTAGTGAGAAAGAGTGCTTCCTCTACCGCAGAATTACCGCCACCAACAATTACGACTTCCTTGCCACGAAAGAAAAAACCATCACACGTAGCACATGCGGAAACACCTTTCCCACGATATATATCTTCTGATGGCAAGCCTAACCAGCGCGCCTTGGCACCGGTGCATATAACGACAGTATCCCCAGTATAGACGGTACCCTGATCACCAATAGCCTTAAATGGACGGGATGAAAAATCTACTTCCTTAATATAATCATTGATTAAGTTTGTCCCCACATGCACAGCCTGTTTTTGCATCTGCTCCATAAGCCATGGCCCCTGTATCACATCTGCGAATCCTGGGTAGTTCTCGACCTCGGTCGTAATCATGAGCTGACCGCCCGGTTCAAGACCTGTCACCAACATAGGCTTTAAATTTGCGCGCGCCGCATAAATCGCCGCAGTATATCCTGCTGGCCCTGATCCTATTATTAAAACCTTACTATGTAGAGTCTCGCTCATTTTACTTTCATCCGTTTTCTAATTTCATTTGCAATATATGCGGCATCGTCCAACGGCTCATAGCTCCATTGCTCTAGGGTTCCGTCAAATATTCGCAGTACCTTTAAGTCTTGGAGTTTTGTCAGCAGCTTGTCAATACGCACTGCCTTTTTATCCGCGCGCTTTTCAATCTGAATCATATAAACTGGCTTTCCTGTGGTGCACGCCTCTGAAATCATAGAGGCACTATCATTGGTAACCACAATAAAGTCGGCTAGAGATAGCATCGCAAAATAAGGGTTCTCTCCTTTGCCATCCCATATGAAACAGTCTTTGCGATTCTTAAGCATTTCTCTGAGCACTAATTTGCTTTCAGCTGGTGTGCGTCGCGAATCAGTAATCATAAGACTACCAGGCAATTCTGATATTCTATCTACAATATCGCCCATCACTGCAGGCGGTAAAATATGTGTTTTACTGTTTCCGCCAATAAGTACGGCGGTTCGAGGGGAGGAAAGTCTTGTTAACTCACTAAAGCTTTGCGCAGGCACATTAAGTTTATCGGGCTTGATCCTATTCGGCGCAGCGACAGTGACAATAACATTATTTCCCCGCAAATCATCATGAGCCGGCACGATGACCAAATCAAAGCTATCGGGTGAAATTTTAGGATCGAGAAGGTGAACGGAAAAAGTCCTCCCACCGCTCGCTTTTTTTATAAACCGCGACGCTGCTACTGCTTTACGCCCACCTGTAATAAGCAGATCGGGCCATGGCGGGCTTAATTCAACACCAAATATATTTTTGTTTTCAAATCCAATGTACGGTGTAAGCGATCTCCATGGCTGTTTTAAATTGATACGCATGATTTTGGTATCAAAACCCATAGACTCTGCAATGCCGAGGCACTGATTCTCTGTTCCAATCAACCCATCTTCACAGACAATCCAGCAATTTTGTTTTAATTTACCCATAATTCTAGTATTATAATTTTATTCAATGGTCTTGATTTCGCAGTTGCAGCACTTTATACCATATCGGTCTAAAGACGCACACACATTATAAAGGTTTTGCTATGAGAGGCACTAAACTCGATAAAATAGATAGAAAAATCCTGCAAAATCTTCAGAAAGATGGCCGCATGAGCAACGTAGAGCTTGCGAAGGATGTTGGTATTTCTGCTCCTCCGTGTCTTCGCCGCGTTCGTGCGCTGGAAAAGTCAGGGCATATTAAAAGCTATTATGCGCGAATCGATGCAGCCGTACTGGGATACGGTGTGACTGTATTTGCGATGGTTAAGCTGAACTCTCAAGCTGAAAAAGATCTGGAAGCTTTTGAGCAGAAAATGCAACAGTGGCCACGTGTTAGAGAGTGTCATATGCTTGCTGGAGACGTAGACTTTCTTCTCAAAATTGTCGCCAAAGACTGGGATGCATATCAAGATTTTCTTACGCATCAATTAACATCACTATCGAATGTAATATCCGTAAAATCATCACTCGGCATAAGAAGCGCCAAAGAAATGCCTGGCGTACCTATCGACGATGATTAATTAATTATCTGCATTAAAAAAGGCCGGTATTTCCGGCCTATTTCATTTGTAAGTCTATAAATTTATTTATATTCAACAGTTAATATCTCGTAATCGGTAGCACCCTTAGGTGTGCGAATAACAACCTGATCACCTTCTGCCTTACCGATTAATCCACGTGCAATGGGCGAGCTGATCGATATTTTACCGCTCTCTAGGTCCGCTTCATAATCGCCGACAATCTGGTATGTGTGCTCGTCTTCGGTTTCTTCATCTATAATAGTCACAGTTGCGCCAAACTTGACTGTTTTGCCTGACATAGTTGAAGGGTCTATGATTTGTGCGCGGCCAATAACAGCTTCTAATTCTTGTATGCGCCCCTCGATAAAACTCTGTTGTTCACGCGCGGCATGATATTCAGCATTCTCCTTAAGATCACCATGTTCCCGAGCTACAGCAATAGCCTCAATAACGTTCGGGCGTTGAACCTTAACAAGATCACGTAGCTCTTCCTCAAGTACTACATGCCCTTTTTTAGTGATTGGAATTTGATCCATTTTTATTCCCTCTTACAAAAAACAAACCCGCCTCAGTAATTAGGGGCGGGAATGAAATTAACCTAAAATGAATTTTATCAATCGTCAAGTTTGAAAACAGGTTATTCGCTTTCGCTTTAATCTGTTTCTGGGTAAGCATTATCTATATAGGGGCAAGATATAGTAATTTCAATTAATAATAAGACAATATGAGTTGATCGATTGTTGTGCCCTGTGGCATAGATTTTCTCCTTCTTTTAAGGGCACCGAATGTTTTTTCGATGGGGTTGAGATCAGGTGAATAAGGCGGCAGCGGAAT
>JAHQVU010000065.1 GCA_019634145.1 Micavibrio sp. | reverse complement strand
CATGCTCATCATGTGCAGGTCCGCAGCCGCAGCCAGCGCCGTGAACATGGCCGCCATGCATATGCGCCCCTGTAAGAAAAGGCGATCCAGCGCCGTTCGCAGTGCCAGTGCCAAGTGGCATACTGGTTGAGCCGGAGAGAAGTTTTTTATATTTCGAAGTTGTACTCATAAATATGTCCTTTCGATTTTTAAGTTTAGCCTTTAAAGCCTTGGGCGACCAGATATTGTTCCGAACTTTCCTTACGGCTGGCCGGTGGCTTGATATGTTTGATTTTGTCAAAATCCTTGTTCATTTGTGCGAGTAGGGTGTTTTGCGCGCCCCCTTGAAAAACTTTTGCAATGAAAATGCCCTCGGGCTTTAAAACTTCGCGTGCGAAATAATACGCCGCCTCGACCACGGCCATAATGCGTAAATGATCGGTTTGTTTATGCCCGGTCGTGTTCGGCGCCATATCCGACATCACGATGTCTGCCAGCCCGTCCTCGCTATATTTCGACAACATAGCTTTCAAGCGATCGGGCGCATCATCATCCATAAAATCCATTTTAGTGAACTCTACATTATCCAGCTCATCCATTTCGAGCAGATCAATCGCAGCAATTTTTGCGCCATATTTTCCGGCAACCTGACACCATCCGCCGGGCGCTGCGCCCAGATCAACAATCACCTGATCCTTAGCTAAGAAATCCAGCTTCTCATTCATCTCGAAAAGCTTATAGGCCGCGCGCCCACGATACCCGTCTTCCTTGGCCTTTGTGACATAGGGGTCATTCAACTGGCGTTGTAGCCAGCGCGTAGAAGCTGTTTTACGCCCCTTAGCGCTGCGTACCTTAGTCTTAGCTTTATTTCTGCTCATATCAAACCTTATAGCATCATTACGCCCATAGACACCACCATCGCTGCAAAAAACAGCGAGATTGAGGCTGCGAGAAAAATAACTCCGTGTGCCTTCGACCAAATCGCGAAAAAAGCGTAGAGCATATAAAATATATTATAACTCGCAATTGCCCTCAATTGCACGGGTGAATCCATCAAACCGATAAGACCGTGGGTATGGCCTGTCCACTCGATAAGCTCGACTTGCATCCGCATCATAAGCGCGCAGGAAAGGAACATCCCTGCAACAAGCAAACGTTGCTTCTTCTCCACCAGCAAGAGCAAGATAGGCAACCATAAAAAATCGATCCAATTTAAAATTAGGCTCATACCTCTGTTCTTTAATCCCTCAATGCATTAAATATATAGGGTGTCTGGTTAATGACCCTATATGCTATGATGATGGATATGCAACTAAACTTCAAACGAAACAAGATATTTTACAGTGCCCTGAGAAACATTATGTTGTGTTTTATGGTTGTCGCGATGTTTGCTGTCCCGGCCCGTGCACAATTTGGCGCACCCACAATCATTAGGGATACTGAGATCGAAGATATTCTTAAAGGCTGGGCAGAGCCCTTATTGAAGCAAGCAGGAATCCCGAAAAACACAGTCCAGATCATCCTTGTGCAAAGCCCGCAAATAAACGCCTTCGTAGCGGGCGGTGCGAATATGTTTTTCTATACAGGGCTAATTGAAAAAACCGAAGGCCCTGAAGAAATCTTGGGCGTCATGGCGCATGAAATCGGTCACATTGCCGGAGGACATATCATTAAAAACCGCATGGCGATGGAGCGTGCATCCTATGAAAGTATCTTGGGTATGGTCGTCGGTATTGGGGCGGCGCTGGCATCGGGTAAGGGCGAGGCTGCTGGCGCGATTATCGGAGGCTCGCAGGATATGGCTTTTCGCCGTTTTCTCTCCCACAGCCGGGTTCAGGAATCCAGTGCGGATCAGGCTGCGTATTCATATCTCAGCGGCGCGGGGATTACACCAAAAGGGCTAAGCTCTTTCTTCGGCAAGCTCCAATCGCAAGAGCTCCTACCCGCCACCCAGCAAAGCGAATTTATGCGCAGTCACCCTGTTACGCGCGACCGTATTGAATCGATTGATGCGCTAATGTCCAGAAATGAAGCCTTAAAGAATAAACCATTACCTGACGAATGGATTAAACAGCACGCCCTCTTAAAGGCGAAACTTTTAGGGTTTATAAACCCAGGCCGAGTTGAATGGAATTATGACGCATCTGATCGCTCTATCCCTGCGCAATATGCCCGCACTATTGCCGCTTACCGCCAAAATAATGTGAGCGAGGCTATAAAACTGGTCGATAGCTTGCTTGCTGCTGAGCCAAATAATCCTTATTTTTTAGAGCTTAAAGGCCAAATGCTTGCTGAGTTTTCGCGTGTTAGAGAGGCCATACCACCTTATCGTCAGGCCGTGAAAATACGTCCCGATGCAGCCCTTATTCGAATTGCTCTGGCGCACGTTTTGATCGAAAGCAGCGATCATAGTGTTTTGCCCGAGGCCATCACGCATTTGGAGCGCGCGCAAAAGACCGAACGGCACTCATCACGCATCCATCGCCTCCTTGCTACCGCTTATGGGCGAATGGGCAACGACACGCAGGCACGTTTGCATTTGGCCGAGGAGGCAACATTGGGACGAAAATTCGACTATGCCAAGGCGCAGGCGGAAAAAGCACGTGATATGGCCAGATCGGGCAGCCCTGAATGGCTGAAGGCCAATGACTTGCTTAAACACATCGAAAATCTCGAGCGCCGGGAAAGCTAGTGACAGGCGAGAAAACGAATAATTATAACCAAAAGACGGTAGTCGCCGAATTGAATATAGGGTAGAATCCAAAACAGCATTTAATAATGCTTCAAAATTTTAAGGAGAAAATAATGATAAAAGCGGGTCTTCGCAAACCGGGTCTTTTGGCCGCAACCTTTTTGATATCTTTGTCGGCATTCGGCGCAGGCGCTATGGCTGAAGAAATCAAATTTAAGGATAAGGCCGCTTTTGAAAAAGCTGTAAAGCAGTTCTTGGTTGAAAACCCGCAAGTCGTTTTCGAAGAAACGTTGCAAAGCTACCGTATGCAAGAAGAGCGCCTTCAAAAAGAAGCCGCCGAAGCCGGTATCAAAAAGCACCTTGGTTATTTGACGGCGAAAGACGCACCTTCCATCGGTGCTGAGGCCGCGAATGCTGATATCACGGTCGTGGAGTTCTTTGATTATAACTGCGGCTACTGTAAGCGTGCATTGCCTGCTATTCAGGACATTGTCGAAAGCGATGATAAGGTTCGCGTCGTACTCAAAGAAATGGCGATTTTAGGGCCAACGTCCGAAACGGCCGCTTTATGGTCACTGGCAGCAAATAATCAGGATAAATATTTTGATTATCACGTCGCTCTTATGAATCATAACGGCCCTAAGGAAGAGGCCGAGCTTGAAAAGCTCGCAAAATCTGTTGGTCTGGATGTAGAACAGATGAAAAAGGACGCTACATCAGATGAAACCAAAGCTATACTTCGAAAGGATATGGAGGTTGCGCAGGAAATCGGGGCGCAAGGAACGCCAGCTTTTATCATTGGCACTCAATTCATCCCTGGTTATGTTGACGAGGAGAGAATGAAGCAAATCATCGCCGAAGAACGCGCCAAGAAAACAGAAGATAAAGGTTAGATCCCTAGCTTTGTTTAATGTTCACAGAGTTACATTATGATTTTTCGCATATTTTTAGCGCTCTCCGCACTATTTGCCGCCTACATTTTATTTAATGTCGGACAGCTTGTCTGGGTGAAAAATGCGGTGAGCCGCGTTGCAGATCCTGCTTTTGCTACAGGACCTAAAGATGCCGAGCTTAAAATCGTCGAGTTTCTTGATTACAGCTGCCCGCGATGTCGCGCCACACACCCCGTTTTGGTTGACGCCTTGGAGAGTGAACAAGGGCCAATCCGCTATATCCCGCGCCCGTTATCGACCGATAACGAAGAGGGGAGAAAGGCAGCTTGGCTTGTTTATGCCGCTGGGCTTCAGGGTAAATTCTTTGAAGCGCATGAAACGCTGATCCGCGATTTTCACACTATTGATGATACGTATATTGAAACGCTAGCTAAAGGTTTAAAAATAGATGCTGCCAAACTTAAGCAGGATATGAGCAGCCCAGAGCTACAAAAAATTGTAGAAAAAAACGCGCATTATAACGAAGTACTTGGTTCTCACACTATTCCCACTATATTCATAAATGATTGGATACTTTGGATCGTAATGGGCGATGCACCGGATATTCAAACTGTTAAAAACGTTATCGAGGAGTCAAAACGAAAATGAAAACTATGAAAATGCTTATGGCCTGTGCTGCCCTGATTACTTTATCACATCCTGTTATGGCTGAAGAGGTCGTGACCCGTGAGTATGAAGTGAAAAAAGGCGGAGCGCTTGTTTTTGATAACGCATATTCATATGCGACCAGCCCAAAACAACAAGCCGCTGCCGTTTTCCTCACTATAAAAAATAATACTCCCGCCCCTTTAATGATCACAGGCGCAACTGCCCAAAGCGTAGCCCATGAAGCTGAATTGCATATCGTCGAGAAAAATGGCGATGCAATGCGCATGAAGGAAGTGCCGTACTACACCGTGCCTGCAAATGATCAGCTAACCCTTGATCCTACAGGCGCGCACATTATGCTCATGGGGCTAAGCAAACCTTTAACCGCTGGTGAGACGTTTACATTGGGTATGGCGCTGACCGATGGCACTGTCATGGAAGCTGAAGTTGTAGTTGTTGCGCCAGGAACAAAGCCGGGTGAGGATGCGCACTCAAATCATGAGGCAATGGATCACTCTGCTATGAAGCATGATGATTCTGATGCAACTGAGCATGATGTTACACTTTCTACGTCCGATTCTACGTCCGATTCTACGACCGATTCTACGCCCGAAGAAAACAAGTTGGAGGATAACCTCATTAAACACGGCGATTTAAATGCGGATCACGATGTCTCCACCCCGCATGCAGAACATTAAGAGCAGATGAAAAAGGTTTTTATCCTTAATGGCCCGAATTTAAATATGCTTGGATTACGCGAGCCGGAACTTTACGGCTCGCAGACACTAAAAGATGTTGAAAAACTTTGCACTGATGCGGCTGCCAAGCTTGGTATGATCATTGAATTTCACCAATCCAATCATGAAGGCCAGCTTATCGACTGGATTCAAGGTGCGCACGGCAATTTCGATGCACTTATTATCAATGCGGCGGCCTATACCCATACCTCCCTCGCTATCCACGATGCGCTGAAAATATTGGATATCCCCATTGCCGAGGTTCATATTACCGATCCTAAAAAACGCGAGGAATTTCGCCATTTTTCTTATATTGAACCCTTGGCGAACGTACATATATCTGGACAGGGTGTGCAAGGATACGTTCTAGCACTTGAAAAGCTTGCTAAACTTTTGTAAGCAGGGCGGATAGATAAAAACTAAAAAGAGATTTATGACCCATGAAAATTGATTCCGATGCAATCAAGGAACTGGCTGGCTTACTGGATGAGACAGGTTTGACCGAGATCGAAGTCGCAGACGGTGATAAGGCGATTCGCGTAAGCAAAGGTGGCGGCGTTGTCGCGGCTGCGCCATCATACCCTAACACTATGACAGCGGACCCCGGTCTGCCTCAGCAAGCTAGCGTTAGCACAGATAACGCGGCGCATTCTCACCCTGGTGCGATTACCTCACCCATGGTCGGTACTGTTTATCTTCAGCCTGAACCAGGCGCAGATAGCTTTATCGCAAAAGGTCAAACAGTAAAGGCCGGCGACACGCTCGTTATTATTGAAGCCATGAAGGTCATGAACCCGATTAAGGCTGAAAAATCAGGGACAGTGACCCAAATCCTCATCGAAGATGGGCAGCCTGTCGAATATGGCGATGTCATGATGGTGATTGAGTAGGATTCAATCATGTTCAAAAAAATCCTTATAGCAAACCGCGGCGAGATTGCGCTTCGTATTATCCGTGCCTGTCGTGAGATGGGCATTGAAACAGTTGCTGTACACTCGACGGCTGATTCTAATTCGATGGCTGTACGCCTCGCTGATGAGAGCGTATGTATCGGCCCGCCACAAGGTAAAGATAGCTATTTGAATATTCCGGCTATTCTAAGCGCTGCTGCACTAACAGGCGCTGAAGCTATTCACCCCGGTTATGGCTTCCTCTCCGAAAACGCGCAATTCGGGCGCATGGTAGAAGAGCATGGATTTGCCTTTATCGGCCCGACGCCAGATCACATTGATCTTATGGGCGATAAGGTTATGGCTAAACAAACAGCGCAAAGTTATGGCCTTCCTGTTGTTCCCGGCTCGCCCGGTGGTGTTGCCGAACCGGAAGAAGGCCTTAAAATCGCGAAAGACATGGGCTTCCCTGTCATTATCAAAGCGGCCTCTGGCGGCGGTGGTAAAGGGATGCAAGTTGTGCATGACGCAGAAGATTTTATCGAGCGCTTTACGACTGCGCGCCGTGAGGCAAAAGCCAACTTTGGTGATGATACGGTTTATATCGAGAAGTTCCTCGGCAATCCGCGTCACATCGAAATTCAGGTTTTCGGAGATACACATGGGAATGCAATTCACCTCGGTGAACGTGATTGTTCTGTGCAACGCCGCCACCAGAAATTGGTGGAAGAGGGACCATCGCCCGTTCTAGCTGATCATTTGCGCGCTGAGATAGGCGAGCTGGCCGCCGAAACCATCCGAAAAATGGGCTATCGCGGTGCAGGTACAATTGAATTTCTCTATGAAGATGAAAAATTCTACTTCATGGAAATGAATACCCGAATTCAGGTTGAGCATCCCGTAACCGAAATGATAACAGGGATTGATTTGATTGCAGAACAAATCCGCGTCGCTGCCGGTGAGGAGCTTTCGATTAAAACTGCGCCCCGTTTCCGCGGTCACGCAATTGAAATCCGCATTAACGCCGAAGACCCGCAGACCTTTACCCCATCCCCGGGTAAAATTACACAATTCCACGCTCCGGGTGGTTTGGGCGTACGTTTCGACAGCGCGATTTATCAGGGATATTCCATTCCGCCATACTATGACTCAATGGTTGGTAAGTTGATTGTTCATGGCAGAACGCGCGAAGAATGCATTCGCCGTATGCGCCGTGCAATCCGTGAAACTATTGTTGAGGGCGTAAAAACAACATTGCCGCTTCATGATTGGATTTTCCAGCAACCTGAATTTGTCAGTGGCGAATATACAATCCACTGGCTGGAGAATAAACTTAAAGAGCGCTAGGAGCCTTTATATGAAGATCGCAATAATTTCAGGGTCTCATAGAGGCGAATCACAATCTACAAAAATCTCAAAATGGTTAGGCGCGAACTTGGAAGCGCGTGGGCAAGGCATCGAAGCCGATATCCTTGACCTCGCCCATGCCGATATTCCTTTTTGGGACGAGGGCGCATGGAATGTAGACTCAGACCTATCAACCTTCATGCGTCCGTTTTTAGCGCGTATGGCTGCTGCCGATGCCTTTATTCTGGTTGCGCCTGAATGGGGCGGTATGGCGCCGGCCATGCTCAAAAACTTTCTTCTTTATCTTGGTACAGCCCAGTGCGGGCATAAGCCTGCTATGATTGTGGGCGTTTCATCAGGGCGTGGCGGTAAATACCCCATGACCGAGCTGCGCATCTCGGGCTATAAAAACACTCGCCTTTGCTTTATCCCCGATCATTTAATCGTACAGGATTGCGAAAAAGTGATGAACGAACCTGCGCTTGATAGCGGTTCTGAAAATGATCAGCATATAAAACGCCGCGCTGACCATACGCTAGGCGTATTGGTTGCTTATGCTAAAGCCTTTAATTCTATGCGTGAAGAGCATGGTTCAAAGCTATTAGATAAAGAATTCCCCTTCGGCCAATAACGCCACTCGCTAAAATTTCCCTTCGCTGGAAATTTGCGGCATAATAAATTTATGCAAGTTGTCTTAACACCCGAGCTTCTCATTGAAGCCTATAAGCAAGGGCTTTTCCCTATGGCTTATAGCGCTGATAGCCCCTATGTGCATTGGATTTGCCCCGATGATCGCGGTCAGCTTTCGATCACAGATATGCATATTCCGCGCTCTTTGAGAAAGGCGGTGCGTCAAAATTTGCGCAACGACCATTACAAAATAAAAACTAATACCGATTTTCCTGCCGTCATTGCCGAGTGTGCAGCAACCACCACTGACCGTCCCGAAACATGGATTAATCCGCTTATAATGAAGGCTTATATTAATCTGCATCGTAAGGGATATGCCCATAGCGTTGAATGCTGGCAGGACGATGAACTTGTTGGTGGGCTTTATGGCGTTGCTATCGGCAGTGCATTCTTCGGAGAGAGTATGTTCGCGCGCGCGACAAATGCCTCCAAAATTGCACTTGTGCATCTCGTCGCAAGGCTATGGAAAGGCGGCTTTACGCTGCTCGATACACAATTCACCAACGCGCATCTCGAGCAGTTCAATGTTTATGAAGTGCCGCATGATAGCTATTTATCTCGTCTTAAGGAGACTGTGCAAAATCCTGCAAATTTTAATATGGAGTGCAGCGAGAGGGAAATTCTCGAGAGCTATTTTGACATGAGAGCCAACATCTAAGGCAAGTTTCTGGGCGAAGCCTCAAGACCGCTATTAACACCTGTTTCGTTAAGCAATAGATCCTGCTGCCCCTCATCAGGGGAGGCCTTGCCCTCGCTATTAACACGCTCTTGGTCGGTATCAGGGGCTTGCGGTGCGGCATCTTCGTCAATCTCGCCCTCACCAGCCAAGGCTTGGTCATCCTCATTCTCTACTGGCGGTGCATCGTCCACATCCTGCAAGCAATCCAGAACCCAAACGTCATAAATCGGATGGTCTACCGAAGATAACCCCGGAGAGGATGCAAACATCCAGCCGGAGAAAACCCATTCGGCCTGATCCTCAATGCCCGCATCCGCCGGTGCGGATTCCCAGACCTGAATAAAAGCCGCCGCTTCCGGTTTTTCCATCTCTTCAGCTTTTCGGCAGGCGCGCACTTTGATGTATATGGAGCCAAATTTGAGAGTTGAGCCAACATTCGCATCGAACGTCATCGTGCGTGCGGTGACTTTATCCAGCGAACGGAGGCGAACGAGAGGGTAATCGATTGTCGCTTGAGAAAGTGCAGGAGTTGCGCAAACTGGAATTAGGGCTGCGCCTAAGACTCCGTAGCGTGCGAAGCGCTTAAAGCGCGGGCTCTTGAGCAGCTTCCACATCAGTTTCTTTGCCTTTTTTGTCATCACCTTGCATGTTGAAAATAAATTGCCCTAGCAATTGTTCCAGATTTTGCGGTGCTTGCGTGTATTCAATACGCCCACCATTTTCAAGCATTTCCTCTTCAGCGCCCGGCTCGAGAAGAAGATATTTTCCACCAAGAAGGCTCTCGCTCGAGATCATCGCCGCTGTATCAACAGGAAGCTTGTACTCATCTCCGATTTCTAGGCTCACTTTCGCCAGATAGGTTTCCTGATCCAGCTCTACGCCTTTAACAGTGCCAATTTTAACACCACTAATTTGCACATCATCCCCTGTTTGCAGACCGCCGATACCGGAAAAGAAAGCAAAAACTTCATAACCTTTTCCAGTGCTTGAGGCATTACCGACCTTATAGCTATAGGTCAGGAAGAAAATTGCACCGAAAATAATAAGTGCGCCGAGTAATGTTTCAAAAATATTACGTTTCATGCTGATATATCCAATTATAAATTATTAATCTAATTTTGTGGTTTCCAGGCTTCATAATCGCCTGTTGTTTTCTCACGGTCACCTTCGACTAGCATATGTCCAGGTGGGCGATACGCACCGCTTGTTCCTGTCAGATTCGATTTGTGAGGCTTTTGCCATGCACGGCGAAATGATTCCTCGCCGTCTTGCTGTGGCACGATATTGCTTTGATAATGCAGCCATCCATGCCATTCCGGTGGAACAGAGCTTGCCTCGGGCGCGCCTTTATACATGACCCAACGGCGCTCGCGTTTATAGCCAGGACGCGGTTTTTTCATGCGGTAATATTTATTGCCATAGGCATCAGTGCCCACCTGCTCCTTGCTGCTGAGCATTGTAAACATATTGATATGAGCGGGTGATAATGACCCTAAAAACGATAATAATCCCATGAGAGGAGCATTCCTGTTTTATAGTAAAGCCTAAAGCAAAAGGAATATCATACTCCATTTGATTTAAGCCTTTAAAAAAAATCTTGCCTCTTTTAATATCACGAAAAAACGAAAAGGACACCCCCAAATGAATATTGCAGACAAACTTAAAGACCTAGGATATGAGCTTCCTGCTGCTGCCGCACCTGCTGCCAATTATGTTCCATACATGATCGCAGGAAATACGCTTTATATTGCGGGGCAAATCCCGTTTCTAAACGCTCAGCCCATGCATAAGGGACGCGTTGGCGAGGATTTGGGCGTCGATGAGGGCATTGAGGCCGCCAAAGCCTGTGCCCTGAATATTTTAGCGCAAGCTGATGCCGCTGTTAATGGGGATTGGGGCAAGATTAAAAAGCTTGTGAAGCTCGGCGCTTTTGTAAACTGTACGCCTGATTTTTATGATCATCCGAAAGTTGTGAACGGTGCATCTGATTTGATGGTTGCAGTGTTAGGAGCAAGCGGTAAGCATGCGCGCTTTGCTGTTGGTGCGCCAAGTCTTCCCCTCGGCGTTGCTGTAGAGATTGACGCTATTTTTGAGTTGGCCTAAACAGCTCTAACGCTTTTTCGCGGCAAATTTGTTCATATTCGACTTGCGGAGGCTGCATTTTGGGCTGCTGTAGATCATCTTGATCCAGCCCAAAATAAACTTTTGTGATTCCAACACTTTCGATCAAAGCGGCAGCCAGTTTAGTTGGGCGGCTAGAGCCATATAATGTGCAGTTGGATAAATCGCTTTTGCCGGTACTTTCGGCGGCGTTGCGAATGGCCATGACTTCTGCGTGCGCCATCGGGTCAAAGCGGCTGGCATGCCCGTTTGCACCTGTGCCAATTATCTTTCCGTTCTCATCAGCCACCAACGCCGCAAATGGACGCCCGCGGCCCTTGCGCACATTGTCCGCCGCCAGTGAGATAACCCGTGACATAAGCTCTTCCGGATCAAGCTTTGTCTCACGCTCTTCAACAGCGAGTGGTGCAGGGTTATAACCCCTCCGTTTAAGAATATGATTAATCGATTTTATAAGTTTCTCTGGATCTACAGGTTTCTGCAAAACCAAAGCAACCCCTAATGAACTTGCTTCAATCAACAGGTCGCTGGTTTGGTCGCCTGTCACCATAATAATAGGAATGTTGAGTTTGTTACTAATGATATGCCGCGCCAGCTCTATACCACCTGTCGGCGTCATATTTACATCCACCACGGCAACATGGATTTGACGTTCGGCCAGTACCTTCATCGCACTGCTGCCATCAATTGCGCCCCAGACCTTATAACCGCGCGCCTCTATGATGCCCGTCAAAAGCTGGCGGTTCACATCATTGTCTTCGGCGACTAATATTGAAATAAAAGGATCATCACTCATTAAATTCATACTATCATATTTTATTGATTTATATGGATAATTTAATCATACGCTGTTGTGTTTTTAAATGACGTGATAGAATAAATTTTATGAAGACTATAAATTCACAACGCGGCAGCGCAATTTTTATGATTTTAATTGCGATTGCTCTTTTCGCGGCACTTAGCTTTGCGGTCGGAAATATGATGCGCGGCGGCAATTCGGATATGCTCACAGAAGAACGTGCAGCTTTAACGGCCAACGGAATTCTTGATTATGCTGCTCTACTAAAGCGAACTATTCAGGATTTGCGTATCTCTAACGCGTGTGAAGACACAGATATTAGCTTTGCAAATACGACGGTCGCCGGTTTTACAAATGGTGCAAATGTATCTTGTCAAGTTTTTCACTCTTCCGGTGGAGCGGCGAAATATACAGCTCCCGCTGCGGATGCGGGCACAGCAACCGAATGGACATTCACAGGACACCATTCCATTCACCAAGTTGGCGGCACTCCTAATGCGTCTGATTTGTTGATGATACTTCCAAATGTAAATGATGCTGTTTGCTCGCAAATTAATCAAAAACTTGGTAGAGCCCAATCTATAACAGGAAGTGGCACAACGTCTGTTTCATCCGCGAAATTTACAGGAACCTACACCTCAGGACCTCATATAGGAAATGACCCGCCCTTTGAAATGAACGGTTTTATGTCGGCGTGTTTTACCTTGGGCGGGGTAAATTATTTTTACTCTGTACTTATTGCCCGCTAACCAGCGGATTGCTCTTCTTTGCTCTCGGCTGTTGTATCAGGCTTTTTCTTTGGCGCATTCTTATAGATAAAAGCCAGCTCGTCCTTTTTAAGCTCGACACACACCAATCCGCCATGCTCCAGCTTGCCAAACAGTATTTCCTCTGCCAACGGACGTTTCAGTTTCTCTTGAATGACACGACCAAGTGGACGCGCGCCCATTGCCGGATCATACCCTTTCTTCGCCAACCACTTGCGCGCCTCGGCTGTAAGTTCGATCTCGACATCTTTATCCGCCAATTGCGCTTCGAGCTGCATGACGAACTTATCAACCACCTTTTCGACCGTTTCGGGGCGAAGGTTGTTAAATGGCACAATCGCATCCAATCGGTTTCTAAACTCGGGCGCAAAGGTCTTGGTGATCGCCTCATTGTCGGCATAGCCGTCGCCATTTCCGCCGATCTCGCGGCCAAAGCCGATCGGGGTTTTAGCGAGGTCTGATGCCCCTGCATTAGAGGTCATAATCAAAATCACATTTCTGAAATCAATCGTTTTACCGTTATTATCGGTCAGTTTGCCGTAGTCCATGACCTGCAGTAAAATATTGAACAGGTCGGGGTGCGCCTTTTCAATCTCATCCAGTAACAAAACACAATGTGGGTTTTGATCGATCTTATCTGTCATCAACCCACCTTGCTCAAAGCCGACATAGCCGGGCGGCGAGCCAATCAAGCGCGATACGCTGTGGCGTTCCATATATTCGCTCATGTCAAAACGGATCAGCTCTATATTCATCGTACTGGCCAATTGCTTTGCCACTTCCGTTTTACCAACGCCTGTCGGGCCGGAGAACAGATAAGAACCGATCGGTTTTTCGTCATCGCGCAATCCGGCGCGTGCCATCTTGATGCTATCGACCAAAATATCGATTGCTGTATCTTGATCATAAACCATTGTCTTCAAATCGCGCTCTAGGCTAAGCAGCGCATCCTTATCAGATTGCGTCATACTTGCGGCAGGGATCTTAACAATCGCCGCAACAACCGCTTCAATATCGGCCTTCTCGATCATTTTTTTACGCTGGTCTTCGGGCACCAGCATTTGCGCTGCGCCCACCTCGTCAATGATATCAATCGCCTTATCGGGCAATTTTCGATCACCCATATATTTATCGGACAACTTCACCGCGGCGATAATTGCTTCATCGGTATATTCGATTTTGTGATGCGCTTCATAATAGGGTTTTAAACCGCTTAAAATCTTGATCGCATCCTCAATCGATGGCTCATAGACATCGATTTTCTGGAATCGGCGCACAAGCGCGCGGTCTTTTTCAAAATGATTGCGGTATTCCTTATATGTTGTAGAGCCAACGCATTTTAGACTGCCATTAGACAGTGCAGGCTTAAGTAAATTCGAAGCATCCATTGCGCCGCCGCTTGTTGCGCCCGCGCCAATAATGGTATGAATTTCATCAATGAAAAGCACCGCATCATCGATCTGCTCCAGCTCTTTCAAGACCTGTTTCAAGCGCTCTTCAAAATCCCCGCGATAACGCGTACCAGCCAAAAGCGCGCCCATATCAAGGCTATATATTACCGCTTCTTTCAAAACATCCGGCACATCGCCTTCGATTATTTTTTTGGCGAGCCCTTCGGCAATTGCGGTTTTACCAACGCCAGGATCACCAACATAAAGTGGGTTGTTTTTTGAGCGGCGGCAAAGGATCTGGATCGTGCGATCAATCTCTTTATCGCGTCCGATCAAAATATCTATTTTCCCGTCCTGCGCTTTCACGTTCAAATTCACGCAATAGGCATCCAAAGCTTCCGCCCCGCCTTTGATCTCTTTCTCGGCGTATTCATCTGCGCCGCGCGGGCCTTTGTCGACATCACTATGCGTCGGCACTTTCGCAATACCGTGGCTTATATAATTCACTGCATCAAAGCGCGTCATATCTTGTTCTTGCAGGAAATATACAGCGTGAGATTCACGCTCCGAAAACATGGCGACCAATACATTCGCGCCTGTCACTTCCTCACGGCCGGAGGACTGCACATGGATCGCCGCGCGTTGAAGTACACGTTGGAATGCGGTTGTAGGCTTCGCATCCTGCGCCTCTAAATTCACCAGATAAGTCAACTCGTTTTCGATATAGGTCGCGAGCTGATCCCGCAAATCAGGCAAGGAAATACCGCAAGAGCGTAACACTGCCATCGCGTCCTGATCCTCGGTCAGCGCATGAAGCAAATGCTCCAGCGTTGCGTATTCATGGTGATGTTCTGCCGCAACGGCTAAAGCTTTATGGAGGGTGGCTTCAAGGTTTTTCGATAGCATGACTGCCCTTTAAGAAAATGGAATAAAACAGATATGGCGCATAACGTCCATCGCTCAAGTATAGCATAAGAAGTGCTCGATATCAGTGTTTTTTCCTCTAAGCTATTCCCGCTCCATCGTGCATTGCAAAGGTTGCTCATTGGCTCTCGCAAAATCCATCACTTGCGCAACCTTTGTCTCCGCAATCTCGCGCGTAAACACCCCGCAAATTCCAACACCTCTACGATGCACATGGAGCATAATGTCGGTGGCTTCTTGACGGTTTTTAGCGAAGAATTTTTCAACCACATGTACGACAAATTCCATCGGCGTGAAATCATCGTTCAGCAGCATAACTTTATACATTGAGGGTTTCTTAGTCTTGGGTCGTGTTTTCAGCATCAAACCCGATTGATCTTCGTGCTCGTTTTCACCTTCAAAATCGCCTGAATCGTCATTGCCGAAAAACGGGAAGTCATCGCCGTCTTCACTCATCAAAATCTCTTCATACGCTGAAGTTTTTATAATCATCGTTTCGGTTTAGCCCATCGCAGTTGTGATCAAAATTACATAGACTCATTATATCAAAATTCATGGTATGGCAAAGTAAAAACCCGCCCTTTTACAGGCGGGTTTCATTTCGGTTTATCCTTCTTGGAGGAAGAAGTACTGAAAGCGATTAAGCGGCTTTTTTTGCCTTGCTCATTGTTTTTGACATTTGGGAATTGATCGGCTCGATAGAGTCATTGATTAATTTAACACCCATCTCAGAAAGCTTGGATGCATTACCCACGAATTCTTCGAAATTCGCTTGTGCAATTTTGTTCTGCTTTTCAGCGGCTTCGTTAAGTGTTTTGCTGCTCATCAACTCTTTCGCATATTGAGCCTGCTTTTCAGCAGCGCTTTGTGAAAGAGAGGCGGCCGTTTTAAACCATGATTCAAAACCTTTGGCAAAGATTGTACCTGATTTGATGAATGCTTCTACACCTTCGCGGCTAGAGTTAGCTGCATCTTGTGCGATTTGATCAAATTTAATATTAGTTTGGGGCATGAAAGTCTCCATTTGTTTAAAGTAGTTGGTTACGTCAGAAATCTGTGCGCTCGCTTTTTGATTTACGCTCGCTTTGCTTCCCTTTTGGCTAAAGGTCGTTGTTGTTTGTACACCCGGTTTTTTACCCGCCTTAACTGCCACTGATTTTTTCTTCTTAGGTGAAGTTTTTTTTAGGCCTTTTGTCGCGACTTTTGTAGACGCTTTAGGCGTTGTTTTTTTAGCTGCTTTTTTTACTGTCTTAGAAGCCGCGTTGGCTGCAGGTGCTTTTTTAGCAGTTGTTGTATTTTTCGTCTTACTCACTTTTTTACATCCTGTTAGTTTAGTGGTTACACATCAAGCCTTATATCAAGACCAACTCGTTTAATCGATATTAGGGCAGATTTTCGTCGGTTTTCTTACCGGATCTGCCATCGCTTTCGCGAGCGTTTTTTTGAAAGTTTAAAAATCAAAATCTACTTCCATTTGGCAAAGACAATTAAATAAAAATTGCACTTGATATGCCTAACGCATAATTACAATACAAGTTTCATTTTTGCATTGCAATAAATAGTATTTACTAACTATATTTTAACATGTCAAATATTTTTTTTGCAATGCACAAAAGTATTTCGTAAGGCTTGCATGGATTGCAAAGTAAACCTAAGAGTAGCTGCATTAAAAAAAGCTTCCCTTTTTTGGTGAAACCATATAGAAACCGTGGCGTGAAATAATTTACCCCTTACACGGAACTACAACAGTATGAGCAGAGACATTAGAAACATCGCGATTATCGCCCACGTTGACCACGGTAAAACAACCTTGATCGATAATCTTATGAAACAAAGCGGTATGTTCCGCGATAACCAAAAAGTTGCGGAGCGCGTAATGGATTCCGGCGATCTTGAAAAAGAGCGCGGCATTACAATTCTGGCTAAGCCGACTTCCATTCAGTGGAAAGACACACGGATCAATATCATCGACACTCCCGGACACGCCGATTTCGGTGGAGAGGTTGAGCGCGTCCTGCACATGGCAGATGGTGTGATTCTCCTGACAGACGCTGCCGAAGGGCCGATGCCACAGACAAAATTTGTTCTTGGTAAGGCTCTAAAGCAAGGCCTTAAGCCAATCGTTATTATCAATAAAATTGACCGTCCTGATGGTCGCCCTGAAGAAGTTGTAGATGAAGTTTTCGATCTCTTTGTATCACTCGATGCTAATGACGATCAGCTTGATTTCCCAATCATGTATGCATCTGGTCGTGATGGCTGGTGTGTGGATGATCTGTCCAAACCACGCGATAATTTATACCCGCTTTTAGACCTTGTGCTAGATCATGTTGCTCCACCGAATGTTGAGGAAGGTAAGCCCTTCGCGATGCTTGCAACATTGCTCGATTCAGACCCGTTCTTGGGCCGCTGTTTGACGGGTCGTGTTTTGCATGGTTCTGCTAAAGTAAATGAAACAGTTAAAGCAATCGACCTTGATGGCAACGTTGTTGAAAATGGTCGCCTGACAAAACTGATGATGTTTGACGGAACCGATCGCGTGCCGGTGACCGAAGTGAATGCAGGCGACATCATCTGTATTGCTGGTCTGACTGATGCCACTGTTTCAAATACAATTTGCGCGCCATCTGTTTCTGTTCCGCTACAATCTACACCGATTGATCCGGCAACTATGTCGATCAACATCACCGTTAATGACTCACCGTTTGCGGGTAAAGAGGGATCGAAAGTGACCTCGACAATGATTCGCGATCGCCTGATGGCCGAGGCCGAAGTAAATGTTGCCATCACTTATGCTGAATCAGACGGTAAGGATGCATTCGAAATCGGCGGTCGCGGCGAACTACAGCTTGGCGTTTTGATCGAACAAATGCGCCGCGAAGGGTTCGAGATGACTGTGTCGCGTCCGAAAGTTGTTTTCAAAGAAGAAAACGGCGAGCGCTTAGAGCCAATCGAAGAGGTAACGATTGACGTGGATAGTGAATATTCATCCGGCGTTGTTGATTCAATGAACCGTCGTAAAGGCGAGATGCAAGATATGCGCGAAAGTGGCGCAGGCAAGCAGCGAATCGTATTCCTTGCGCCATCTCGTGGTCTGATCGGTTACCAATCTAAATTTATGACCGACACTCGCGGAACAGGTGTGATGAACCGCGTTTTCCATTCCTACGCCCCATATAAGGGTGAAGTTGGTCAGCGCAGAAATGGCGCATTGATCTCGATGGATACCGGCATGGCTGTCGCTTATGCAATCTTTAACTTGCAAGATCGCGGCTCGATGTTCATCGGTCACCAAACGCAAGTTTATGAAGGTATGATTGTCGGTGAACACAGCCGCGAAAATGACCTTGAAATTAACGTGCTGAAAGGTAAAAAACTGACCAACATGCGCGCATCCGGAACAGACGATGCGGTAAACTTAACTCCGCCACGTAAGATGAGCCTCGAGGATATGATGGCCTACATCAATGATGACGAGCTATTGGAAGTCACGCCGCAATCTCTGCGCCTGCGTAAATTCCACCTTTGCCCGCACGAGCGTAAGAAAGCGTCCCGCGCGGCTGGCTAAGTGATGAAAAAAGTCGGTATCATCGGCGGTTTGTCACCTGAATCAACAATAACTTATTACAAAGGGTTGAATGAAGGTGTAAATCGTCGATTAGGCGACCACCAAAATGCAAAAATCCTACTTTCATCCTTGAATTTTGGTGAATTCGTTGACCTAAAAGAAAAAGGTGATTGGGACACGCAAGCCGACATTCTTTGCGATGAAGCACAAGCGCTCGAGCGCGCAGGCGCTGATTTCATAGTGCTTGCTACCAACACCATGCATAAAATGGCTGATCAAATTACGGCAAATATTTCCATCCCGTTTTTGCATTTGGCAGATGCAACGGCTGAAAAAATCCTTGAGGAAAATATTCAAACAATCGGTCTTCTTGGTACGCGCTACACAATGGAGCAAGATTTCTACAAAGATCGTTTGAAGGCGCATAATGTTCAAGTCGTTGTTCCGGAAGAAAAAGACCGAACAATTATCAATGATATTATCTATAATGAGCTCTGCAAAGGAGTGATCAAAGATGACTCGCGTGCGCAATATCTTCGCATCATAAAAGGGCTTGTAAAGCGCGGTGCACAAGGTGTGATTTTGGGCTGTACTGAAATTGCATTATTAGTTAAGCACAGCCATACGCCTATTCCGCTTTTTGACACTACGCAAATTCACATTGAAAAGGCACTGGACTTTATATTCGAATGAAGCGATAAAGACATCTCAAGAATAAATCAGGAGAATGATAGTGCAACCGACAACCGACTTGCCACAAGGTCAGCCGATAGAGCAAAGCTTTTTCAGCAAATATAAAACCGAAATTCTTTCTGGCTTAACCGTTGCGCTCGCGCTTGTTCCCGAAGCGGTCGCCTTTGCCTTTGTAGCGCAAGTTGAGCCTCTTGTCGGTCTCTATGCGGCTTTTATCGTCTGTTTCATCACGGCCGCTTTTGGCGGAAGGCCAGGAATGATTTCCGGCGCAACCGGCGCTTTGGCCGTTGTGATGGTTGGTCTTGTGGTTGAGCACGGCGTGCAATATCTCTTCGCCACTGTCGTATTGATGGGTATATTACAGCTCTTATTCGGTATATTCAGGCTTGGGAAATTCATTCGCCTTGTTCCGCATCCGGTCATGCTCGGCTTCGTCAACGGCCTTGCAATTGTGATCGGTCTGGCGCAGTTAACCCAATTTAAAATCGCAGGCGCAAACGGCGAAATGGAATGGCTGGCAAGCACGCCGCTATACATCATGCTTGCTCTTGTTGCCGGTACAATGGCTGTCATTTATTTGGGCGGAAAATATATCAAAGCTATTCCTGCTCCATTACTTGGAATTTTGGTGATCTCACTGATAGTCATTGGCTTTGATATCGACGTTGCGCGCGTTGGCGATATGGCCTCGATCAAGGGCGGTTTGCCCAGCTTCGCCATCCCGCAAGTGCCGTTGAATATGGAGACGTTCAACATCATCCTTCCTTACGCACTTGTGCTTGCCGCGATCGGTTTAATCGAGAGTTTGCTGACCCTCAATCTGGTGGCGGAAATGACCGAGACAAAAGGCGGCGCAAGCCGTGAATGTTTGGCGCAAGGCGCGGCCAATGTTGTTACCGGATTTTTCGGCGGAATGGGCGGTTGCGCGATGATCGGGCAAAGCATGATAAACGTGAAATCAGGCGGTCGAACGCGCGTTGCGGGAGTTGTTGCTGCGCTGTTTTTGCTCGCCTTTATCCTCTTCGCATCCGGCTTGATCGAGCAAATTCCTCTCGCCGCGCTCGTTGGTGTGATGTTTATGGTGGTCATCGGAACCTTCGCTTGGGAAACATTCAAAATCCTGCACCGCGTTCCTGCTTATGATGCCTTCGTGATCATCCTGGTTACAGGCGTAACGGTCGCAACTGACCTCGCGATTGCGGTAATTGTCGGCGTGATTATCAGCGCGCTTGTCTTCGCTTGGCGCAAGGCCGAAGACATCGAT
>JAHQVU010000064.1 GCA_019634145.1 Micavibrio sp. | reverse complement strand
CATCAAGCGTGGTAACAAGATTATCATGTTCGGTAATGGCGGCTCTGCTGCCGACGCCCAACACATTGTTGCGGAAATGTCGATCAAGCTGCATAAAGAGCGCTCGCCTATTGCATCCATTTCCCTATCCCTTGACGCTTCCGCCATCACCGCATGTGCCAATGACTTCGGCTTTGACGAGATTTTCTCACGCCAAATCCGCACCCTTGGTTATGAAGGCGACATCGCCATCGGCCTGTCCACATCGGGCAATTCTGAAAATATACTCAAAGGCCTCAAAAAAGCAAAACGCATGGGCATGACCTGCGTTGGATTCACCGGGAAAACAGGCGGTAAACTTCCATCAATGTGCGATATACTGCTCAAAGTCCCCCACACCGACCCTGGCCGCATCCAGGAAATGCACATCACCCTCGGCCATATGTTCGTCGGCGTGCTAGAACAGAAGCTCGGGCTGGTTTAGCTCCATATAATTTTGACAGAATAAAAACTTCCTGCTGAAGGTCCAGCTGTGTTAGACCTCCACCAAAACCGTACTGTATGACATCCTCGCAGACACAGTTACGACCTCAAAAACGCTCAAAAAAGACAGCAGTTTTTATGATCTTACCGTATAAGTGGTGAAATCAACGATTATTTTACATCGCCAAGCATTTCCGCACTTGAGCACGGATCAATCCTCGCGTAAACTCTGGCGCTATGAATAAGGAATCTGCAAAAATTGAAGAGATGAGTTTTGAAGCCGCATTAGGCGAGCTTGAAACCATCGTAAAGTCACTCGAATCAGGGCGCGCACCGCTCGAACAATCCATCGACGCTTATGAGCGAGGGATTGCACTAAAAAAACATTGCGAATCCAAAATCCGTGACGCTCAAGCGAAGATTGAAAAAATCACCGCCGATAAATCCGGCGCACTTTCAACCGCGCCGCTGGATGAAGAGTAATGCAACCAAAGATGCTTATGAAGAAAAGTTTTTCAAACTATATTGTTTTCTTACTAGGCATGAGGAGCGAAGTGTATAAGAATACACGAGCGATCGAATAACAACGTAAGAAGACAATTTAGGAAGAAAAATGCCATCACCACGTTCCGCATCCCCCAAACTCCAAGCTGCCATGGACGAGATCGCCGATGCAGTTAACCTGACCATCGAGCGCCTTTTGCCGGAGACAGATCTTGCCGAAGCCACACTTTATAATGCTATGCGTCACGGTACTCTTGGTGGTGGTAAGCGCTTACGCCCCTTCCTTGTGATGCAATCGGCCAACCTTTTCAACGTACCTTCCGCACGCTCACGCCGCGTTGCGGCCGCGCTTGAATTCGTACATTGCTACTCCCTTATCCATGATGACCTTCCCGCAATGGATGATGCCGCCCTGCGCCGTGGACAACCAACCGTTCACAAACAATATGATGAAGCCACAGCAATCCTCGCCGGTGATGCCCTCCTCACACTCGCATTCGAGGTTCTGGCTGAGCCGGAAACACATGACGATCCACGCGTGCGCTGCGCCCTCGTTTCCGCACTAGCTAAGGCCGCTGGCGGTCACGGCATGGTCGGTGGCCAAATGCTTGACCTGGTAGCCGAGCAAGACGATGTGGAATTCGATGTCGGTGAAGTTTCCCGCCTACAGCGTATGAAAACAGGAAAACTTATGGCTTTTGCTTGTGAAGCGGGTGCAATCCTTGGCGGTGCGGGTGAACATAAGAAAAAAGCGCTCATCAACTACGCCCACGATCTTGGCCTCGCTTTCCAGGTCACCGATGATATTCTTGATGTAGAGGCCGACCCTCAAGACACTGGTAAAGATACAAAAAAAGACGCAGACGCAGGCAAAGCCACATTCGTTTCCACAATGGGTAAAGAGGCCGCAAAATCCCGCGCCGAAATGATTGTCGCGCAAGCATGTCGTCATTTGAAAGTTTTTGAAGGCCGCGCCGATTTGCTCGATGAGCTAGCACATTATGTGCTTAAACGCCGCGCCTAATCCAGCATAGGCGCTTCAGCAGCCACTTTAGACAAATAACGCCCATATTTTTTACGCACCTCAAAAACCGGTTAATGTTTGGAAGGTAAATGTTTCTCGATGGTGTTCTGTTGAAACTGCTTCTTAACCCGACTATCTTGCCTCAATTCAGTTTCAATTTCCCCTGACGCCTTCATGACTTTATAGGATACCTGGCCTAAATATACGGCAGCTAAGCTTGCCCGCTCAATCTCACTAGGGTAAAATACAAAAGAACAACAACCCAAATAAGGCTATCGCTGTGACCTCCACGCCTATGAACACATCCCTTGTCATGAATGCAGACGGTGAACTGGCCTATATGTATGTAGGCACAATGCTGTTTATCCCCACATGGGTCTCCATTGATGTTGAAAAAGGCGAGATATGTATTGGCGGTGATGAAGACGAGATTGCCGGGATCAAGCTCGATAAAATCGATACCGAAATCTATGACAACATATACGACCTCACCGACATCCTCCTCATCGGCACGCATGACACCCCCGAACGCACTCCCAGAGAGTGCATCCGCGTCCCGTTAATGGTGAGCACACAAATTAAATAATTTGATTTTTCGTAAAGTATTATTATAAAATAGATATATAGAATTTAAGGAGACAGCTATGGCTGACATGGGTTTATTTGAGCGCATCAAAGATTTATTCGACATATCCGAAAAAAACGGCCCGATTGATACATTAGGCTTTATGGCCTCTGAATCAGTAAACGTAGCTGGTTTTATGGTTGGCGCAGAGGTTGGCAGCACACTTGATGGAGCAATGCCAGCACCTGATCTGGGCGTGGCTCCCGCTCCAATGCCTACGGCTGCCCCGAATTTAGACAATCCATATGTTTTAAAAGCCTAGATTATCTTAAACCTGAATCACAAAAAGCGCTCAATTGTAGCGCCTTTTTTATGCCCGCTTTCCTAAACCCTTGAGCTTCCCCATAAATGTGCCCAACTCTCCCTTGACCACATCCACACTCAGCGATGTCATCAAAGAATGATCCAGCGTTTTCGGATCATACCCCTCAAAATCAATTAGCTCATCAAACGTCTCTGGCGTTCTGGCATAGGCACAATGCGCACCATACGGCGCATAAATATGCGGATAACTTGGACCAAACACCCCAAATGTCGGCACACCTGCCGCCGCCGCGCAATGCATCAAACCGCTATCATTACCGATATAGAAAGAGCATCTGGACAAAGCCGCCGCCGCTTCACCCGGTGATCCCTTCGCAATAAGATCAAGCCGTTTATCACTGCGCATCGCATTGAATACTTCATATGCGCCCTCTTCCTCGCCCGGTGCACCAAACACCGCTATGCGCGCGCCGGCTAAATACCCGCCGTCTTGCGTTAGCCAGCGCGCAAGCTCGATAAAATTCTCCGCCGGCCATGTCTTGCCGATCCAGTTCGCGGTCGGGCCAATACCCAACACAGGGCCGCCATCAGGAATAAGCGCCAGCGCCTTATCACGCTGTAATGGCGAAATCCATTGCTTCGGCTCCGGCACATGATCCAGCCTCATAACAGCAGCGTTCTGCGCCACCTTGTGCAGGCTCTTATCAATATGCCCGCCGAAAATATAGCGCTTCTTCGCAAGGATAATGCGCGATACAGCCGAGTTGCGTAAATCAACCACCATGTCCCATTTTATGGGGAATGCGTATTTCAACAACTTCAGCCAATGCTTATTATGCTTTTCCTTTTTCAGCGGAATAATCCGCTCCAAATATTGAAAACCCTCGAATAATGATCGTACCAATGGGCCACACACAATTGTTACCTTGGCATCGGGGTAGTTTTGAGCTATCTCATTAAGCAGGCCGCTAGACAATACGGCATCACCAATGCGGCTAGAGGTAATAAACAGAATTTTCATGACATCTAATATGGCAGAAAACCCCTTCTACGTAAATTTGAAAAATCGCGCCACACTCATTTTAAAGGGTGCGGATTGTCGCGACTTCTTGCAAGATTTAATCACCAACGATATCAACAGGCTCTCACCTAAAAGCCCGATATATGCCTGCCTATTAACCCCGCAAGGAAAATTCCTCTTCGATTTCTTCCTTCACGAGAACGGTGATACCATCTTACTTGATTGCGAGGGCGGCGAACGCGTTCAAGCTCTGGCTAAAAAGCTCAATATGTACCGCCTGCGCAAAGATGTTGCGCTAGAGATTGAAGAAAACACCCCCGTATATGCCGTTTTTAATGCCCCCGACATTGGCACGCCCGATCCGCGCTCACCAGAACTCGGTAACCGCATCTTTGATAAGCCTGACCTCCCCGAAAAACCTTTCGAAGAATGGGACAAACGACGCATTACCCTGACCATTCCTGACGGCAGCCGCGACCTTATCCCTGAAAAATCCACAATGGATGAAGCACGGATGGATCAAATCAACGCAGTGGATTATAAAAAGGGCTGCTATGTCGGACAAGAACTCACCGCCCGCATGCATTACCGTGGATTGGGCAAAAAACACCTGCAAACAGTTAAGCTCGATGCCATACCCGGCAAAGCTGAGCTGCGTTCAAAATGCGGTGATATAGGGATCGCATTAACAAAAAGTTGACATAACAAAAAAACCTCATTACTGTCCTCCCCCTAAGCAAATAGGCTAAAACAGTGACTGAAAAATACGATATATTCTTATACGAAAAGAATGGGTTAACAAAATCCCTGCTCACCCACTTTGAACAGGCCAACTCTAAAGAATCCGCAAAAAAGAACAATGATGAAAATCTAATTATTCAATGGGACTTTAAAGACGATGCATACGCCAAAAACCTTGAAACACTCTACACAAGCTCCGAAAACGTCCGTAGACTCCACGTCATTACAGGTGATATTAAAGTCATAGAGCAACTAAAAGACGCTTGGAAAGAACTGAATTCACAGAGATACGACACCCCTAAACAAACACACTTTTATTGCGTGGCGACAAAACGCAATCACAATAAAGACCCTAACGTCACCACACTAACAGAATCCGCTTTTATAAAAATGGTTTCACTTGAATCTTGATCTAAGCCACCTGCGGATAGAGCAATATAGCCATTGAGAAGATAAGCAAGGCAATGATGAATACCAGCGCCAGAATGACATCCTTACGGCTAAAAAAATGATACATATCGAAGGTCTTCAACACTTCGTTACTTTCATCTTCATTGCTCTTTTTCAAAATATTTTCTTCGCTCATAAAATAAGCTTGCTATAAACCACTCCCAAATACAAGTGGCAATAACAATCAAAGCAACAAAAATCTATCTACACGCACCGGGGTTATAGCGTAGAAAATCTTTATATGTACGCATGAGCATCACGCCTTCATACGTATCCAGCCTGTGTGAAAACACCATTTATTCAGCTGGTTTATTAAAAATCCGCGTTTTTAAACTTACTTTTACTCCAACAGACAATTTCCACTGTATCCGCTTTTAAAACGCGAATATTAGGCTAAATATAGGTTTAATCTCT
>JAHQVU010000063.1 GCA_019634145.1 Micavibrio sp. | reverse complement strand
AGCAAGGCGCCAATGCGCATCCCATCCGCACCAACGGCGATTGCGGGAAGGTCATCACCAGTTCCACCCCCGGCGAATGTTTGCGTGGCTGTTGCCTCGGCTGCCTGCGCAGCATCTTCGCCGCGCACCAATGCGGTCACTTGATTGGCAAGGATAACCTTCGCATCGTTGATCTCAGCGCCATCTAACGCCTCGAGCCTGGCGATTTCTTCGAGCGGAAGATCGGTGAACAGGCGAAGGAAACGGCCCACATCGCGGTCATCGCAATTGCGCCAATACTGCCAGAAGTCATAGGCTGGCAACTGCGCCTCGTTTAGCCAAACGGCACCAGACGCGGTCTTGCCCATTTTCGAACCGTCGGCTGTCGTAAGCAATGGAGTGGTAAGGCCATAAAGCTCACGCCCCTCCATTCGGCGGGAAAGCTCCATTCCGTTGACGATATTGCCCCATTGATCGCTTCCGCCCATTTGTAGGACACAGCCATAGCGATCAAACAGTTCTGCGAAGTCATAGCCTTGCAGGATCATATAGTTGAATTCGATGAAGGTCATCGGCAGCTCGCGGTCGAGGCGGGACTTTACACTGTCAAAGGTCAGCATGCGGTTGACGGTGAAGTGCATGCCCACATCGCGCAGAAACTTGATGTAATCAAGGCCAGAGAGCCAATCATAATTGTTAACCATGATCGCATCTGTTTCACCATCGCCATATTGTACGAATTTGGAGAACACGGTTTTGATGCTTTTGATATTTTCGGCGATTGCGTCGGGCGTTAAAAGCGGGCGCGTTTTATCCTTGAGCGTTGGATCGGGGATAAGCGCTGTGCCGCCGCCCATAAGCGAGATTGGCTTGTGGCCAGCCGCCTGGAACCAATGCAGGATCATAATCGTATAAAGGTGGCCAATATGAAGTGATGGGCCTGTCGGGTCATAGCCAATATAAGCGGCTTGTACGCCCTCATTCAATTTAGCGTCCAACCCCTCCAAATCAGAGCATTGGTGGATAAAACCACGCTCTTCTAGGATATTCAAAAATTCTGATCTATATTTGCTCATAAGGGAAAGTTTATACGTATGGAAAAGAAAAAAGTCTATAGGGCAATTGGCCTTATGTCTGGCACGGTATTGGATGGCGAGATCGACGTCGCCTTGCTGGAGACCGATGGAGATGATTATGTTAACGTACTCGGATTTTATGCACACCCTTATGATGTGAATGTGCGTGAGGCGGTGCGTAAATGTTTTGGCCGCATTGCCCCTGATGGGGATACGAAGTTGGCCGAGACGCTAGTGACAGATGCTCATATCGAGGCGGTGAAGGCCAGCGGGTTTGAGGCGGATGTGATTGGATTTCATGGGCAGACCATTACGCATTTGCCTGATCAAGGCTTCACATGGCAATTGGGCGATGGGGCAAAATTGGCGCGGGAGACGGGCATCAGAGTTGTTAATGATATGCGTTCGAATGATATGAAGTATGGCGGGGAGGGCGCACCGTTGCTGCCGCTTTACCATGCCGCTCGGCTTAAAGCGCATCACAGCAATGCGGCAGTTTTGAATTTGGGCGGGGTGAGTAATATCACCTATGTCGGGGAAGATGACGAATTGATTGCCTTTGATTGTGGCCCTGCCAATGCGCTTATGGATGATTATATGCGGACGCACTTTGATAAAGACTTTGACGAGGGCGGGGCTGTGGCGCTTTCGGGTCTGGTATCACAAAGTGTATTGGATGAATTTGATGCAAGCTCCTACTTTAAAAAGCCTGCCCCAAAATCTTTGGACCGTAATCACTGGACATTGGATATTGTTAAGGATTTATCATCTGAAGATGCAATGGCGACTTTGCTGGCGATGGGTGTGTGGGCGGTTGTTTATGCGCTTGAGATTTTACCTGCCAAACCTAAGGCGATATATGCTTGTGGCGGGGGGCGTAAGAATGGCGCGTTGATGGCAGCATTGGCGCGGGCGTGCGGCAATGTTCACGAGGTCGAGGATTTGGGATGGAATGGTGATGCGACGGAAGCTGAAGGTTTTGCTTATTTGGCAGTGCGCTCACTTTTGGGGCTGCCTTTGAGTGTGCCAAGTACGACGGGGGTTGATCAACCGGTTAGTGGCGGTGTACACCATAACCCATGATTAAAGCCGTTAGCCCTAAGACAATTTCAGAAGCCGCGCAAATCTTGCGTGATGGTGGGCTGGTTGGTATGCCGACCGAGACTGTCTATGGACTTGCGGCTAATGCTTTGGATGATCAGGCAGTGGCTAAGATTTTTGAGGCCAAGGGTCGGCCCTCTTTCAATCCGTTGATTATCCATGTTGAGAATCTGGATATGGCCGCGCGCTATGTCGAGGTCAATGAGTGGGCAAAAGCTTTGGCGCACTCTTTTTGGCCGGGGCCGCTGACGCTTATTTTACCTAGGCGCGAGGGATGCGGTATTTCTGATTTAGTCAGTGCTGGTTTAGAGACTTTGGCCGTGCGCGTGCCTTCACATCCTGCGGCATTGTCTTTGATCCGTGAAAGCGGCTTGCCATTGGCAGCGCCGAGTGCGAATAAATCTGGTACGCTCTCGCCAACCACCCCTGCCCATGTAGCAGTTTCTCTAGGGGACAAAGTTGATTTTATTCTGGCGGGTGGTGCGTGCAGTGTAGGTCTGGAATCTACGGTCGTTGATTTGAGCGGTCTTGCGCCGCTAATTTTACGCCCTGGTGCGATTTGTGCGCAAGAATTGGGAAAGGCGCTGGGCGCCGATGTTGCCTATGATGCGGGGGATAAGGAGCGCCCCAAATCGCCAGGGATTTTGCTCAAACATTATGCGCCGAACACGCCCTTGCGTCTGAATGCCGTGGATGTCGAGGAGGGTGAGGCACTGCTCGCATTTGGCTCCATTAAATTTATGGGCATAAAAAGCGGCGGCCATGCCAAGGATATGCCGGACGGTTATCTGCTTAATTTGAGTGAGAATGGCGACCTCTATGATGCGGCCTCCAATCTGTTTTCTATGCTCAAAAGTCTTGACGAGGCGGGCGCAGAACGCATAGCAATAATGTCGGTGCCTTCAGAGGGGATCGGACGCGCGATAAATGATCGCCTTTCTAGAGCGGCGGAGAAATAGATATGAATTCTTTTAAAAATTTACTCTCATGGGTTTTGTGGCCGGGATTATTTGCGCTGTGCATGGCGATTACGGCCTATGGCTTTTCGCATGGCCATCCGGTTCTTTATTTTAATATTGCCTATGTGTTTTTGATTGCTGCACTTTGGCGGTTGGAGCTATGGATGCCGCATGAGCGCGAATGGCTTAAGCCTGATGGTCAGAGTTTCGCCAGCATTATGCATACACTATCGTCTAAAGGCACGGTGCAGGGTATTTTGCTTTATAGCACCACTATTGGTTTGGCTGATTATATGGATGGTCAGGGCGGTTTTGGTTTTTGGCCCTTGGGGTGGCCGATGTGGGCGCAAGTGGTTCTAGGTGTTGTAGCGGCTGAATTTGGTCTTTATTGGGCACATCGCCTTTCACATGAAACACCGCTATTGTGGAAATTCCATGCGGTGCATCACAGTGTGACCAAGCTGTGGTTTTTAAATACGGGGCGTTTCCATTTTATTGACTCGCTGGTGAGCATTGTGTTGGGGTTGGCCATTTTGATTGCGTTGGGTGCGCCGATGGAAGTGGTGAAATGGATGTCAGCGGTGACGGCCTTTATAGGCATGCTTACCCATTGTAATGTCGAAATGCGTTTTGGCTGGCTAAACTACATCTTTAATACGCCCGGATTGCATCGTTGGCATCACTCGAAAGAGCTGCATGAGGGTAACCGCAATTATGGTGAGAATGTGATGATCTGGGACATTATATTTAACAGTTTTTACAATGCGCCACATCGTCCCCCTGTGGACATTGGTACAAAAGATTATGTGCCTGATACATTTTGGATGCAGGTCGTTTGGCCGTTTCTCACTAATAAAGCTAAGATGCGCCTACGCCCTGATTTTGAGCCTTTACCATTTGGTTATGAAGAAGGTAAGAAAAAGCGCTTTGGCTTTTAAGGTTTCAATTACTTCTTTTTATATTGGTCATTCTTTTGTATGTTAAAACTTATAGTTGCTAGCATACAATGATAGGGCGCTAAAGGCATGGTGCGAAAGACTGCGTTAATCACAGGAATAACAGGACAGGACGGTGCGTATCTCGCGGCGCATTTAGTTGGCTTGGGTTACGATATCCATGGATTGGTGCGCTGGGACTCCTATGTTTCGCCCGCGGATGGTTTGAGCCGATTAGACTTGCTGGGTTTGGTCGATGAAAATATTACGCTTCACTATGGCGATATTTGCGATGCCAATAATATCAATCATTTAATAAAAGAAATACGGCCTGATGAAATTTACAATCTTGCGGCTTTAAGTCATGTAAAAGTGAGTTTTGAGACTCCCGCTTCGGCGCTGGAGATTAACACACATGGCACGCTCAATGTTCTTGAGGCTGTTCGTGTGACAGGGCAGGAAAGAACAGCGCGTATTTATCAGGCGTCAAGTTCTGAAATGTTTGGCTCTATTCCTGCGCCCCAGAGCGAACGTGCGCCTATGGAGCCATGTAGCCCTTATGGTGCGGCAAAGTTGGCGGCTTATCATTTGGCGCGGATATACCGCCAATCATATGGGCTTTGGGTGTGTAACGGGATCCTATTTAACCATGAAAGTCCTTTGCGCGGTGAGGGCTTTGTCACTCACAAAATTACGCGCGCTGTGGCTGAGTTGGATGCGGGTGTTCTTGATAAGCCCTTAATCTTAGGGAATTTAGATTCAGTGCGTGACTGGGGTGATGCGCGTGATTATGTCCGTGGTATGCATATGATGATGCAAACCGAAGCACCTGATGATTTCGTTTTGGCCAGTGGCCGGTCCTATAGCGTTCGCGATTTTGCCGGCCTTTCTTTTGATCAGATCGGAGTGAAGATTATATGGCAAGGTAAAGGCAAGGATGAAGTCGGCTTAAATGCTGCAACAGGCCGTGTGCTGATTAAAGTTGATCTTGAATTGTTCCGACCTCTGGAGCTTAATTTTTTGCTGGGTGATGCGAGTAAGGCCGAAAAACACTTGGGCTGGAAACCTGAAATATCCTTAGAGCAAATGATTAAGGATATGATCGATGCGGATCGTTTACTTATTAAAGAGCAGCCAATATGCAAAAATCAGAAGGCTGGTTAGATACGCCATTTTCATTGAAGAATAAGACTGTATTTGTAGCTGGCGGGCGAGGAATGGTTGGCTCTGCGGTGATTCGCGCTTTAAGTTGCGAGCCGTGCCGGATATTATCGCCCTCGCGTGCCGAGCTGGATTTATGTTATCAGGCTGCTGTAAGGGCATGGTTTGCGAAAAATAAGCCGGATGTTGTTATACTGGCTGCGGCAAAAGTGGGAGGGATTGCGGCAAACGAGGCAAAACCTGCGGATTTTCTCTATCAAAACCTAATAATCGAGGCCAATGTTATTCATGCCGTTTATGAGACGAGTGTTGAGAAATTGGTTTTTCTTGGTTCATCGTGCATATATCCTCGAGAGGCGGAGCAGCCAATTAAACCCGAGACATTGCTGTCAGCTCCACTCGAGCCAACCAATGAGGCCTATGCGGTGGCGAAGATAGCGGGCGTAAAATTATGTGAGGCATTTCGTAAGCAAGAGGGCTGTGATTTTATATCGTTGATGCCGTGTAACCTTTACGGAATCGGTGATCGCTATGATGAGCGAAATTCCCACGTAATTCCGTCGCTGATCATGCGAGCGGATGCGGAGCGGCGTAAAGGCGCAGAGCAGCTTAAAATCTGGGGAACTGGCCGCGCTTTGCGTGAATTTTTATATATAGATGATTTGGCTGATGCGGTGATATTAGCGCTTAAGAATTATTCGAGCGCAGTGCCGCTAAATGTAGGTAGTTCTGAAGAGGTGCGAATTGCAGAACTGACTGAGATGATTTGTGAAACGGTTGGTTTTGATGGGGAAATTATTTTTGATGTCAATATGCCCGATGGTACGCCGCGCAAAGTGATGGATAATGCGTCTATTTTTTCAGCGGGTTGGCGACCAAAAATTTCTCTTAATGACGGTCTGGCCTTGGCTTATCAGGATTATCTGGAACGTTTCGTTGCCTAAGCGATTCGCATTTTTCATCATACGCATGTCTATTGTGAAAACCTTAAAATAGCCTGTGGTTAAAGTTTCCCACATTTTATGTTGACGACTGTCAAGTTATGGATGTAGCATGGCTTTGTGCTTATCCAAAATACATAGATCGTAGGGGATTCCGGTCATGAGTTTGCTTGGAAATAAAGACTTGTTTGACAAGGTGTTTTCTGAAAAGAATTGGGAAGATGATATCGCGCAAGTTCTGGTTGAGAGCTGTGATCGCTCTGTGGATCCGCTCGGTTACCGCGCTGTATTTTATCAGCATGAGCCGATGGTTAAGCCTGCCTTTGTTATTGGTGCTTCCTTTTTAAAACAGCGTCATGAAAACTTGATGCGCACAGGATATGCTGCGCCAATGACTGAGCGTGCGATAAATTTGATTGAGCATAAGCTGGGTCGGCTATTATCTGGGGTTGAAACCTGATTTAGGGTTTTTCTTAATACTATATTTGGGCATAATATAAGGGCTTCGAACTGTCGGAGCTTTTTTCATGTAGTTTCTCAAGGAGCCATAAATGAGCGCGATGCCGCAATCCACCAATCATGTTTTGATGATCGAACCAGCGGAATTTTACGCCAATCCGCAGACATCGGATACCAATGCCTATCAGGCTGAAGGTGGTGAGCCGAGTGAAGCAATAACGAAGTCGGCGCTTAAAGAATTTTATGCCTTTCGTGAAAAGCTTTTGGCACATGGTGTTAAGGTTACAACGGGCAAAGGCATTATAGGTTCGCCCGATATGATTTTTCCGAACTGGTTCTTTACGCACGCAAGCGGAGAGTTAATCTTATGCCCTATGCTCAATGAAAATCGTCGCGCTGAGCGGACAGGCGATTTAATCGACCTGCTGTCAGGACTGTATCCGGATGTGAAAGACTGGACGGATACTGAGATTGATAATCGTGCGTTGGAAAGTACGGCTAGCATTGTCTCTGATCATATCAATAAACGGTGTTATGCTGCGCTATCGGGTCGCACTGATGAGGCGTTGGTGCATAAATGGGCAGAATATCGAGGCTATGAGCCGATGATCTTTGATACGCGCTCTCATGCGGGAATTCCAGTCTATCATACTGATTGTATCATGTGGATCGGCACGACATTAGCAGGTGTATGTGATCCGGTTATCGTTGGAGATGCTGCGCAGCAAGTGGTCGAGCGTTTGAACGAGACGCACAAGGTTGTGCGCTTTACTGCCGAGCAGTTGCGCACATTTAGCGGCAATGCGCTGGAAGTCAAAAACGCGGTCGGTGAGCGTTTTTTGGCGATTTCACAAGGCGCTGTTGATAGTCTGAGCCCTGAGCAGCTTGCAATTATCAACGAGCATTTCGATGGGATTATTTCTTCGCCACTCGATACGATGGAGAAATTCGGTGGAGGATCGGCGCGTTGTATGCTTGCCGAGTTATTCTAGGCCGAGCGCATGGTAAGAAGGATGACTTCGTTGCCGTATTCGATTTGTCCTGACATTTGAATTTTATCACCTTTGCGCGCGAGTTTGAGGATCGTCTCATACGTTACTGGACCGCGTGTAGGAGAGCCATCTGGCGCGTTCAAAAGGAAATCAATAGATGAGTTGGATGCATCGGCAACAGAGGTCATTTTGACCTGATTTTCACTAATGATTTCAAAGGTTGATGTCCATTCGCAGCCAGCCGCATCTGTGCGATGGGTTTGACCATTTATTATTTCGGTTTCTCCATCGCTTTTTTTCTCAATTGGGCCTTGATAGCTTGATGTCGAAGTAATGCGGTATTTCCCGTCCAGTTCTGTGTTCATTTTCTGTATCCTATTGATTTTCAATGGCTTTTAGACTTACTCAGTTCGTTCGTCATTTTTGCTTATGGGGTGGGTATCCCTTTGAAATAAAAGCACAAAACCCTTATTAAACACCATGGGATAAAAAGCCTATAAAATCAAGGGGATTATGCGGCTTTGCCATCCTTTTCCAAAAGACCCTCGCGTCTAAGAAGCGCATCGGGGTCGGCGTCACGGCCACGGAAGTTCTGATACAATACGGCCGGTTTTTCTGTTCCGCCACGGCTAAGAATATTATCGCGGTAGCTTTGAGCGGACTTTGCATCATACAAGCCATTTTCTTGGAATAGTTCAAAGGTGTCGGCATCGAGTACTTCTGCCCATTTATAGCTGTAATATCCGGCCGAATAGCCGCCAGCAAAAATGTGGGAGAACGATGATGATGTCGGTCCGGCAAGGCGAGGGAAGAGGGCGCAATCTTTGACGGCCTCGTCTTCTAATTCTGCAACGTCCTGTATCGTTGCTGGGTCTGTGGTGTGCCAAGTCATGTCGAGCGTGCCGAGTGAAACCTGGCGCAGGCCACCCCAACCATTCATGAAGTGCATGGAAGCGCGGAGTTTGTTGATGAGCTCTTCGGGGATTTTTGCTCCTGTCTCGTAATGCTCGGCGAACATATCAAGGGTTTCTTTTTCGTAGCACCAGTTTTCCTGAAGCTGTGATGGAAGCTCGACAAAGTCCCATAGGACGGAGGTTCCCGAATGGGATTGATACGTAACGTTTGATAAAAGTCCGTGGATGGCGTGGCCCATTTCGTGGAAGAGTGTTGTAACCTCGTTATGTGTGAGGAGCGCTGGCTTATCGCCCGTGGGTTTGGTGAAATTACAAACGATGGCGATCACGGGGCGTTCTACTTGGCCGTTGTATAGGCCTTGGGAGCGGTAGGCAGTCATCCATGCGCCTTGTTTTTTGCCCGTCCTAGGGAAGAAATCGGCAAAGAGTGTGCCGATAAATTCACCGCTTTCTTTGTCTTTCACATCGAAGACCTGAACATCTTTGTGCCAGACTTCATAGCCGGCGGCTTTATCGAAGGTGATATTGAAGAGTTTTTCGAAATGCTCGAATGTGCCTTTCAGGACGTTATCTAGGGGGAGGTAGGGGCGGAAATCTTCGGATGAAAAGTCGAAGAGTTTTTGTTTTAGCTTTTCGCTGTAATACCCAATGTCCCAAGGCTTTAGGTCCTCATTCAGGCCGTTTTCGCCAGCGAATTCTTTTAGGCGGGCAAGGTCTTGTTCGGCGCTTGGCTTATAGGTTGCCTTGAGTCTGTCGAGGAAGCCGAGCACGTTTTCGGGGGTTTCGGCCATGCGGCGTTCCAGAACGTATTCCGCGTGGGTTTTATACCCTAAGAGATTTGCGCGCTCGTGCTTGAGATTTACGATTTTCATGATGTTGTCGCAATTGTCGTACTGGTCGCCATAGGCGCGATTAGCGAAACCGCGCCACATTTTTTCACGAAGCTCGCGGTTATCGGCATATTGCACGAAGGGAATGTAGCTGGGGTAGTCGAGGCTGAAATGCCATTTGCCCTCATGCCCATTTTCTTTGGCTGAAAAAGCGGCAGCGTCGATGGCCGATTGCGGCAGGCCTGAGAGGTCGGCTTCGTTGTCGATAATCATCTCGAAGGCTTCTGCAGATTTGCTGGCGTTGTTCATGAAATCAGGGGAGAGCGTGGAGAGTTGCTCGTTGATTTCACGCAGGCGTTTTTTCTTGTCATTACCCAGGAGTGCGCCGCCGCGGACAAAGCCGATATAGCTGTCTTCAAGAAGTGTGTGCTCTTCTGTATTTAATCCAAGTGTATCGATGCGGTCATAAAGATCTTTAACGCGGGCGAAAAGTTTTTCATCGAGAATGATGTCACTGCCGAAATTCGAGGTGAGGGGGCCGATTTTTCCGGCCAATTCGTGCAAATCATCGCCGCCCATACATGAAAGTTGGTTATAAAATACGGATGTTGCTGTATCGAGGGTCTCGCCAGCGGTTTCCATGGCTACAATGGTATTTTCAAATGTCGGGGCGTCTTCGTTGTTTTTGATAGCGTCGTAATTGGCGCGGGCTTCGGAAATTCCAGTCTCAACGGCGGGGAGATAGTGCTCTGCCTTGATTTTTTCGAAAGCGGGGGCTTTGTTTGGCAGTGTCGAAATTTGCAGAAGCGGATTTGTGTCGGTCATTGCGTGCCTTTGTTTGTGATGTACTTTTTTGGTTTAATTCATGTAGGATGGGCGGAACTAAAATCCATAGCTATTGTAGGACTTATATGTTTGGTGCACCAAAGTCAGAACAGTTTAACGATGTTTACTTCTCCGAGCAAGATGGCTTGGCTGAATCTCGCCATGTGTTTTTACAGGGAAATAATTTGCCCGAGGGGTGGATGGGTAAGGATGAATTTGTGATTGCCGAAACCGGGTTTGGTACGGGGCTGAATTTTTTGGCTGCGTGGAAATGTTTTCGGGAGAACGCTGATGCTGGGCAAAAGCTTCATTTTATTTCTTTTGAGAAATATCCGTTAGATGGTGAAGAAATTCTAGCCAATCTATATCATTGGTCGGATGAGTTTAAGGGGTATCTGGAGCCGATGGTCGAGGCCTATCCGATGCTGGTGCCTGGGTTTCATCGTGTGGAGTTGGGCGATGGGGTGCTTTTAACTCTGATATTCGATGATGTGAATGAGGCGATGCCGCAAGTTGATGCAAAGGTCGATGCGTGGTTTTTGGATGGGTTTAAACCGTCTAGCAATCCAGAGATGTGGAGCGAAGTTTTGTTTCAGAACATGGCGCGGTTGAGTAAAGAGGGGGCGCGATTTGCGACCTTTACCGCAGCAGGTGCAGTCAGACGGGGGTTGGCAGAGCAAGGTTTTATCGTGGAAAAAGTGCAGGGGTTTGGCCGTAAGCGGGATATGAGCGTGGGTTTTTTTAAAGCGACTCCAAAACCAGAGCCGGAGAAAGGCACGCAATGAGGGTTGCGATTATAGGTGGTGGCCTTGCAGGCTGTGCGTTGGCTTACGTGTTAAAGCGTGCTGGTGCAGAACCGGTTATTTATGAGGCCGATGATAGCCTTGCATGCGGGGCTTCGGGGAACTCATTGGGGTTATATAACCCGCGCTTTTCAGCATTGCGCGATGCGCAGAGTGATTTTTATACGGCGGCGTTCAGTCTAGCGGTGAGAAGCTTTGCGGAGATAAGCGAAATTGAGTGGCGGCCTTGTGGCGCGCTGCATCTTATGAATGACGAGAAAAAGATTACGCGTTTTCCACAGACATATCAGAATTGGCGATGGGAAGAAGAGCATTTAAGGCTGGTTAATGCAGATGAAGCGAGTGAGATTGCAGGAGTTGGCTTGGATTATCCTGCGCTTTATCTTCCCGAATCGGGAACGGTTAGTCCTGAGAAACTATGCCATGCTTATACCCGCGGTGCTGAGATTCACCTTAATACGCACATCGAGGCGTTGGAAGATATACGCGCTGATAAAGTTGTTTTAGCGTGTGGATTTGCGGCAAAAAAGTTTTTCCCTTGGCTTGAGCTTAGGACTGTCAGGGGGCAACTCACAGAAGTAAGGGGAACTTTTGCGACAGAAAAACTGAAAGCCTGCTTATGTTATGGGGGATATATGAGCCCTGCAAATGAAAAGGGCGTGCATGTTGTGGGGGCAACATTTCAGCGCTGGTTGGATCATAGCAAGACTAAGACCGAAGATAATGATGAAAATATTGCAAAGCTATCCGCAGTCAATGAGAATTTGGCGAGAGATTTGAAGGTCGTGGGGCATCGCGCGGGACTGCGTACGACGAGCCGTGATCATTTTCCTTTAATTGGCGCATTGGGTGGTCGTGATTATATCAGCACAGGGCATGGATCGCATGGCATTTTGTCATCATTAATGGGGGCGTATTTACTTGCGGATATAATATTGAAACGGCCAAGATGTTTGTCCATGCGCACAATTAAATCGCTCGATCCACTTCGGTTTGTTGCTTGATTTTATCAGGAAAAGCCAGCACGAATTTAAATTAAGGCTGGTAGTTAAGCGCTTTGGCGCATACTATAACGCCCGATGTGGGATTTTGTTCAAACAAATAGTAACTTCGTATGGCCGATAGTTTGTTTTTTAACGGTCATATTTCTGGTACCGGTATTTATTAAAATCGCGCCGGTTATGGGCTTGGTTGATGCACCTGATTCACGAAAACACCATGTGGGCACTATACCGCTTATAGGCGGTTTATGTATTTTTTCTGCTTTTACTATTTGTATGTTCATGGCGGGATATGACTGGTTGACATATTGGCCGTTATATTCGGCAGTTGCGTTGCTGCTGTTAACCGGGGCGGCAGATGACACGGTGCATCTACATCCATTTTTAAAATTTGGTATGCAATTTATTGCGGCCGGTTTGCTGGTTATTTGTCAGGGAACGCAAATTCTTAGTCTGGGTAATTTGTTTGGAATGGGCGAAATATGGATGGATTTTATGGTTCTTCCGTTCTCCTTGATTTCGCTGGTTCTGCTCATTAATGCGATTAATTTGATGGATGGGCTGGATGGGCTTGCCAGCGGAATTTGCTTTGTTATGTGCGGGTGGATGTATTATGCAGCCTCTGTTTATGGTAGCCCGTTATCGCTGGCCATATTGCTGCTAATGGCTGCTTTGGTAGGGTTTAAGATTTATAATATGCGTAGCCCCCTTCGCGCGCGTGCGGCAGCTTTTTTAGGTGATGCGGGGAGTATGACGCTGGGGCTTATGGTTGGTTGGTTTGCGATTAAGCTCGCGCCTAATGGTGGTCCAGTGGCTCTTGAGCCGATTGCGGTTGCTTGGGTTTTGGCTGTTCCGGTGTGGGATGAGTGCGCGCAATTCTATCGACGTGTGTGTGAAGGAAAGCACCCTTTCTGGCCGGATCGTGGGCATTTGCACCATAATTTCTTGCGCGCCGGATTTAATGATGGGCAGGCGGTTTTAATTATTTTGGTATTGGTTTTTATAACAGGCGGTATTGGTGTTATTGGTGTTAAGGTTGGAGTTCCATTGCCTGTTCTTACGATTTTGTGGATTGTCGGAATATTGTCTCATATGGCTTTGGCTAAAAACCTCGACACCTATCCGGCGATAATAAAGAAGCTCACATGCTGTAAGCGCGTGAGCTTGTAGAGTTGAAGTCGAGTATTAAACTTTAGTATCTCTGGTTTTCGTTTTTTTACACAAGCATATTAATCGTATTAACAGCGGCCCATTTTACAAAGTCGAGTGAATTATGCTGGATGAGCATACCCGTTATGGCCATGAATGCGGCCATTTCATATGGTATGCGCATGATGTATGTCGCAAGGAAGGCTGTGCATGCAAAGGAGTAAAGCGTGATCATTACGATCAATGAATAGCTGTTTTCCCATGGAAATGCGCCGCTGGCGGTCAACATAATCGGTGCGATCATAAGCGCGGCCATTGGAATGCTGAGCCAGTTATTTGCGATTACGAAGCTTTTAAATTCTTCTGTTTTGTCCATTGCTTTTGCAATGAGTGAGCCAAAGGCAAAAAATGCGGCCAGATATATGAAGAGACGAAGGCTGTATATGCCTGTTAGAACAAGGTTTGTCTCACTGTTAAAATCGGCGGCATTCGGGCTTACATAAAATACGGCGGCAAGTGTTAATGGAAGTAGCGCCACAGGAATGGCGAAGGATTTAATCATTGAGGCTGTGTTACCTTTGAAGCGCTTTATAGCCTTTGGCATAAACAATGCGACTTCTAATGATCCGAGTATACCGGAAGTAATTTCTTTCTTATTAAACATGCGACCCTCATTTTTTATTTTAGTGTTATTCTTAAGGGCATTGTGACAGGGGAAGGTTAATTTGTGGTTAATGCTGGCTTAGTCATTGTGTGGATAATGATTTATGTGTTCTTGCGTATAGTGTTCAGCAATGAAACACTAATCTTGTAAACGAATCCAATATCTGTTTCCGCTGTTCGGAGTTTTATGATGACAAAACAAACCTCTTTAAAAATGAAATGTGCTTTAGCTGCGCTGATGCTTGGGCTAGCTGCATGTAGTGGCGGTGATTGGCAAGCTGCGGAGACAGGAGTTTCATCTGAAAACCCTGAAGATATTTTAAATGTTGAAAATGCTGAATGGACTTTAGTTGAAGAGGATCGTTCGCCCTCTCCTTTGGAACAGCATATGGATAGTCGTGGTAAAGTACATCCGACTAACATTAAGGAAAGTGGCAGCTATACAGAGCGTGCAGATTCTATGGGTGTGAATGAGGATATTAATTTCCGTGTTCTACGCCTAGAGCGTCAAATGGATGCAGTGCGCCAAGATTTGGCTGCAATCAAGCCTAAGCTGGGGTTGATGCCGCCTAAAACTGTAAAGCATGATATGGCCCATGGCAGTATAGAGCCTATGAAAAAAGCTAAAATGCAGCATGAAGCTGCTGTAAAAGACGTTGTCAAGCCAGCACCGAGTAATAGTGGGCCGCTTCGTGTGACGGGTGTAAGGACCGGCGTTCACCCGGGTAAATATCGTTTTGTGATGGATGTTAGCGGTACCCCTAAATTTTCCTATGAGCTGGATAATGCAGAGCATTTGTTGGTTGTTGAATTGCCAGGAACAGAGTGGGATGCGGCGGCTAAAAAATCTTTAGGCGGGAACCCTATTGTCAGTGGTTATAGCGCTGAAAAGGCCGATGATAAGGTTTTACTGGTTATTACTTTGAAGGGCGATGCCAAGGTCACCATGGCGAAGAGTTATAAGCCCAACAGCACTTATGGAAACCGTATTGTTCTGGATATCGCGCCAGCTTAAAAGCCTTTAGAGGAGGGCGCGTTATCGTCCTTTTTAATCCATTTATTCATTAAAGTTGCGGCTGTAATGTCTCCTGTCACATTCACTGTGGTTCGGCACATATCAAGTATACGATCGACACCAATTATTAATGCCAGACCTTCTACCGGTACGCCGATTCCGCTGAGGATTGTGGCGAGTACGATGAGGCCAACGCCCGGGGTGGCAGGGGTTCCTATTGAGGCGCCTACAGTTGTGAGGATAAGTAGGATCGTTTCAGCGAGTGATAGGTCGATGCCATAGACCTGACATAAGAAGATTGCGGCGACGCCTTGGTATAGGGCTGTGCCGTCCATATTGATGGTTGCTCCGATCGGTACAACAAAGCGCGCGATATCAGGCCTTAGTTTTAATTTTTCCTCGGCAGCTTGGATCGTGAATGGCATGGTGGCGGCGCTGGAAGAGGTTGAAAAAGCCAATAGCTGAACCTCGCGTATGTTTTTGAGAAACTCTAGCGGTGAGATGCGCGCGAAGACTTTTAAGATGAAAAGATAAAGGCAGAGCATGCATAGTAGTCCACCCAACACGCACACGGCGTAAAGTCCGACGCTGGTTAAGGCGCTTAAGCCCATTTTGATGACTACATTTGCGATCAGGCCGAAAACGGCGATTGGTGCGATGGCCATAGCCCAGCTGACGATTTTCATCGATAGAACCTGTCCTGACATACAGAGGTCTTTGAAGGGCTTCCCGCTTGTAGGGGGGATGGTTATAAGGGCTATGCCAAGTAATATAGAGCCGATAACGAGCTGGAGCATATTATTGTCTAGCTGAGCCTGCATAGGGTTTGAAGGAAGCACATTGCCTATACGCGCAGGAATACTAAGGTTATCAAAGGTTTGTCCCGGAATTTGTCCTGCGGTTGCGCTGGAGTTCAGTGCGTTTTGAGCAATGGTTTGGTCGATTGCGCTGCCGGGCTGAATAATTGTTGTAATCACAATGCCTATCGTAATGGCGCAGGCAGTTGTCAGGATAAAATAGGGGATGATGCGAATGCCGATTTTCTTTAAGAAATCCATGCTGGCGCTCTCTGCTATACCGAGAATGATGGAACATACAATTAAGGGGACTATGACCATCTTTAGCAGTCCTAGAAAAATGACGCCGGGCAGGGCGAGCCATTCACCGATTGATTGGGCGAGTTCCTCTTCCCAAATCCCTAAGCCTTCGGGCGATAAAAGCCAGCCAGCCAGAACGCCAAGAGCCATACCGTATAGAATACGTAGCCACAATTGCTGATCTAGAATAGAGCGCGTAGATTTGTCTAATGACTTTGCGCGATCGGACTGTGATTTTCTGTTTTTTTCAGCCATGGTCATTTTCTTGATTTTTTTGCGAAGGGTTTAAATAACTGTTTCGTACTAACTGTAACACAAACCGTAAGAGGAAATAACTATGAAAAAGATTATGACTTTAAGTGCTGTAGCTCTCGCTTTTACTGTGACACCGGCTCTTGCTGGTCACCATGAAGGCGATAAAGGGCATCGTGGTGAGAAGATGTTTGAAAAGCATGATATCGATGGAGATGGTGTGATATCACAAGAAGAGTTTCAAACACATATGGATAAGAAATTTTCCAAAATGGATGCCGATGGCGATGGAAATGTGACGAAAGAAGAAGCGCATGAGTCATACGAGGCCATGAAAACCAAGTGGAAAGAAAAGCGTAAAAAAGCCATCGAGGGCGAAGTCGAAGCTCCGGCAGAGTAAAGAGAACTTGCAATTTTGGGTGCGTTGGGCGCATATAAGCCTTCTATGGACAAGGAATTGCAAGAGACTGATGAAAGCCTGATGGCGCGCGTGTGTAACGGCGAACATCAGGCTTTTGCAGTTTTAACAGAGCGTTATACGGATATGTTCTTTGCTGCTGCTTATCGTATGTGTGGTGAGCGTGGTGAGGCAGAAGACATTGTTCAAGATGCCTTGCTTAAACTCTGGATTAAGCCGCAGAGTTATGATTCGAGCCGAGGCGTTAAATTAAGTACATGGCTTTATCGTGTTGTGAGTAATTTAGCGATTGATCGCATGCGAAAACGCAAAGGCGAATATGTTGCGGCCGATGGTGTTATCGAGGGGTTTGAAGATGATCGAATAAAAGCGGATAAGAAGCTGGAAATGGATCAAGAGCAAAGATTATTGGAAGAGGCAATTCAGTCTTTGCCGGAGCGGCAAAAGGTTGCACTGAATTTGTGTTTTTATGAGGGGGTAAGTAATAAGGAGGCGGCCGAAATTCTGGAGGTCGGTGTTAAGGGGCTTGAATCTTTGCTGATGCGCGCGAAGGCGGCATTGAGGGAGAAGCTGGCGGATTATAGGGAAGAATTAGGGAGAGATAAAAATTATGGATGATCGAGAACTGGATAGTTTATTGGCACGAAGAGCCACGGTGAAAGCGCCAAAAATGTTGGCGCATAATATCGCGGCGCGTGCAGTGATGATGCCACAAGATATTAAGGAGCAGCGTGGTTTTCGAGACTTTTTTGTTGGCTTGAAAGAAACGGTTTCGGATTATATTTACTTGCCGCAGCCGGTTTTTGTTGTCGCTGCTTTGGTGCTTTTTGGATTTGTGGCCGGTATGTTCGGATATGAAAATGTCCTCGTTACCGATAGCATGAATGGCACGGAAGAGGTTTCTACCTTTTTAGTGATTAATGATCAATATATGGCCAGTCAGTTTCTAAGCGAGGTGGAATCATGAGAGAAGGATTTAAAGTAGCCCTGACGCTCTCTATTTTAATGAATATCCTTTTTATCGGTGTGGCAGGCGGTATAGCCTATCGTCAGTGGAGTCATAAGCCGTGGCATAAGGTTTCACATGATTTATCACCGGAGGCTCGTAATATCGTTGGACGTAGTTTTCAAGCGGCCTTTAAAGATATTCGTCCCTTGGGGAATGATGCGCGTAAGAAGCGGGCGGAATTGATAAAGATTTTATCGGCCGAAACGTTTGAGGAAGAAGCTTTTGATGAAAATGTTTCCAAGTTGGTGAGTATTCAAGATGAAATTATGGCCATGAAAATTGAGGGAATTCGCAAGATGGCGAAGGAATTACCGGCTGAGGATCGCGCGAAAATGGCTGATAAGATTGCGCGTGTTGTTGGTGGGCGTGAGCATCGCGTAAAGCGTCATAACAGGCCGGAAGGCTTGCGTCGTGGGGAGATCAATAACCCACCTGAGGAGCATGAATTTTCAAAAAAATAAGGGCTCTGAGCCTGGTGTCCATAATTTAAATTTTGGCATGATGGATTTGAAAAGGGAGCTTTGCTTGTGCATTTCTAGCCAGTTTTGAAGGGCAGGGAAAGGCAGTTCGTTAAAACGGTCTCGATCTACATGGGCGAATTGGCGTATAAATGGAAATATCGCAAAATCTGCAAGGCGCGGGGCGGTGTCTATGAGATAGCCTTTGGAGGCAATACGCTCATTAAGGCCCTGTAATATTATACGCGCCGAATCGTAATTTAACTGCTCATCTACATTTTCAAAGCGCGCCGGATATTTGTAACGGTCGAGCAGGGGCTTAAATTCTTGGTCATTACGGGCGATGAGATCGAGGCTCTCGGTACTGTTTTCCAGCCAATTCTCGGGATCGTTTTGTGACAGTGCCCAGAGCATGATGTCCAAGCTTTCGTCAATGACGCTATCATCGGGTAGAAGAAGGACGGGAACTGTTCCTTTCGGTGAAATCTCAAGCATGTGCATGGGTTTATCGCGTAGAACGATCTCGCGAAGCTCAACTGTATTTTGACTGACCTTAATCGCTAGGCGCGCACGCATGGCGTAGGGACAGCGGCGGAAAGAATAGAGGATTGGGCATATATTCATCACACGCATTATAAGGACAATATGCGGGATTTAAAATTTTTAATTGGGCGTAGCCAAGAAAAAATCTCTGTTTTTTACTCTTTTTATTTATTGATTGTGATCACAAAAATTAAAGCTTTGACCAAGGAAATGTCAAAAATATTTTACGTATTTCTAATTTTTGTTATGAGGAATATTTTTCAGCGTAAAAGCGTTGGCGATCACGAAGGGCTTTTTCGCGCTCGGGTGTGAGGCTATCTTTACAGTGATGACAGGATACACCGTTTTCGTATTCTGCGCGCGCGCAGTCCTCTGGCGATAGTGGCTCGCGGCAGGCATGGCAAACGACCCATTCGCCTTCTTTAAGCTCATGCCCTACGGCAACGCGCTGGTCAAAAACGAAGCAATCACCTTTCCACTTTGACTGATCGGCTGGAATGGCTTCGAGATAGTCCAGAATACCGCCTTTGAGGTGATAGACGTTTTCGAACCCTTGGGCGAGCATGTAAGAGCTGGCTTTTTCACAGCGGATGCCGCCTGTGCAGTACATGGCGACTTTTTTATGCTTGGTGGGGTCGAGGTTTTCTTCAATCCATTCCGGCAGTTCGGTGAATATTTTTGTATTAGGATCAACCGCGCCTTCGAAGATGCCGACTTTTGTCTCATAGTCGTTGCGGGTGTCGAGGAGTAAGACTTCGGGATCGTTTATCAGATCATTCCAATCCTGCGGCTCAACATATGTTCCGACCTTTTGATGGGGATTGGCTTCGGGTTTGCGCAAGGTAATCAGCTCTTTTTTCGGGCGAACCTTAAAGCGGTTGAAGGGCTGTTTGGAAGCGTGAGAGAATTTGAACTCGCAGGCTGGCTCGTTGGCCGAGCGCACGCCGAGTTTTTCATCAAGGAAAGCAACCATCTTATCCATATCTTGCTGGTGAGCGGCGATGGTGCCGTTGATGCCTTCAGGCGCGAGTAATAGCGTGCCACAAATTGATGGTACGTTCGCATCACAATAGGCATAGATTTCAGCGCGCAAAGCCTCGATGTCCGCTATCGGGACAAAGCGATACATCGCAGCGACTGTATAAGGGTATCTTTGATCTTTGCACTCTGAATGCGCCGCAGCGTTGCTTGCGTCCTTATTTGTACGCATTGCTTCTTGCTCTTGCTCAGATGAAAAATCTCTTTGATACTCGTTTTTTTCGCTCATAGCGCGATTTATAATCCTGCGTAATGGAAAATGCAAGTTTTTGATTATCATTTGATTATCACAAGGGGGCATCAAATTTGTAGGCAGTTTTTTATTTCGATCGCAATGGTGTCGAAATTATGACGCGCCGCGTTCTTTTCACTCCAGCACAGGCCAATCTGGCGGCTGGGTGCGGGGAGATCGCAGAATGGAAGGATGTCGATTCCTTTTGGAAGTGCACCTTGCCTGCAAGCCATTTGAGGGAGAAGGGTCATGCCCTGACCGCTGCGCACCATCTCGATGAGTGTTGGAAGAGATGAGGCACGGAAGGCTTGGCGCTGTTTTGGGAGTTGAAGGCTGCAGGCATCGAGTGCGTGCTTTCTAAGGCAGTGGCCATCTTCGAGGAGGAGGATGTGTTCGGGCTGTAAATCCTTAATCCTGATTTTATCGGCATGGGGCGCGCCGCTGGGGAGGGCGGCTAAGAATGGTTCTTCGTGAAGGATTGTCTGCTTTAGGCCCGGTGTTTCGTAAGGAAAGGCCAAAATCGCGAGATCGACCTGTGTCGAATGCAAGGAGGATATGATATTATCGGTTTGATCTTCTTGCAGGCGTAGATCGAGATCGGGATATTTTTCGTTAAAGAGTGGGAGTAAGTTTGGCAATATATAAGGCGCGATCGTCGGAATGATGCCAATGCGCAATGTGCCGGACATTGGTTTGGTATAGTGCTGCGCACGGGTCGTGATGGCATTGGTAGCAGTAATGATAATATGAGCTTGCTCTAGGGCTTCGAGTCCTAAGGCTGTAAGGCTTGTTGATTTGCGGGATCGGTTGACGAGGGGCTGGCCGAGGATGATTTCCAGCTCTTTGATGCTGGCGCTTAGAGAGCTTTGAGTGATGAAGCATTTATCGGCGGCGCGGCTAAACGAACCCTCTTCATGGAGGGCGATTAAGTGCTCCAGTTGTTTGATTGTTGGCTTCATGTATTGATATTATCATTTT
>JAHQVU010000062.1 GCA_019634145.1 Micavibrio sp. | reverse complement strand
TTGTGTTCTATCCGAAATCACCGCGCTATGTTGAGCCGGATATTGCCTATGAGCTTGTGCAAATGCTGCCTACTGGCGTGCGCGGCGTCGGGTTGTTTGTGAACCCGAGCGATGCGGAAGTTGAGGCTGTGTGCGCGCGCGTACAGTTGGATATGGTGCAGCTTCACGGGGATGAGAGCGTCAGTCGCGTTTCTGAGATTAAGGCGCTTACGGGCTTAGAGGTCATGAAGGCCTTGCCGATTGGAGCGCCAGAAGATGCCACCAAGATCCGCGAATATGAAGCGGTTAGCGATTGGATTTTATGCGATACGCCGTCTGAGGGCTTTGGCGGATCGGGGCAGAGTTTTGATTGGGGCATTTTGGCGGGGCATGAATTTACGAAGCCGTGGATGCTGGCTGGCGGTTTGACTGTGGGGAATGTCGGGCGTGCGATTGCGGCGCTTTCTCCTATGGCTGTGGATGTGTCGAGCGGCGTTGAAGAAAATCGCGGTGTGAAGTCGGTGGAGAAGATTAAGGCGTTTTTAGGCGCGGTGAAGGGTTAATCATCGTTGTATAAATCATTCAAGAAGGGCCTCATGTCTTCTTGTTTGGGGGTGATTGGTGTTGAAATATCCCAAATTACTTTATGTTGGTTGCTCATCATTTCTACTAATTCACTGCTTTCTATTACAAAGCAGAAGCTTTCCGCGCTGGACGAGGCAAAGAGGACTTTGTTCGCATAGATCCAATATCCCATAGAGGAATCTATGCCTGTAGGGGCAACACGGATTTCTCGTTTAAAGTCTTTTCCTACGCCCATGAAGGGATAGCGTTTGACATCTACAGCTTGTTCAGGCGGCCATATACCTCTTAAATGCATGTCGCGTTTGATCCGTTCTTTATTGAGATACCAGAAAAACTCTTCGGATGTGGCTTCGATAGCGGAGCGGATAGACCAAAAAGCCAGCATTGTTAAATTACTGTAAGATAAATTATCCTGTAGTGCGGCTTCCATACCGCTTCGTCCTTCGAAAAAATGTATTCTTGGGCGCATGAGGTTTAAGCCAGAGCGTTTTTCTAGTTTGGGTATAACATTGTCGAGCGCTTTTTCTTTGGTGCGTAGGTCTTCTATCTTGCGTTTATAAAGGACGCGGATACGTTCTCCTGATTCTGGTGTGAAAACCTTGACTCCGCGATGTATGGATTGCGTAACAAGTCCGCCGGACACCAGTTTTTCTAAATAGCCGTAAACGGTTGGTCTTGGCATGCCGAGTTTTTTGGAAAGATCACCTCCGCTGGATGGGCCAGTATCCAGCAAGGCTAGGTAAGTCTTTGTCTCTTCTTCCTTAAAGCCGAGTGTTTCAAATATATCGTTAATCACTTTAAGACTTTCGTTGTGTTGTCGAGATTGTACGACATATGTTGTCGGATTGTCACGACATATATTTGCATATTTTATTGTTATGGTTAATTTATTTTTACTTAACAAAAATAAAAGGATATGAAATGCAACTGCGTAAAATTTATAATTCATCAGCTTTAATGCTTATTGCTGGGGCTATGACTATGTCGGCTGAGGCTGATAATTGGGATATCTCTGGATTTAATAGGGTTTTGTTGGAGAATGGCGACAGGCAAACTAATCTTTGGTATCCAGAGATGGTTGTGACGGCAAAGAATGGAGATTGGACGGTGCAGGTTTTGCCTGACCTGATTTTGGAAGATGCGGGGGATTTAAAAAGTGATATTAATATACGTGCGCATACTTTAACAGCGGCTTATGATTTTGGTGCTGTTACGGTTAAGGGCGGTGTATTACCTCCGTTTGGGCGTCGCATGACTGGCAATGAATTCGATGGTGGTATGATGGGCGCTTATTTAAGTGACCAGCTTTCTATTCAGGGCGGTGTGATTGGCGCGCAGGTGTCAGCAAACCAAGCTATCGCGGATGATTATACGGCGAGCTGGCATGTTATGGGCGGCACCAAAGATCAGGAGTTTAGTGAATTTGGAAATCCTAATGGGCCTGGTTTTGATGCGGCTATTGTAGGAGCCGGGTTTGATATATCTGGTGATGATGTCAAGGCGGGTTATAATTATACGAATTTTGGCGCAGGACCAGCAGGTACAGCGCAAGAGGTACATTATATGTATGCTGTTAAGCATTATGATATCGTACCTGATGTGAAGCTAAGCACCCTTGGTGAAGTGCGTTATACCCAATTTAAAAACGTAAATGGTTTTAGTGAAGACGATACGCATTATGCAGCGTTGGTTCAGGCTACTGGCACTTTGAAAGACCAGTTTGGTTGGCGCGTTGCAGGCGGCGTTGCGGATGATGTTCCGGCGGTTGAAGCGTTTGTAACGTATAAAGACGGGCGCTGGTCAGCTCAGCTTGGCGGGGGCGTTGTCGATTATGATGAAGGTCATGAGTTTATAGGGAATATGGTGCTGAAGAGAGATTTTTAAGGCTTTACTGTAGAGGTTTGCTTTGTAATTTTGCGCTACAGCCGATTTACGTTGATGCGGCGCTAAGAACCGAGCCTTAAATTAGGTTTTTTTTAAGTGCTCTCAAAGACCTTTAATTCTTTCAGTTTGTATCCCGTTTTATAGGGGGGTGGGTGTAGTTCCTTGAATTATATGATTCTTTATTCAGTTTGTTTTATGGATTTAGGGTGTTTATTTTATATGAATAGCAAGTTTTAGGAATTTATTCATTTTTTTTTAAGCGGTCACTCGACTTGTTTTGGCTCATTTATATGGCTGTAAGTTTATTTTCCATTATATTCATATGAGTATTATCAAGGCGTGTTTTTCCTGTTTGGACATGGTGATTGTGTGTGGTTGCAAGTGTTTTAGCCTTTTCAAAAGGGTGTGCTTTCGTCTATAACCCTTATCATGATAGAAAAAATTCGTAATTCTTACAGAAATATGCCCGACGATAAGGGGCATTTCGGGAGCTATGGCGGGCGCTATGTCTCCGAAACCTTGATGCCTTTGATCCTGCAGGTCGAGGCCGCGTGGAAGCAGGCGAAGGACGACCCGGCTTTTTGGGCGGAATTTGATGAATTGGCCAAGCAATATATCGGGCGGAAAAACCCGCTTTATTTCGCCGAACGCTTGAGCGAGCACTATGGCGGCGCGAAGATATATCTCAAACGTGAGGATTTGAATCACACGGGCGCGCATAAGATCAATCATTGTATCGGGCAGGTTCTGTTGGCCAAGCGAATGGGTAAGAAGCGCATAATCGCGGAAACGGGTGCAGGGCAGCATGGTGTGGCAACCGCGACTGTGTGCGCATTGTTTGGCCTCGAATGCATTATCTATATGGGCGAAAAGGATATCGAGCGCCAATCCCCTAATGTGTTTCGTATGAAATTGATGGGCGCGGAAGTGCGCGCGGCAACTAGCGGCTCTAAAACGCTGAAAGATGCGATGAACGAGGCTTTACGCGATTGGGTGACCAATGTACGTGACACGTACTATCTGATCGGTACAGTGGGCGGCCCGCATCCATTTCCAGAGATGGTGCGTACGTTCCAGAGCATTGTGGGTAAAGAGGTGCGCGAGCAGATCATGGAGGTCGAAGGGCGCTTGCCGGATAGTTTGGTTGCATGTATCGGCGGCGGGTCAAATGCGCTGGGGCTTTTCCACCCGTTTTTAGATGATATGGATATCAAAATGTATGGTGTGGAAGCGGCAGGTTACGGTGTGGACACTGATAAGCACGCGGCTAGCCTTAATGGCGGGCGTTTGGGTGTTTTGCACGGCATGGCAAGCTATTTTCTGCAGAGTGAGGATGGGCAGATTATTGAGCCGCATTCTATATCTGCCGGTTTGGATTATCCGGGGATTGGCCCTGAGCATGCGTGGTTGTTTGATGAAAAACGCGTGGACTATGTGAATATCAAGGATGATGAGGCTTTGGCAGCGTTTCAATTGCTCTCACAGCTTGAGGGTATTATCCCTGCGCTGGAAACGGCGCATGCATTGGCCTATGTCGGTAAAATTGCGGGGGATCTCCCCAAGGATCACATTATTGTGGTGAATTTATCGGGTCGGGGCGATAAGGATATATTTACGGTTGCCAAGATGTTGGGTGTCGAGCTATGAGCCAGTATGAAGTAAGGGCAGGATTGGCCGAAGTTTCAGCGTTTGAGGTTGTCGGGGTTTCGGTTGTGACCGATAATACAAAAGCCAGTGAAGATATCAATGAATTGTGGGAGCGTTTTTTTAAAGAAAGCGTTGGCCAAGCGGTGGATGGTAAGGTTGATGATGTGATCTATGCCGTTTATTCGGATTATGAGGGCGATCACGAAAAGCCATACCGCATTACGATCGGATACCGCGTGAAACAGGCCGGTGCGCAAGCTGATCTTTATGCAGTCAGTGTTGAAGGCGGTGAGTACGGCGTTATGAGCGCCGCTGGAGAGCAGCCAAAAGCTCTGATCGAGACATGGGAAGCGATATGGTCAAGTGATCTTTCACGACGTTATAAGACGGATTTTGAAGTTTATGGCCCAAGGTTCTTCGAGGAAGGGCTGCATGAGGTTTTGGTGCATATAGGGGTTTAAATTTCCCTACTTTTCTTTTCTACTGCGATATTCGTTGCTTACATATTAATATAGGCTGCGCTTCTCGTGCTCAGTATAAAAGAAAATTGAACACATTATTGAGGGGGTTTTAATGAGTAGAATTGAGACAACATTTGCGGCGCTGGATAGACCTGCGTTGGTTACGTTTATTACGGGCGGTGATCCGGATTATGAGACTTCACTGGAGGCTTTTAAAGGCTTGGCTGAAGCGGGTGCGGATATAATCGAGCTGGGGATGCCGTTCACTGACCCTGTGGCTGATGGTCCTGTGATTCAGCAAGCATCGGAGCGCGCGCTGGCGGCGGGCGCAAATATGCACCGTACATTTGATATGGTGCGTGAATTCAGGGCAGAGAATGACAAAACGCCGATTGTTTTGATGGGCTATTATAACCCGATTGTTGCATATGGCGTTGAAACATTTGCCAAAACAGCAATTGAATCGGGTGTTGATGGGCTGATTATTGTTGATTTGCCGTCTGAAGAGGGTGAGGCCTTGCGCACTGCTTTGGCTGGGCAGGTGGATTTGATCCGCCTGATTACACCTGTGACGGATGAGGCGCGGCTTGATACACTTCTCGAGGATGCGAGTGGCTTTCTTTATTATGTTTCGATTACGGGCATTACAGGTGCGGCGAAGGCCAGCCCAGAGGGTTTACGCCCTGCAATCGAAGCTGTGAAGGCGAAAACAAACTTGCCGATTGCGATTGGCTTTGGCATTTCTACGCCAGAGGACGCGGCGTCAATGGGCGCGGTGGCTGATGGAATTGTAGTTGGTTCGGCTATTGTGAGAGCTTTAAATGAAAGCGGTGTGGATAGTGCTTTGGCCACAGTGCGAGCGCTGCGAAACGCTTTGGATTGACATATCCCAATATGAAGGCTAGCGTATAGTCAAATAGGGGGAAAATAAATGACATTAAATATTGAAACAGAAAAGCTGGATGTACCCGAATTGTATTCTCGGTCAAGATAAGCCGATAAGTGGACAGCCCTAAGAAACGGATTGATTTTTATTAATTAACTCATTAGAAACGAGACTCATGAACTGGCTAACTGATTATATTCGTCCCCGTATTCGCTCACTGGTTGGTGAACAGAAGGAAGTCCCTGACAATTTGTGGAGCAAATGCCCCTCATGTGAAGGGATGCTGTTTCATCGTGATCTCGAAGATAAGCATAATGTTTGCTATCATTGTGGGCATCATTTGCGCCTGAGCGTGAAAAAGCGCCTTGCTATCATGTTTGATGACGGGAAGTATGAGACGATCGAGTTTCCGAAAGTAGCGCTTGATCCTTTGAAATTTAAAGATCGTAAGAAGTATGTTGATCGCCTAAAAGATACGCAGGCGAAAACAGGCTTGAAGGACGCGATGACGCTGGCCAAAGGTACGATTGGCGGCAAGAAGGTCGTAATTGCGGCATTTAATTTCAGGTTTATGGGCGGGTCTATGGGGTCTGCTGTGGGTGAAGCCATTGTGAAGGCCGCGGAAACCGCAGTTAAGGAAAAAGCTGCTTTTATTACAATACCCGCATCAGGCGGTGCGCGTATGCAAGAAGGGATGTTATCCCTCGTGCAGATGCCGCGCTCTATCATTGCGGTAGAGATGGTGAAGGATGCGAAGCTGCCTTATATTGTGTTGTTGACTGACCCGACTACAGGTGGTGTTTCTGCTTCGTTTGCGATGGTCGGTGATATTCATTTGGCCGAGCCTGGCTCTACAATTGGATTTGCCGGTCGCCGCGTGATTGAAGAGACTGTGCGTGAGCAATTGCCAGCTGATTTCCAGACAGCGGAATATCTTCGTGAGCATGGGATTGTCGATATTGTTGTCGAGCGTAAGGATCTGCATGAAACACTATCGCGTATTCTAAATATGCTTATGGATGATGAATCCAAAAAAGCCGCTTAAAGGCAGCGTACGGGCGATGTACGAGTCCGATCTTACACATACGAACCAGACATTAGAAGAAAAGCTGCATAAGCTTTTTACGCTTAATCGTCATAAGGCGATTGATCTGTCTTTTCGCCCTCCTTTTTTGAATTTATTGACGGCTTTTGGTGAGCCGCAAGCGCATCTGCCACCTATCATTCATATTGCGGGTACGAATGGTAAGGGCTCTACGCTGGCGTTTATGCGGGCGATTTTGGAGCGCGCCGGTAAAAGTGTTCATGTCTATACATCACCGCATTTGAAGCGCTTTAACGAGCGGATAGTGCTTGCGGGCGAAGAGATTGGTGATAGGGCGCTGGAGGGGTTGATCGATGAAGCGCTGGCTCTCAATGCTGGTGGGGAGGTCACGTTCTTCGAGGTGACGACAGCTATGGCGATGGCTGCATTTTCTCGTACAGCTGCTGATTATTGTCTTTTGGAAACGGGTATGGGCGGGCGTTTGGATTGCACGAATATTGTTGAGGCGCCGCTAGTATGTTTGATTAATTCTATTTCTTACGACCATACCGAATATTTGGGCGAGAGTATTGTGGAGATTGCTGCTGAAAAAGCGGGAATCATGAAGGCCGGCGTGCCGTGTGTATTGGGCGCGCAGGATGATATGGAGTGTGTTCTTGAGGTTGTGGAGGCGCGAGCTGATGCATTGGGTGCTCCGCTATATGTATTTGGGCGGGATTGGGATTTTAAGCCTGTTGAGGGTGGGGGATTTGTTTTTTGTTTTCGTGATTATAGCTGTACGCTTCCTGCGCCTGCATTGGTGGGCGCGCATCAGGTTTGTAATTCAGCGCTGGCGCTGGCTGGCTTATTTGCCGCAAATATAGCGCAGAAATTGCCAGAAAGCGCATTGGCGTACGGTGTTGAAAATGCCCAGTGGCCAGCACGTATGGAGCAAATAGCCGTAAATAGCCAATTAGAGGTTTGGTTTGACGGCGGTCATAACGTACATGCGGCTAAAGCGATTGCGAGTCAGCTACAGACTAGGAGGTCGGTCGATGATAAGCCTCTTTCTGTCATTTTTGCGATGAAGGATGATAAGGACTATGAAGGGTATCTCAATATCATTTTGCCATATGTGGATAATCTAATATATATACCACTTATAGGTGTGGGTGGGTGTGTTGACGTTGAGACAGTTAGGGAGTTAAGTAGCGTTTATGAGGGCATTACGTTTGAAAGTGCTGAGAATATACAGGCTGCACTAAAGGTCGTTGAGCGTGAAGGAACGGATTGCCGTGTTTTGATATGCGGTTCGCTTTATCTCGCGGACCAAATCAGGTAAAATAATGGCTAGATAACGTTTAAGGATATACCCTTGCATGAGCTATACAATTGCGCTGGTCGATGATGACAGAAATATTATTGCATCTGTATCAATGGCTTTAAAGGCCGAAGGGTATAAGGTTTTATCCTATAATGACGGATATGAAGGGTATGAGGGTATCGTAGCTTCTAAGCCTGATCTGGCTGTCCTTGACATTAAAATGCCCCGTATGGATGGACATGAGCTGTTGAAGAAGCTCCGCAGTCAAATAGCAATTCCTGTTATTTTTCTAACATCAAAAGACGATGAGATTGATGAGATATTGGGGCTGCGTTTGGGCGCGGATGATTATATCTCCAAGCCATTTTCTCAAAGGTTGCTATTAGAGCGTATCAGGACACTCATTCGTCGTTCACAGCTCGAAACAAAAGGTGAGGACAGTAAAGGTGAGGAAAGCGAGGTTCATGTCGGGAAATTACGTTTGGACAATGAACGGCATTTATGTATGTGGAGCGGCCAGTCAGTAAACCTTACAGTTACCGAATATATGCTGCTAAAAGCGTTGGCTGAACGGCCAGGGCATGTAAAAAGCCGTGACCAGTTAATGGATGCTGCCTATGGGCATGATATGTATATTGATGACCGCACTATTGATACGCATATAAAGCGCGTTAGAAAAAAATTTAAAAAGGTTGATGAATCTTTTGACGAAATAGAAACCCTTTACGGCATAGGGTATAAATATCGTGAAAATTAACGTCAAAAATAAGCATATACAGGAATGGGGTGCTTCAGAGCTTGGTAAGTTGCTGGACCTATATTGGGGGGGGAGTGAGCGTCGAATAACTAAGCTCACGCTTAAAATCTTAGGTATAAATCTCATTGCGCTACTCGTTTTTATCATTTTGATTAATTATTTGGGGCAGTATCACAATCAGATAATTCAAGCGCGCCTTGAAATGTTTGATCGGGAGGCAAAGCTTATATCTGTATCCTTAGTCGAGAGCAATCTTCTTGATGAACAGGGGCGGATTATAAATGAAGAAAATTTAAGTAGGTTTATTAGGGTTCTTGATATTAGCTCGGGAAAAAAACTGAGTATATATGCCCGTGATGGATCTATAGAAGGGCGTTTTAGGGGGAGTAATTTTCTCGTT
>JAHQVU010000006.1 GCA_019634145.1 Micavibrio sp. | reverse complement strand
GTGCGCGTAGTGGCGGTTGTCTGTTTCATACTCAACGTGCGCTGTAGAGATCGTGATACCACGAGCCTTCTCTTCAGGGGCCTTGTCGATCTTGTCAACAGACTCACCAGCGCCGTACTTCATAGCAATCGCCGCTGTCAGTGTCGTCTTACCATGGTCAACGTGACCAATTGTGCCGATATTGGCATGCGGCTTATTCCGTTCAAACTTTTCCTTAGACATGTTTTATATTCCTTTTGTCTTTGTCGTTGTTTTGTTAATAAAGATACCCGCCGCATGCGGCAGTTTAAAAACCTTGCGTCCTGATTTAGAATCGCTTGAGCCTAATGTCAACGGCTTTTTATTCTATTAAGCCCTCGTTTATCATTTTTTTTATGGGTTTGTTTGGGTTACTTCGCTCCGCGTTTTCCACAGCGACAGGCCAACCCCTCCGATCAGTATTCCTACCGTGATGCCAAGCGAGAGCAGCGGCGGGAAATGCTCTATATTAAATATATCAATAATGAACATTTTAGCGCCGATAAAAATAAGCACGAGCGAGAGGGAGTATTGCAGATAGATGAAACGATTGAGCATAGCAGCCAGAGCGAAATAAAGTGCACGCAAGCCAAGTATGGCGAAGATATTGGACGTATAGACAATGAATGGATCAAGCGTGATAGCGAAAATAGCAGGGATGGAATCCACCGCAAATATCACATCGGCAATCTCGATCATAACCAGTGCGACAAAAAGCGGTGTGAGGTATGTCACGACTTTGCCTGCTTTTTCGCTATGCTGGCGGATAAAGAATTTATCACCATGCAGATCATCGGTCGTGCGGCAATATTTTCGCATCATACGCAGGACAAAATTCTCGCCGATATGCGGCTCGTCCTCCTCGGAAGAAAAGAGCATCTTCACGCCCGTAAAGACAAGGAACGCACTAAATACGTATAGAAGCCATTCAAATTCATGCAGCAGCGCTGCACCGACCCCGATCATAATGCCGCGCAAGATTATAACGCCCAGTATCCCCCAAAATAGCACGCGGTGCTGGTATAGTCGCGGGATTTTGAAGTAGGCAAAAAGCATTGCAATGACAAAAATATTATCCATCGCCAGTGTTTTTTCGACGACAAAGCCTGTCCAGTAATCAATAGCGTTTTGTTGCCCTAGCTCCCACCATATCCAGCCGCCGAACAATAGACCAATCGAGATATAGAAGGCCGACATATAAAGGCTTTCCTTGATCTCGATCTCATGGTTTTTACGATTAAAAACCCCCAGATCCAAAACAAGTAAAATCAGAACAAGTGATAAAAATGTACCCCACATCCATGCGGGTTTGTCGAGTAAATCGACAGTCAATAGCGATAGAATTTGATCCATGATAGCCCCTTCGTAGTGTTTGCGATCCCCTATAAATGCCGTTTATTCGGCGAGGACGGTACCGACATCGCATTTGGGGGCGGCAAATGCCAGCGGGGCCCGGTACTTTATATATTCATTCTAAATGAGATTTGAACTACTCGCAAGATAGTTTATCTAAATACAATGCCACCGCGCAGGCGACTATGCTCAGGCCGCTCCAAATATCACCCTCTATGGGTTTGCTGCGCAGATTGTAGAAGAGCAGGATAATCACAGAATCCAGTGCAATCATCTCGGGGATATAGGCCGAGTTATCGACATAATAGATCGACACGAACTTAGTCAGCTGTATCCCTGTTGCAACCAGACCCACTGTTAAGCCCATAATGCAAATTTCGCGCGAGATAATGCTGCTCATCGGTACAGGTTTGCAGGAATAGAAAGGTATGATCGTTTTCTTTGCGCATCTGCATGTTTTTCATACGGTTAAAACGATATCGCAAGGGGTCCAACATTAATATGTTTCACGGATTAAGTGGCTTGGCGTAATAACGGTAAATATTTTACATATATAAAATATAATTTTGTAACTAGCACTTGATTTTTTATGTGAGGAGATATAAGCAATAAATCTCTGTGATGAGCGGGCGTAGTTCAATGGTAGAACGGCAGCCTTCCAAGCTGCATACGTGGGTTCGATTCCCATCGCCCGCTCCATTTATACAAAGCCCCCGTCAGTTTTTTTTACCCAAAATCTAAAAACTCGAAACCCTCGACCCTAAACCATTCGATCAGCGCAATGGCATCATCAACCATGCCGTCCTGATCATGGAGGAGGAGGATGTGCGGGTGCAACTCGTTTTGTAGGGATGGGTCACTGGCCGCGCGTGCGATCAAATCCTCGCGAGACTTTATCGGCTGTTTACCGCGATGCTTATCATTGAGCATCCAATCCCGCGCCGTATAGGTGTAAAGGCAATCATATGCGCGCTTTGGGTAGGTGCGCGGCATCTTGCGAAAGGGCTGATAAAAATGCTGCTCATGCAAGTAATCTTGTAAAGTTTGCGTTTTATCGTTTTCGCTAAGTGTTGCTTTGTCGATCTGTTCGACTTTTTGACCGTCCCCGCGATCAATATAGGGAAAGCGGTAATATTTTGCCTCGCGCTCTATGTCGCAGCGCCGATAGGCGGCTTCAATGAGGTGCTCGCATAATTCCAGATCATCTGCCCACTCTTGCGGCTCCATCTCTCCCGCCGGTTTATGGGCGAAGGAATGATTGCCGATGATGATGCCGCGTTTAATCGCATATTCGATGGCGCACGGATTTTTCTCCATCAACGCGCCGCGCACGAACAGAATTGCCGGGATATTATTATCGGCCAGATAATCAACCAGCTTTTCGGTCTCTGTCGATGGGCTGTCATCAATGGTGAGGAGGGCTTTGCGCGCCATTAAAGCCCTCCTGCCTTAATCAAGCCTTTGAGCGCGGGCGTGGAATCCAAAATATGGATGATTGGTGTCTCGGCCAGATCATGCGCGACGGCTTCGATGCTTTTGATGTTAAAGGCACGCTCGAAGGTCGGGACGTCGAAAATATTATTCTCGACCAAACGCTCGATTACGCCGCCCGCAATATAAAGCCCGCCATAGGCGTGGCCGCTGATTACGGCGCTGGCCGCGAACTGTCCGAAAAATTCATGGAGCAAACGTAGCGCGCATTTGACTTGCGCGCTCTCCAGATGATCAGGCAGATCACGCACACGTTCCATCTCTGCGGGTGCACCATCTTTGATACAGGCTGCTTGATAGAGGTGAAGCAGGCCATAGCCGCTGACGAAATCCTCGAAGGTCAGGGCATTATCACGCTCTTTGATACGGCTGACAATCTGCCCGATTTGCCATTGTTCATCCGTTAAAAAAGCTGCCGGCATCTGCCCGCCATGGGTCGGTTGAACGAAGGGCGTGCCGTTATTATAATGCAGATATCCTAGCCCCAGCCCTGTACCCGGGCCGGTTAGGCATTTGGTCGGCCAAGGTGCGCGGCCTTCGCGAAGGACATTAAGCTCACCATCTTTCAAAGCCAAAAGCGACCACACATTGGCCTCGAAATCATTGACGATAAGCGCTGGATTCCAGCCCGCTTTCTTGATCTCGCGCGCATCAATCAGCCATGTGTTCTTATTGCCGAATTTCCACACACCATCAATGTTCGATCCCGCCACCGCTAGATAAAGATCACCGCTATTAGGTATGGATTCTTCATCGCAATATAGGCTTAGGGCGTCCAGAAATGTTGGATAGTGCGCAGCTTCATATTTGCGGATGCGTGTGGGTACGCTATCCTCGACCAAAGCAAAGCGGCAAAATGTCCCGCCAATGTCACATAAAATCTTCATGTCCGCTATCATGCAGAAAAGCTTTTGATTTTGGAAGGGGAAAGGCTTATCAATGCGAACTATGAGGATAGTTTTTGTGCATGGCTGGGCATCGGATGCGGGAATTTGGCGAGATATTGCGCCTCTTTTTGAGGGCGCGCAATGCGTTGAACTTGGTTTCACAGGGCGCGATGTCGCCGATCAACTGCCCGCTGATCCTGCGCTTTATGTGACCCATTCGCTGGGCACGATGTGGGCGCTGAACTCTGCTAAGGGCAAAATCGCAGGGCTGTTGGCGCTAAATGGCTTTACGTGCTTTAAAGATTTCACCGATGCGAAAATCATAGATGCCATGAAAAGCGGCATTGAGGCGCGTCCGCAAACCCAGCTCAAAAGCTTTTGCAAAATGGCCGATATGAAAGCGTCTGTAACCTATGATCAGCAGGCTCTTACAAAAGGGCTAGATTGGCTCGGTACTTGGGATGAGCGTGGCTCTATTGATTTTCCAGTTATAGCGCTGGCGGGCGAGCGTGACAAAATCGTGCCTTTGGACGCCGCGAAAGAGCAGTGGGGTGATGCCGTGCGTATAATAGAAGGCGCTACCCACAATCTGCCGCAATGTGCACCAGGCCTTTGCATTCAAGCGATTAAGGAGATGTTATGAGCTGGAAAATGCAAGTGATAAAGCGCTTCGATAGCGCCCCTGCGACCTATGATGCCGCCGCTGATGTGCAACGATACTCGGGCGAAAAGCTGCTCTCACTCGCCCCCGAAAACGTGAGCAGCGTGTTGGAAATCGGCTGTGGTACTGGCGCGCTATCAAAGATGATTGCCGAAAAGTACACGTCCGCGCACCTCCATTTCACCGATATTTCCCCTTCTATGCTAAGCAACGCAAAAATTAAATTGAGCGGTGTTAATGCTGAGTGGAGCGTTATGGATGCGGAAAAACCACAACTTACCCGCACATATGATCTCATCATCGCCAATATGGTTTTTCAATGGCTGGAAGATCGTGAAGCCGCAATTGAACGTTTACGTGGATATTTAAATGCGGGCGGGGTGATTCTCTTTTCGCAACCTGCCCCCGAGAGCTTTCCGCAGTGGCGAGAAAGCCTTAAATCTCTAGGGCTTGAAAGTGGCCTGCTGGATTTTCAAGCCACGCCTTATATCATTGAGCATGAGGAAGTGAGTGTTGATTACGGCTCGACCTCCTGTTTCCTCAAGGGCATGAAGGATGTCGGTGCGCAAAAGTCGAGAGCAGGCTATAAACAACTATCCCTTAAGTGCCTCAAAGCGGCAATCAAGCATTGTGATGCCCATCACGGCGGAAAAATCACATGGCATATTAACTACGCGCGTGGATAAGTTTCGCGCACTAATTGACTCTTTTCCGATAAACCCGCTACCACTTTATTATAATAAAATTTTTTAAAGGAAGGTTTGCCAGATGGCTGAATTGAGATTCACCCGTGACCATGAAGTAATTTATGTCGAGGGAGACGTCGCGTGGGTTGGAATTACGAAATATGCGCAAGAAGCGCTGGGCGATTTGGTCTTTGTGGAGCTGCCCGAAGTCGGTAAAACTGTATCCAAAGGCGATGATGTGGCCGTCGTCGAATCCGTCAAGACCGCCGCCGAGGTCTACTCCCCCGTTGATGGTGAAGTGGTTGAGGCCAACGAAGCGCTGGAAGGCGACTTTGATCTTTTGGCCAAGACGCTGGAAGAGGGCGGCTGGATCGCCAAAGTCAAAATGAGCAACCCTTCACAGCTCGGTGATCTTATGGATCAAGCGGCCTATGATGAATATTTGAAAACCGTGGATTAGCCGTCATTGCGAGCGCAGTGAAGCAATCCAAATATAGATTGCCGCTTCGCTGGCGCGACTCGCAATGACAGAAAAGAGGATATAATGCGCTACCTTCCCCAAGCAAAAAAATCCCGCGAAGAGATGATGAAAGTCATTGGTGTTGACAGCGTTGAAGACCTCTACGCCGATATCCCGAAAAGCGAGATGGGGTTTGGTTTTGATCTTCCCGATCACCAGGGTGAGCTAGCGGTCGAACGCTATATGGGCGCATACGCGAACCAAAACCACGCCGCGCCCGATGGTCCGTTCTTTCTTGGTGCGGGCGTGTATTATCACCATGTGCCATCTACCGTGGATTATATCATTCAGCGCTCTGAGTTCCTGACCGCCTATACCCCTTATCAACCTGAAATCGCGCAAGGCACGCTGCAGGCGCTTTTTGAGTATCAAAGCTTCATCGCGCTTTTAACGGGGCAAGATGTCGCAAACGCTTCACTTTATGATGGAGCAACGGCTATGGCTGAAGCCGCGCTCATGGCGCAGCGCGTAACCAAGCGCCGCAAGATCGTCCTCGGCAATGACCTGCATCAAGATTACAAAAAGGTGCTGGAAGCCTATATGAGCAATTTCAATGATGTAGAGATTACCCAAGGTGCGCCTGATGATGCATCGGCCTGTGTGATTGTGCAATCCCCTGATTTTTTCGGAAATGTACATAAATACGAATCGTTTCGTAAGCAATGTGATGAAAGCGGCGCTTTACTGATTGTTGTTATCAACGAAATCATATCTCTTGGGCTTTTACCTGCCCCTGTCGAAGCCGATATTGTCTGCGGCGAGGCACAAAGCATTGGCCTTCCAATGAGCTATGGCGGCCCACATTTGGGGTTTTTCGCCTGTAAGGAAAAATATCTGCGCCAAATGCCAGGGCGCTTGTGCGGAATGACCGAAGATGCGGATGGCAAGCGCGGATTTGTGCTGACTCTATCTACACGCGAGCAGCATATCCGCCGCGATAAAGCGACCAGCAATATCTGCACGAACCAAGGGTTATGCGCCCTTGCATTTACAGTGCATATGAGTTTGTTGGGTGAAGATGGATTTAAAGATCTCGCCCGCCTCAATCATGAAGCGGCGATTAAATTGGCGGATGCGCTTAGAAAAGTGAAAGGCGTTAAAGTCCTGAATGACAGCTTCTTTAATGAAATCACTGTTGAAATTAATGGCGATGCAAATGCGCTGATTAAAGATCTTGCGGAGCAGGGGATAATCGCCGGCTACGCTGCTGGTCAAAATCGCTTGTTATTGGCAGCCACCGAGATGACGCAAGACACGGATATTGAAGCGCTGTGCGCAGCATTGAATAAGGTTTTATGAGCGATAATATTTACATGGATAAATGGGGTAAGCCCCGTGAGTGGAGCGCTGAAATTCCGCGTCGTCCGCGCTCTGGTGTCTTCGCCATTTGTATCCACGATAATAAAATTTTGCTCAGCTGGCCGAATAACACGCCCGATGTCCCTGAACTGCCCGGCGGCGGCATTGATGAAGGCGAGGGGATTGAACAAGCCCTTATCCGCGAGTTGGAGGAAGAGGCCGCTGTAACTCTTGATATGCAAGACACGCCCGTCCAACGCCTGACACAGAATGTAAAATTTTACGCCGATTTTGACGGGGAGTGTTGGGATTACAAACAAACCTACTTGCGCCTGAGCGAGCGCGATGCGGCTAGCGTTTATTTCGAAGGCAAACGCACCCCCGAAGACGCGCGGAAGTCGGCTTGGATTGCACTGGAGAAGCTAGGCTCGTTTAACCTCCACGCTATCCACGCCAAGGCGTTGGAAGAGTTTTTGTAAGATGGAGATAATTAAGGCCGAAAATAAAAATGATTACGCGCGATGTGTGGCTATTCGCACATTGGTTTTTATAGTCGAACAAGGCTATACGATTGAAAGCGATTTTGAAAATGAAGATCATTGGGAAGACTATTTGCTGAGCGCTGGCGAAAAAGCAATTGCGACGGCGCGCTGGAAAATAAAAGAGCCCGGCACGGCCAAAATCGGTATGATCGCGGTTGTGAAAGAGGTACGCGGAAAAGGTTATGGAAAAACTTTGGTGGAGCATCTTATTGCGGCGCTAGAATCGCGAAAAGATGTAAACGCAATTGAAATGTCGGTGCAAGATCACGCACTGCCATTTTACAAGAAGCTGGGATTTGAGATTATAGGCTCGGGATACATGGAAGGCCATGTCCCACATCATAAGGTTATCAGGGGTGGATAAGATATGAGTGCAGAAAAGACTATAGAATTTAAAGATGAGGGAAAAATGACAGACGATAACCGCGGCCTGCATTATGAAGAAAATTTGCTCTGGGAAAAAGAGCGCTCGGACACTAGCGGCGTGGATATGCCTAAGCCGGCTGGCGCGCCCCTTCGCACTGGGCATGAAGCGCGCGGCGATATTGGACTGCCGCAAGTCTCTGAGCCGCAAGCCCTTCGCCATTTCGTGCGCATGAGCACATGGAATTATTCCATCGATCACGGCTTTTTCCCGCTGGGCTCTTGCACGATGAAGCACAATCCACGCCTGAATGAAAAACTGGCACGCCTCCCGGGTTTCGCCGCCATTCATCCGCTGCAACCCGCATCCACCGTACAGGGCGCGCTGGGCGTTATGTATGAACTGCAAAACTGGCTGGGCGAGCTAACTGGCCTAAAAAGCGTGTGCATTACCCCCGCTGCCGGTGCGCAAGGCGAGCTGGCAGGCATCATGACCATCCGCCGCAAACACGAGCTTTCGGGCGAGAGCGCAAAACGCCGCATTATTCTTACCCCTGACAGCTCTCACGGTACGAACCCCGCCACAGCCGCCATGTGCGGATATGAGGTGCGGAATATTCCGACCAAGGAAACAGGCGGTATTTTGAGCCTCGAAGCCTTTAAAGAGGCTTTGTACAAAACCGATGAAAACGGCGAGGATGTGGCCGGAATGATGGTCACCAACCCCAATACCTGCGGTCTGTTCGAAAGCGGTGTGAAAGATATGGCGGATCTGCTGCACGCGGCTGGCGGTTATTTTTATATGGACGGCGCGAATTTTAACGCCATTGTGGGCAAAGTGCGCCCCGCCGATTTCGGCGTGGATGTCATGCATATCAATCTGCATAAGACATTCTCGACCCCGCATGGCGGTGGCGGCCCGGGCTCTGGCCCGATCTGCTGCACCGAAGAGCTTGCGCCCTATTTGCCCAAGCCATTGGTGGTAAAAGATGGCGATGCGTATCGATTAGAAGAAGACGGCGAGCGCGAAACAACCCTCGGCACGCTTAAGGGTTTTCAGGGCCAGTTCGGGATGCATGTGCGCGCACTGACCTACATGCTGTCCCACGGTAAAGACGGGCTTCGTCAGGTCTCCGAAGATGCGGTTTTGAACGCTAATTACATCCTGCGCTCCCTCGAGGGCCATTATCACGCGCCATTTGCGGCCAATGGCCACTGTATGCATGAAGCATTGCTAACTGATAAGCGTCAAAAGGAAAAGGGCGTAAGCACCCTTGATATTGCAAAGATGCTGGTCGAGCGCGGTTTCCACCCTATGACAGTTTATTTTCCGCTTGTGCTGCCCGGCACGATGCTGATCGAGCCAACCGAGACCGAAAGTAAGGATTCTATCGATCGCTTTATCACCGTGATGAAGGAGATTGCCGAGGAAGTCGAGGCTGGCGATGTCGAGGAGAAATATCATTCCATGCCCATCGCGACCCCGCGTCGCAGGCTGGACGAGGTTAAAGCCGCACGTAATCCTATCCTGCGCTGGAAAAACTAGGCTTTTCTGCAACCCACAATAGAAGCAGTTTGACCGTATAAATCCTCTTTTGTAAAACGGCCTTCATCTTTTCATTATGAATTTGATATAGAGTTTAATCGACCTATATTTTGTTGCAAAGCAACATTGTGGTATAATAAGAGAAGAAAGCTAGGGAAAAATGGCAGAAAATAAAGCCCAACCGATAAAGTTCAATAATGTATTCCGAGATGGTATCCAGTCCAATCTCGGTACAAACCCCTCTGCCAATGAGATGCTCTCCATGTTTACCGATATGACGGCGGCTAATTACGACTCGTATCAGGTCGGCGGTGGAACCTTCATGGCTCTTTTCGTGGATAAGGGGCGCGATGCATGGGGAGAAAATTCAAAGCTTTTCGGCGCATTTAAAGATGTTTTAAATACCGCGCTCATTCGCGGTGACTGTTTGGTCGGATATGACCGCAACCCGCAAGATGTCATTGAGGCCGTAATCGAGGAGCTGGCCAAGCGCGGCCTGAAGGAAGTGACAAATTTTCACGGTATGAACGATGCGCGTATGCAAGAAGGCGTGTTCAAAGCCGTTAAAAAACTGCGTGAGGAAAAGGGCTATGGTTTGACCGCGCCAAAAGTGATTTGTATCGAAGATAGCCCGAATTTTACGATTAAAGGATGCTTGAAGGCTTTGCGTGACCAAATCAAAATGGGCGCTGATAGTGGCGTTTACTTGAAAAACGCAAATGGTAAGGCTGACCCTGAATTTGTCCGTGAGCTTACACTCGCGGTTGCAAAGGAATTCCCGGGCGAAGAAATTACATGGCACACGCATAATAACCACGGTTTAGGGTATGCCACATCATTGGCGTTCGTCCAGGCGTGTGCACAAAGCGGCGCGCAAGGCGCTCTTGATGTGTTGCCGCCGCCATTATCCGAAGGTACAGCGCAGATCAATGCCGTGAAAATGAACGAGCTGATTAAAAATCACCCTGATGAAAAAGTCCGCGCACTTGCGTCTGTCTACGATCCAAAAGGTGAAGAGCAGGATTATGAAGCAATGTATGAATTGCGCTTTGATTACCGCCATGCCGAAACGCAATATTCCAAACCCCTTTGGGATGCGCTCTATGAGACCGGAATGGCGGGCGGCGCGACCTCTACTGTTAAAGGCATCAGTGGGATGCTGGATAATTTAAAATCCATTTTAAAAACGGATGAAGAGGACGCTTTTATCAAGCTTTGTGAAATGGAAGGTGAGATTTCCGAAAAGCTTGGCCATCCCACGCACGTCACACCTTATCAGAAAATTCTGACCGAAGCCGCGGCGTTTGAGCTGATCTGGCGCGGTAATCCGAAATATGAACTATTTTCAAAACAAACAGCCGCTGTACAGAATTTACTAACTGGCGGGCTTGGTGAGGTGCCGAAATTAGCCGATAATAAGCAAATTGAAATGGCGTTAGCAGCCAAAGGTTTGGACGAAGCTGTACCTTTTGTTCCGGCTGACGAAATGCCCCAAGGAATGCATGCGGCGCGTCTTAAGCTTCACGATAGTATAAGTGGATTTTTAAAACAAAGCGATGTGGCTCTGGTTGGTTTACTTGGCGAAAAAGGTCTGGCGCACATAATGGCAAAACGACAAGGAAAGCTGAAAGTTGATCCTAAAATTTTACCTAAAATACCTGGCTATTTAAAAGAGCCAACCGATAACTATGAGTTTAAACCCGATCAGTCCGTCTGGAAATATGATGTGGTTCAGGCCATAGGCGGTAAGGCTGCGCTAGAAAAATTTGCGCAAAACGTATGTGAAATTGAAAAATCTACGGACGGTTTTTATAAAACCCAAGTGCGCACCTCAAATGGTGATCCTTCCGAAATGCAAGACTATTTGAACGAATATTATCAAAAATGGCATCAACAGGCGCGTCAGGACGCACAGGAGTTTGTGTACTCGATCCCGCAAAAACTTCGCGATTATGGTTTTAGGGAAATGCAGGTTTTAGCCTCCCTGAAAATTACGAATGATATATTGGCCGATGTTGTTGATGCGAAAGCAAAAAATGCGTCCAAACGCTCGCTTCCGGCACTGGATATGAGCTCAATTTCCACCAGCTATAACATGAATGCCGACCCGGTAAATGATATCCATCCCGATAATAAATCACATCTGGAAATTGCATAGCGATGCGATTAAGTGAACAAGTTTAATTTTTCACTTCACTTTTGCTTCGCTTTGCGCTAATAAATCCTTATTCCCCTAAAATGGTTAACCCGATATAAGCGCAAACGGCGCTCCCCGGGCACTGGCCAAAGGGAAGAGATAAGCAAAGGAAGATTTAAAATGGCCAAAACAGGTCCTATCGAATTTATCAAGCAGGTTAAGGCAGAAACCAAGAAAGTCACATGGCCCAGCCGCCATGAAACAACAGTATCGACAATCTCGGTCTTCATCATGGTTTTCATCGCCTCATTATTTTTATATTTCTCTGATCAGGTCATCGCATGGGTTGTGCGACTGATCATGGGATTTGGGCTTTAATCAACGAACAATAGCTATTAGAAAAAGGTTTTAGAAAATGGCAGCGAAATGGTACGTACTTCACGTTTATTCAGGCTTTGAAAACAAGGTTTCCGAAGCAATCAAGGAAAAAGCGGAAAAACAAGGTCTAGCCGACCGTGTCGAGGAAATCCTCGTTCCTATGGAAGAGGTTGTCGAAGTTAAGCGTGGTCAGCGCGTGAATGCCGAGCGTAAATTCTTCCCCGGCTATGTTCTGGCGCGTTTGGACATGAATGATCAGGTCTGGCACTTGATTAAAGATACGCCGAAGGTTTCCGGTTTTTTGGGTGCTGGCGGTAACAAGCCTGTGCCAATCACAGAAGGCGAAGCGCAGCGCATCTTGAAACAGGTTCAAGAAGGTGTTGATCGCCCACGCCCAAGCGTCGTCTACGATATCGGCGAGGAAATCAAAGTTACCGACGGGCCTTTCGCCTCCTTCAACGGTATCGTCGAAGAGATCGACGAAGAAAAAGCAAAACTTAAAGTATCCGTTTCTATTTTTGGCCGAGCAACGCCGGTAGAGCTGGAATACGCGCAAGTTGAAAAAATCTAGGCTCAAAAATATATCGAATTAAAAAGGGGGCTAATCGGCCTCCTTTTTCTCATTGCCCTTATTTTACCCCTGACAATCACTGTGCAATCTGCATTCGCACAGGATAAATGGGAAAATCCGAATGGAAAGCAGAATTTTTTTAAATCCATCACATTAGAAGGTGGTTCGGTTGCCACCACCCCCTTCCTGAGTGTGCGCTACAGCTTTAAATAAAATTCTTGCAAATCATCGGCGATGGCATTAGTGTCCGCTGCAATTATATAAGCTGCATGGTGTAGTTTATATATGTGGAAGGTGCCACGGTGAAAAAAGTCCATCATCGCGGGCCGCACCACAAACTCTTTGTTTTTAAGGAGATATAAAATGGCAAAGAAAGTAAAAGGTTATATTAACCTTACAATTATGGGTGGCGCTGCTAACCCGTCCCCGCCGGTTGGTCCTGCTTTGGGTCAGCATGGTGTTAATATCATGGAATTCTGTAAGGCGTTTAACGCTAAAACAGAAGACCAAAAGGGCATTCCTATTCCTGTGGTTATCACAGTATATGAAGACCGCTCTTTTGAATTCATTACTAAAACACCTCCTGCTAGCTATTTCATCAAGCAAGCGATTAAAGCTAAATCAGGGTCTAGTGCACCTGGTCGTGATAGCGCTGGTATCATCCGCACATCACAGTTGAAAACAATTGCCGAAGCAAAGATGGAAGACCTCAATGCAAATGACATTGATGCCGCCATCAAAATTATCGCAGGCAGCGCACGCTCAATGGGCGTAGAAGTTGTGGAGGGTTAATACAATGTCAGACACAAAAAAAATGAAAGCCGCTAAGGCGAAAGTAGACCGCACAGCCAACTATGGTTTGGAAGATGCAATCAAGCTTTTGAAAGAGTGTGCAAAAGAGCGCAAGTTCGATGAATCTCTCGAAATGGCGATCAACCTCAATATCGATCCACGTCACGCTGATCAGCAGGTTCGCGGTATGATCTCTCTACCAAACGGTACGGGATCAACCGTTCGCGTTGCTGTTTTTGCACGTGACGAAAAAGCCGCTGCAGCTAAGGCTGCTGGTGCGGACATCGTTGGTGCGGAAGATCTGGCTGAAAAAATTCAAGCCGGTGAAATCGACTTTGACCGTTGTATCGCAACACCTGACATGATGGTTGTTGTTGGTAAGTTGGGTAAAATTCTCGGTACAAAAGGTCTTATGCCTAACCCTAAG
>JAHQVU010000061.1 GCA_019634145.1 Micavibrio sp. | reverse complement strand
GGCTTTGGAGCTACATCCGGGAATAATTTGTTCAAGTTGTCGGCATTGTGACCAAATGTGGCGATTTTTTCCATAGGGATGCCGTGCTTTGCCATATGCTTGCGGAGCAGGCGGCCAGCTAATTCTTTTTCAGTTTGTGAGCTTGCTGGATCCAAGGCTCTTTTGGCAAGGGCATCAGCTGTGCGAAGTGGACGCTCGTCAGGTGTTATGGAGGGGGTGTTTACGCCATACTTTTGAATGGTCTTGGCTTTTAAATCGGGCATGATATTGGTGATACCCATTGCAGCGTATCGCGCAGGAACAACGCCACCGCCTTTGGCCCATTCGTTGTCTATGCCATCATCCGGATTTTCAGGATCAAGCGAAAAATCATAGCCGTTTTCTTTAAGCAGCTGTTCAATTTCTTCTGGGCTTAATTCTTCATCATTATCATTTTCAGAGCCATCGGCGCTATTCGCGTCTTGCTTTTCTTTCGCTGCTTCAGCATTTTGCGCTTGATTCAATTTGCGATCCAGCATTTGCTGCTCAAGAATGCCTGTTGCAAATTTTTGACGATTGTTACGGTATTCGCTCAGGCGCATAACCATAAAGTATTGGTATACGTTAGCTTGTGAGTTGCTTAGAACGGCATTTTTAAACCCATCGGCTGCTGCATCCCCGGCTTCTGACCTTATCTTGTCTACGGCTTCATCAAGGCCGATCTTATAGTTTTTTGTACCATCCGCGTTATATAGAACATCCTCGATGGTCGCGCCATTAGTGCCGAAATGTTTAGCGAAGTCTCTGCCCATGCCGCGAACAAAGCTTCTCAACATTTGGTCATTATCAGGGCCGCCATAGCGCCCGTTAAATCCGCCATTCCAGCTTGATTGTCCGTTTTCATCGAGCTTTACAGCGCCATATTCATCCAGTTCAGCTTGGCCAGCAGCGGCTTTTGTAATGCCGGTAGAATGGTTCTTATAATAATTTGTTATAAGACGGTTGTAGGACTCATTTTCGTAGAGCTCAGGGCGTAGTTTAGATGCGAGAGCTTCTATGATGATATGTTGTTCACTTTCTTTAAAGCGCGCTAGGGACGCTATGTCATCATTATTAACCTTTTCAAAAATCTTTTGAGCAACGTCATTAATATTTTTCTTCGGCACGCCAAAGCGTTGAGCGTGCTTGCGAAGTGCCGCTGTAAATGCTTCCGGATCTTTGGATAATGACTCGCGTCCAGCTTCGTAAAGATCTGAAATTTGCTTTGGGTTGCAGGTTTGTAAAACGTAATTTAAGTCAGGTGCAAAGTGCATTTTATTGTAGATTTTATCTACTTCCTGACGGAAAAATGGGTCGTCTAGGTTTGTTTTTTCAAATCCTTTATATACAAACTGCAAATCTTTTTCATAGGGGTTAAACAGTAAGGGCTTAGTGTCACCTTCGGGGATATAATCACCGTGAATTGCGTCATTTACATTGCTTAGTAAGTTTTCATTTTCTTTGATGAATGCTTTGATTGTTTCTTTGTCGGCATCACCAGGAAGTGTTTTCTCTCCCTTTGACAGTTTTTGAATGGCATATATCTCAAAGCGATCGCGGGCATAGTCCTCGATCTCGTCTTTTGTGATCAATCTGTTGCCGTCTGTGCCGAAGTAGGCGACTAATTCATTGTATTGCTTCGGGTATTTTTCATTGGTTAATAATGAGAGGCGTGTGGATGAAATTTCTGGCATACGGTTTAGAATGTCGTATACGTTATGAGCGAAAATGTTGTCATCGATTTTACCTTGAGAGAGCTCGAAATTATGAGCTGCTGCCATTGATGCGCCTTGACCGACTGCCTTATGCATCCATTTATAAATGCCGTCGGCTTTTTGCTGTTCGTCCCTCAATTGAGGGAAGTTGCTGCCGAATGTTTGCATATCTTGCGTAATGAGCAGCATGGTATAAACAAAGTCATCTATCTGCTCAGGCTTCTCGGCCTTTTCTTTTATCTTTTGATAAAGTTCGCTTTTTTTGAATTGCTCCTGTGTAAAACCGGGAGTTGAAACGCTTTGTGCAAACTCTTCCGCCAGGTCTTCTGGTATGCCGATAGCACCTTTTTGGCTTCTTAGCACCTCTTCGCGCAGACTTTGAAACTCGTCGAGCATTGCAAGGTCGCTATCGCTTGGTGTGTTTTCAGCGATTTTCTGTCTTAGGTGTTCGTTATATTTGCTGGCGACCTCCATGAATGCGGGGTGGGCATTTTTTTGGTTTTCTTTATCGTATAGCACTTCAAGTGGAGTTGGGTCGCCTTTAACGCGCTTGCCCTTATCGTCTAATTCATAAACGTTGAAAGTGCTTTCGTTGCCACGTGTGGCTGGCTCGAACTCATATGTGCGCGGCTCAATCTCTACTTTTTTAGGGTCTGTGCTCACATTGGTGTTTATTGTGATGCGATTGTGTTTTCCTGTTGGGTCCGGATCTAGAGTTTCTTCGGCATGATTGGTGAGAATATCGACTATATAATCATTTATAGCCTTAATTGTGGCTTGATCAGGCGCACCGATAGAGGGGGTTAACCCGAAATCAAGCTGGATATTTACAAGCTCGCTGTGAAATTTTTCACCGTCGACAAATGCACCATATTGGTCGGCATAAGGGGTTCCGATGATTTTATTTTCCTCGGTTACTTTTTCTTCTTCTTTTGTGGTCTCTGTAGTGTCAGCCACGTCAGTTACACCCTTTGTCTCTATTTAGCCCTTTGTTTTTATTGGGCTTTTTTTCTCTTAAATTAACGGGATTACCCGATATTTAAGTGCATTATATAGGTCAAGGGTTAACGGACTCTTAATACGGCTTTAATTTTATGGTAAATTGGGGGTGATTATTCTCCGCGGACCAGTTTTTCATAGGCTTCACGAAGTTTACGCGTAATTGGCCCAACCTGATAGCGGCGATCATCGATTTTACCTACCGCTGTTACTTCAGCAGCGGAGCCTGTGACAAAAATTTCATCAAAGCTGTCGAGTTCTTCTGGCTTAATGCGGCGCTCATACACTTTGTACCCGAAATCTTTTGCAAGTTCGATGATGGTTTGACGGGTCAGGCCATTCAAGAATCGGTCGGCGATTGGGGTGTGGATCTCGCCATCTTTCATCAGGAAGATATTTGCACCTGTAGCCTCGGCGATGTAGCCTTCATAATCCAGCATTAGCGCGTCGTTATAACCGGCCTCTTTAACCTCGAGTTTTACGATGCAGCTCAAATTATAGAGGGATGCGGTTTTAGCATGAACAGGTGCGCAGTCGGGGGAGGGCTTGCGCCAGTGTGTACTTTGAAGGGAAATGCCTGTTTCGCGGATCTTGGGATCAAAATAGCTGCCCCAGTCCCATGCGGCGATGGCGATATGAGTTTGTGTTTGTCCTACATCGATGCCCATTTGTTCGGCTCCACGCCAAGCAGCAGCGCGGACATAAGCGTTTTCCAAACTGTTTGCCTTTATGACCTCTTCTTTAGCCTTGCAGATCTCTTCTGGGCTATAATCCATTTTCATGCGGATGATGCCAGCCGATTTTATTAAGCGCTCGGAGTGGGCACGGCTTTTAAAAATTTTGCCGTTATAAGCGCGCTCGCCTTCGAATACTGATGTGGCATAGTGCAGGGCATGGGTAAGATAATGCACTTTGGCTTCACGCCAAGGCAGCATTTTACCATCCATCCATATAAATCCATCGCGATCGTCGAAAGGAATTACCGACATCTTTATCAATCCTCTATGCTTTATGCTTATTTGTAAGTATGTTGGGTTTAAGCCCCTTGATAGTTATAGCTATAATTTAAATATTTGTAATTTGTAAACATTATAATGAGCAAAAACGACAGAAAAATACAAAAAAGTGCATCCGCACCGCATGTTTTAATCGTGGATGATGATCGACGCATTCGGGAGTTGGTGGTGCGTTATTTAAGTGCGCAAGGATTCGTGGTCATTAATGCGTGTGATGCTATTGAAGCAGAGCGTATTCTTAAAGCTTTTGAGGTCGATGTCATTATTCTGGATGTTATGATGCCAGGCAGAAGTGGGTTAGAGCAGGCTAAGCTTTGGCGATCCGAAGGTATGAATCTGCCTATTATTATGCTTACAGCTTTGGGAGAGGCAGAGAATCGTATTGAAGGGCTTGAAAGTGGAGTCGATGATTATTTGCCAAAACCTTTTGAACCGCGTGAACTTATATTGCGTTTGAATGCTATTTTAAGGCGCGTCCCTAAAACTATTGCGAAAGATGCTTTTTGGCGTATTGGCGAGTGGCTTTATGATCCTGCGCGTGATGAATTAACTTGTGCAAATGGGGTTCAGAATTTGACGACTACGGAAGCTATATTAATTAAGGCATTATTGAATCAGGCTGATGAAATTATGAGTCGTGAAGAGTTGGCGGAAGCGTGTAACCTTGATGCAGGTGAGCGCACAATAGATGTACAAGTTACGCGCCTGCGCCGTAAAATAGAGGCTGATACAAAATCTCCGCGTTACCTGCAAACTGTAAGAGGCAAGGGCTATCGTTTGCGTGCTGAAATGGTGGGTGAGTGATGCGTGATGTGATTAAAAAACTGCTACCCAGAACGCTTTTAGGGCGATCGCTTCTCATATTAATTGTGCCGGTAATCCTTATCCAGATCATGACGACATATATATTCTTTGATCGTCACTGGAGCAAGATGACCATGCGTTTATCATATGCTGTGGCGGGCGAAATTGCGGTCATAGTTGATATGTTTGAGCAATCCGAGACTAAGGATGAATATGACGTCTATATTAATAGTATGGGCAAGCACTTAGAGCTTCGAACGACGTTTCGCGAGGATATGCAGCGATTGCCTGATGTGGGGCGTACCCATATCTCTGAAGTGTGGGAGAATATTGTGGCGCAAACTTTGGAGCGTGAATTGAATGCCATGATCCGTCATGCATTTGTTATGGATTTTGATTTTTCGCAAAAAGCTATTAATGTTTTTGTTAAGGTCGACGGAGGTGTGCTGGAGTTTTATTTGCCGCAGCGCCGACTGTTCTCGTCCTCCGGCTATATCTTCTTGCTATGGGTTTTTGCTGTTTCTCTTCTCTTGCTAACTATCTCGATTGTGTTTATGCGCAATCAGGTGCGCCCTATCAGGAGGCTGGCAGTTGCAGCGGAGCGTTTTGGTAAGGGGCGTGATATGCACTCTTTTAAGGCTTCAGGTGCACGTGAGGTCAGGCAAGCGTCAGAGGCGTTCATAGACATGCAAAGGCGGATCAAGCGACAGGTGCAGCAGCGCACCGATATGCTAGCGGGGATTTCACATGACCTGCGGACCCCACTAACGCGCCTTAAGCTGGAGATCGAGATGCTGTCGAGTGAATATGATATTTCGCCAATGAAATCAGATGTGGCGCAGATGGAACGCATGATTGCGGGTTATCTCGAATTTGTTAGGGGGGAGGGAGACGAAGCTGTAAGTTCAGTCTCTTTGCTGGACACTCTTGAAGTTTTAGCCGAAGGTGCTGAGCGACAAGGCGTTGAGGTGGTTCGTGATTTTGGATCGGTTCAAAGAGTTTATGTTCGTCCTGTAGCTTTTGAACGTGCTATCGGCAATATTATTTCTAATGGGGTTAAGTATGCGAACTCCAAGGTTTGGATCACAACATATCAGAACAATAACAAGGGCTATATTCTGATTGAAGATGATGGGCCGGGCATTGCGCCGGAGTTACATGATGAGGTCTTCAAGCCGTTTAAGCGTGTTGATAATTCACGAAATACCGAGACCGGGGGGGTTGGGCTAGGCTTGTCAATTGCTATGGATGTTATTCAATCTCACGGCGGTATGATTGAAATGGCTGATAGTGCGTATGGTGGGTTGAAAGTTGCGGTAAGATTGCCGCTGTAGCCATAAAGCTGTAGCCATAAAGAAGCCACCCGAAGGTGGCTTGCATCATGTTCTAAGCGGTATCTTTAGGCAGCTTTTTTAGTAGTTTTTTCCATAGAAGATTTGATTTCGCTCAGGCTGGACGTGATGCGGCGATTTATGATCGCGCCTGTTTTTTCGTTGGAGGAATCGATTGCCTTCGAGAGTTCTTTTATGCTTTTCATGTTTCTCTCGTAGATTTTTTTAATTATGTCGGTGTTTTTAGCGATTTTTTCTTCCGGCGTGCCTTCACTCATTAACTCTTTAGCGAGTGCGGAGTTATCTTCCATCATTTGAGAAACAATCTCGCTGTGACGTGTGGCTATATCCTGAAAGTTTTCAAATGCAGTTTGGGAAAGCTCGGAAAGGGCAAGAAAGTTCCTTCTGTTTGTTTCGAGAAAAGATTGCATATCTACCGCTGAAGTCTGGTACTTTTCAAAGAATTTAGAGAAATTATTGTTCTGGAAAAAGTCTGTAAAAGAAGTCGTTTGTGCGGCCATAGTTTTCGTTTCCTTGCGTTGGTTGCATAAAATATATTGTATGGAATTTTCAGGATATTAGTTTATGGGCTGGGGCTTGGCAAGAGGGAGTTTTTTGTGCTGCACAATTTTATTGCTCAAAAATATCCTATTTTGAATTATTTGAATAAAATGCTTAATATTAGTAACTTGTTAATAGCTTTCAGGCATTTTTGTCTGTGTGGGGGCACATTCTAATGTGTGCATTATAAATAATAAAAATGGTTAGATATTATGGGGTTCGAACATGTTGAAGTTGCCAAAGAGGCCAATAAGGTCAAGTCATCTATTAGTAGTAATAGGGGTTTAAGGCTCGGCCGCAGCCGTTCACAGTGGCAGCTGCCAATTATACTTATCATATTTGGTATGTTTGTTTTGGTTGGGGTATATGTTCTGATGCCTCAAATTCTGAAATATATCAGCAGTGAGAATGTATTCTTAAGTCTGGTTTTTGTTGGATTACTCTTGTGTGCACTCCTTATACTAGCTGTAAAATCGGGGGCGCATATGCAGCGAAAATTGCGTCGTAAGATTGAAGCCATGGGTATTCAGAACCGTGTTTTACGTGAAGAGATGGAAGGCCTAAAAAAGAACAACGATGTTTTACAGGGCTCCCGTCGTAAGAATTTTGATATTATTAACTCTATAAAAGACATAATCTTTGAGGCTGACGAGAGCGGCTGCATTATATTTCTTAATAACGCCTGGCAAAACCTTAGCGGGTTTGAGATTGAGCAAACCCTTGGGCAGTCATTGTTCAGTATTTTACATCAAGATGACCAGCAGGAGATCCGCCAAGAATATTCAGACATCATTAAAGGACGGAAGGACCGCTATCGAGGCTTTACGCAAATTAGGAGAAGTGATGGTACTTTCGGTGCCGTAGAGTTGTCTTTATCCATGGTTTATAGCGATAAGGACGCCTCTCCTCACGTAGCGGGTACGATTACAGATATAGAAGAGCGTCGACGCGCGGAGCGTGCCTTAGCAGAGGCTGAGAAAAAGTATCGCAATATTGTTCAAAACGCAGCTGGTGGAATTTATCAGCTTACTCCAGAGGGGCTTTATTTAAGTGCAAACCCAGCTTTAGCAAGAATATTAGGCTTTTCTTCTCCCGAGCAGTTATTGAGGGAAGTAAAAAATGCGAATGTGAGCATTTATGTGGATTCGGATGAGCGTGGCAAATATATAAAGCTGCTAGAAAGTCATAACCGTAATTTTCAGCAAGAGGTTCAGGTCTACAGGCGCGATGGCAAGGTTATTTGGGTCAATGAGACTGCCCGTGCGGTTCGTGATGATGCGGGGCGCGTTCTTTTTGTAGAGGGGAGTTTGGAAGATATTACCGAGCGTAAGGAATCTGAAATTAATATTCGTGAGGCGAAAATTCAATCAGACCTTGCTAACCGCGCAAAATCAGAATTTTTGTCCAACATGAGCCACGAATTGCGTACGCCGCTTAATTCTATCATTGGATTTTCAGAGATGATTAAGAATGAAGTTTTTGGGCCTGTCGGGCAGAAAGCATACTGGGAGTATGCCAAGGATATTTATGAAAGCGGGCAGGGTTTGCTTCGAATTATCAATGAAATTCTGGATATCTCCAAGATCGAGGCGGGTGAGCGGCAATTGAATGAAGAGGTTGTGGATGTTAAGGGGGTGGTGCGTGATTGCCTTGGCCTTATGGAGCATAAAATCAGAAATAACGCCCTTACTGTAACCGTATCAATGGACGGGGCGCCTGAATTGGTGGCTGAAGAATTGGCGCTTAAGCAGATTTTGATGAACCTGCTATCTAATGCCGTCAAATTTACGCCGGATGATGGGCGTATAACTATATCATACCTCATTGATAATGACGGCGCGCTGAACCTATCGGTTAGTGATACGGGCGTTGGTTTGGATGCAGAGGGTATCAAAAAAGCATTGATGCCATTTGGGCAAGCAAATAGTGAATTTAACCGCAGTGGCTCAGGTGCTGGTCTTGGTTTGACACTCGTTGCATCGCTGGTTCGATTGCATGGCGGTGAATTTGATTTGTTTTCGCAAAAGGGCATTGGGACTACGGCAACATTGGTTTTTCCAAGTAGTCGGTTGGTTGCTAGTGGGGGGGCAGGTGAACCTGTGGTCGGTTATTCAGATAGCGATGAATCGCTCCATTGAATTTAAACTGCGCCTGCTAAAAGGGGGCGAAGTCGTCTAGGTCGGTGTTTAATGCTTTTTGTGCGGTATTGTATGAAAAGCCTGCTCGGGCAAAGGTGGCGAGTTCTTTTTTTACATCACGCACCTCTGATTGACTGAATTGCCCTAGGCGTTTTTTGCGTGCAAATATTAGTGCAGCCGCCAGTTCATCATTATGATTGTCACTTTCTTCTTCATAGGTCTCGATGGCTTGTTTGATTTGATTTTGCTTCATGCTTTTTATCATGAGTTTGCTCTCTATCTGCCGTTTTGATTTGCCGCTGCGTCGCATCGAGCTGACGGTGGAGCGTGCATAAAGCTCGTCATTTAAAAGGCCACTTTCAATAAAGCGATTGATTACGTCTTCAAGTATCTCATTGCAGGCGCTTTCATCTTGATCTGGATGCGCCTGGCACGATTTGTAGATCTTGCGTTGCATAACTTTGCGAAAATTACCGCTGCTGCTTGAAAAGCGCTGAAGGTAGAATAACCCTGCATTATGCAGGTAGTCTCGAGTGATTTTCTTCGGCGGTCTTTTCTCTTTGCGGCGCTGAGGCTGTTTTTTCTGTTTGCCATCAGCTGCTGCGCTATTGCCTTTAATGTTATTTGATATATTTTGTACCATCACGAAACATTATACAGGACATATCCCAACTATGTATACACTCTCACCGCGCGAAATAGGCACCATCAATATTGTCGGGCTGAAAACACTGATTAAGAAAGAAGTTGGACGCTTTTTGGCCGTTTATATGCAGACGATTATCGCCCCTGTTGTGACGACATTATTGTATTATACTATATTCGCTTTGGCTTTTGGCGGGGTCGCGCGCGAAGTTGATGGTGTTCCGTTCTTACAATTTCTTGCCCCCGGTTTGGTCATGATGACAATGGTGCAAAATGCTTTTGCGAATACGTCATCCTCTATTGTTATTGCCAAGGTGCAGGGAAATATTGTTGATGTATTGTTGCCGCCGCTTTCGCCACTTGAGCTTTATATCGGGTTCACTACTGGGTCCGTGATCCGCGGGCTTACTGTTGGGACGGTTACCAGTATTGTGATGAGTTTTTTTGTACCAATGCATATTGAAAGCGCCTTTAATGTTATTGCTTTCGCGCTTATGGGGACAATGATGCTGGGAAGCCTTGGTCTAGCAGGTGGAATATGGTCACAGAAGTTTGACCATATAGCGGCGGTTACGAACTTCATTGTGACGCCTCTGACCTTTCTGTCGGGAACATTTTACTCTGTGAATACTCTGCCAGAATTCTGGCGAGGGCTTGCAACTTATAACCCTTTCTTTTACATGATAGATGGCTTTAGAAGCGGTTTTATCGAGTTACATGATAGCAACACTATGATCGGACTGTGTGCGTTGGCTGTTATCAATGCCGCACTTGGGTTCTTATGCTATTGGATGCTAAAAACCGGCTACAAGATTAAAAGCTAAAGACTTTGTGATATAATATAGACATGAGTTTAGATGTGAGTGACCTTTTAGCTGACGATAATGTGGTGCAGCTTTTTCAATTGGAAAGCAATAATTTCAGGGGACGCGCTGTAAAGCTTGGCTCTGTGCTTGATGAGATTTTAGATGCACATGATTACCCAAACCCTGTCGCGCATTTGGTGGCTGAGACCATAACGCTGACTTGCCTGTTATCATCCATGTTGAAATACGAGGGAATATTTACCCTGCAAACCAAGGGCGATGGGCCAGTGGGGATGTTGGTGGCTGATATGACTAGTGATGGTGATATTCGGGGCTGTGCCAGTTTTGATCCCGAACGCCTTCAGCATGCACGCGAGCAAATCCAAGAATTGGCTGTTAAAGAAAACTCACAGAACCATTTGGCTCAATATCTAGGTAAGGGGTATATTGCCTTTACTGTTGATCAGGCTGGGGATATGGAGCGTTACCAAGGGGTTGTTGAGCTTCAAGGTGCGTCATTGACTGATTGCGTTCAGCATTATTTTAGTCAATCGGAGCAGATCGGCACTGGCATTAAGATGGCTGTGGGTAAGAGAGATGGTAAATGGCGAGCGGGAGGGGTAATGGTTCAGCATATGCCCGAAGAAGGCGGCAATGCGCAGGCCGGTGTTTCCAATTTGGGTGAAGATGATTGGCGGCGCGTAATGATTTTTATGGATTCATGTAAGAATGAAGAGTTGCTTGATGCGTCATTGCATTCGCATGAGCTTTTAGTGCGTCTCTTTCACGAGGAGGGCGTGCGTGTTTATGACCCCTTGCAGGTTCAAAAGAGCTGTCGTTGCTCAGCTGATAAGGTGCAAAGCGTACTCGCGTTGATGAGTGATGATGATATCGAATATATGGATAAAGATGGTCATATTGTTATGACCTGCGAATTTTGTTCTCGAGAATATGATATTCCGATTGAAGACGTTGAAAAGTTGCGAAAGGCCGCACGAGATAAGGCGGGCGTATCTGGTGATTAAGGTTTCCAGAAATTCGGGTGAAGCATCACCATAACCGTTAAAATTTCGAGCCTACCCAATAGCATACCGAAGCTCAAAACCCACTTTGCAGATTCCGGTAGTGGTGCATAAGTGCCAAGTGGGCCAACGATCTGCCCTAGCCCTGGACCTGCATTCGAAAGTGTTGCAACCGCTGCTGACAGGGAGGTCATTACATCCAGCCCTATGAATGAGAGCATAATGGCAAGGATCGTGAAGCATAATCCATACATAAACACGAAGCCCATGACGGCATTCGGCAGATCTTTCGGTAGAGGTTTCCCATTATAGTATGCTACAAATACACCGTTGGGATAAATGAGCTTTTTAAGCTGTAATACAATAAAGGCGTAGAAAACCTGAAAGCGGAAGATTTTGATGCCGCAGCTTGTAGAGCCTGCGCACCCACCCACAACCATTAAAAAGAAAAAGAGGGCGATTACAAATGAGCCCCATTGGCCATAGTCATTGTTGTAATACCCTGTTCCGGTTATCAGGGAGACAACATTGAATAGAGCTTTTCTGAAAGCCTCGATAAGATCCATGCCATTTAAAAATATGAGGTCGAGCATTGTGACAAGTGTTGCGGCAAGTATAATTCTTACAAACCACTTAACTTGTGAATCTGTAAAAAGCGGACGCGCGTTTCCGCGCATAGTTTTTAAAAACAATATAAAAGGCATCCCGCCAAGCATCATAAAAATAATGGCCACGCTATCAATTGCGGGAGAATTGAAGTTTCCCAATGATGCGTCATAAGTTGAAAACCCGCCCGTGGAAATGGTGGTGAGGGCGTGCGCTAATGCGTCGAATGTTCGCATCCCTGCAAACATATACATTACTGCGCAGGCGATGGTGAGAAGTACATAAACCAGCCCTATTGAGCTTGCTAGCTGCATGGTTTTTGGCATGGCGTCGTTACTTTCGCCAAGTTCGGTACGAAATATCTGCATTCCCCCGACTTGAAGAAAGGGCAGTATGGATAAGGCCATAATGATTATGCCTATGCCGCCAAGCCATTGCAGGATCGCGCGCCATAACAATATTCCCGGAGGAGCATAGTCCAGACCGGTGATAACCGTTGAACCTGTTGTTGTAAGCCCTGACATGGCTTCGAAAAAAGAGTCTGTAAAGTTTAAATCCAATGTTGAAAAACGGAAAGGAAGGGCTGCAAATATGGGGAGTATTATCCAGCTGATGAAGGTAAGTATAAAAGCCTGCCGTGTATTAATTTTTAAGGGTTGTCCGGTATTGCTTAATACCAATGTTCCACCAAAGAAGGATGTTAAGACAACGCATACTAAGAATACGCGCCAATCTTCGTTGCCGAGATATAGATCGGCCAATAGCGGTAAGATCATGCCGCATGTCATGATCAGCAGCATGAGACCAATAATGTAGAGTAGGGGGCGAATATCCATGGTTGGCAGTATTGTTCGTTAATAGCTATTTGGCATTAAAAAAGCCGAAGCGTAACTGTGATACGCTCCGGCTTATATATATCATTTTCAACCAATTAGTTGAAGGAGATGTTCACGCGGCGGTTAGCCGGTTCGCGAACATTGTCCGGTGTTGCCACCAGTAGCTCGCTCTCACCTTTTGCATCAACTATAACTTTTGATGCGTCAACGCCACGCGCTACGAGAGAATCTTTTACTTCGTTTGCACGACGGAGTGCCAAGCGCTCGTTATAGCGTGTTGGACCTGATGTATCGGCGTGACCAACGATGTTGATGCTTACCGGTGGATTTTTCATCACTTCATCAGCCACTGCATCAAGAACATTCAATGCACCAGGATCAAGGTTAGATTTATCCCAGTCAAAGAATACGAGGTACATCGCGTTCTCTGTTGCCATTGGTGCATTCGGATCAACGTCAAATGCGCCATCTTGAACTACAGGCTCTACAACCGGAGCAGGCTGAAGCTGGCTCTCAAGCTGTGCCAGATACTTCAGGAACTCGTCCTTACAAGCTTTTTCGCCACCTGCATCGTGCCAATTCTCTTCTTCGCCTTCGATCCAGCAGTCAAATTTGGCTTGTGCCTTAGCGGCAATAACAGGAGCAACCTCACGACCGCCGAGGTCATAAGCAACGATCAAGCGGCCACGGGCTGCGCCCAATTCTTGAATGTCCGGCTCGTCCAGGTTCCAATCAGCGATTGGCTCTGGAAGAACAACATCACCATTTGCTGCAGCTAGACCCTTACGGGCAAAGTGCAATGCATCAGGATAATCGAACATATCTTTAAGTTCGCTGTTTGCGAAGGTGCGATATTCAGCAGCAAGAGCTTGTGTGAATGGGCTTCCCACAGCTTGCGCTTCGTTAAGGGCGTCAACCTCGCTGAAACTTTTAAAGGCTGTACAGGCAGACAATCCGCCGGACATTGCCACTAATGCGGCTGTTAAAACTATTTTGCGCAGCGTGCTCATTTATAAATGCTCCTCAATTATTCGGGTGCTATGCGTTTAAATTAATAAGGTAATTAAGTTCTGTTTCTATAGAGGCGAATCATAAATGTAAAGTTATTATCAGTGCGTATTCAAAATTATCCTGTGAATATTTCATTTATATAGGCAATTTTTATAGATGCGATGTATTGCGCGGTTTCTATGAAGATATAATTATTTTTAATAATATTTCTTGACATTTCAATAGAAAAACGACATTTAAGACGCCATCATAACATAGAGGGTTGGAGAGATAATTCTCCGAATACAATCGAATAATCGATAACCGCTCTTAATACCCGCAAATCTATCGGGTTAAATAACTATAAAGATACAAGGAGATAGATGAGTATGCAAAAACCATTACTTGGTCAAAAGATTGCTGTGCTAGTCGCAAACGGTTTTAACGAGAAGGATCTTACAGTTTCGCAGAAGGCTTTATTGTCTGCGGGTGCGGATGTGCGCATTGTCAGCATGGATAATGGTCTGGTTAATAGCTGGAATGAGCAAGGGTGGGGTTTGAACTTTGCTGCCGATCAGGCTTTGAATGAGGCTCTGGCTGTTGATTTTACAATGATGATCGTGCCTGGTGGCTCACGCAGTGTAGAGAAGCTCAAACTGACAGCGCATACGAAGCGTTTTCTAAATGGATTTATGAATGCCAAGAAGCCTGTAGCACTGTTGGGTGATGCTGTTTCATTACTTGCATTTTCTGGACGTGGTGAAGGCTTGAGTATTACTGGTTCTGAAAGTGTTCGCGCTGATGCAGAGGCTGCTGGCGCAAAATGGAGCGAGGAAACATATGAAGTTAGTGATAACCTTATTACTGGGGATAGTAGCGAGCAAAGCCGTATGGGGTATGTAGAAGCTATGGTAGAATTCTTTGCGAATTTCGCTGCTCAAGAAGATTTAGAAGCTGCTTAGCTCACAGTATTAAGGGGTTAATTGATGAAGGCAGAAACCGATAGCATGGTCAGGGGCATTGAAGCGTCCCTTGCGTTGCTGAGGAGGCATCTTTGACTGGGATGCCGCGCTTCTTAGGTTGGAAGAACTAAACGCACTGGCCGAAAACCCCTCCCTTTGGGACAATCCCGATAAAGCTCAGAAACTTATGCAAGAGCGCACGGCGCTGGATAACCAGATTTCCGGTGTGCGCTCTATTGAGACCTCATTACAAGACAACGTTGATTTCATCGAACTGGGCGAAGCCGAGGGCGATGAAGCCATTGTTCAGGAGTCTGAAAAAGCTATAGAGGCATTGAAAATCGATGTTGAGCGCAAGCAGCTTGAAAGTCTGCTCTCCGGCGAGGCAGATAATAATGATGCTTATCTTCAGGTTAATGCCGGAGCTGGTGGGACAGAGGCGCAGGATTGGGCTAATATGATTTTGCGTATGTACACCCGCTGGTCGGAATCCAAGGGCTATAAAGTCTCGATCCTTGAAATGAGTGATGGCGAAGAAGCGGGTATTAAGTCAGCGACTTTAAAAGTTGAAGGGCATCAGGCCTATGGATGGCTCAAAACTGAAAATGGTGTTCACCGTTTGGTGCGAATTTCGCCCTTTGATTCCAATGCAAAGCGCCATACCAGCTTTGCCTCTGTGGCGGTTTCCCCTGTTATTGATGATACAATTGATATTGAAGTTGAAGACAAAGACCTGCGGATTGATACTTATCGCTCCAGCGGTGCCGGTGGGCAGCACGTCAATACGACGGATTCCGCCGTGCGTATTACGCATATTCCAACAGGTATAGTGGCGGCCTGCCAAAATCAGCGTTCGCAGCATCAGAATAAAGACCAGGCGTTGGCGATGCTGAAAGCAAAGCTTTACGAGCAAGAACTGCAACGTCGTGAGGATGCTGCCAATGCGGAGCATGGTGAGAAGACGGATATTGGGTGGGGGCATCAGATACGTTCCTATGTCCTCCATCCATATCAGATGATTAAGGATTTACGGACCGCGGTGGAGACATCGAATTCATCTGCGGTTCTTGATGGTGATCTTGACCAGTTTCTGCAAGCTGCGCTTGCTCAGAAATTGGAGAAGGAATAGCGCCTCTTATCTGGCTGTGGATTAGGTTTATCCCTGCTTTGACAATTACTCTCCGCCGTGTAAAGCTCTTGTTAGAGATTCTCTTTCCTCCGGATAGTAATAGTAATGCACACGTCAAATCGATACTTAAAAAAAATACTCTTTGCCAGTGCGGCTAATCTGTGTGTGGCAGGTTTGTTATTCGGTTTTTCTCAATCGGCATCAGCACAAAAAGGCAGCACGCTTAGGCCCATAGGGAACTGGGCTGTGACGAAAATGACTGGTGCGGGTGGTGATTACTGTGCGTTGAGCCGTAAGTTTCAGTACAAAACTATACTGACGATAGCTAAGAACTCAATGGGCGAATCGACATTGGCCATTGATTTTCAGCGACCTATTCTAAAAAGTAGCGAGACTTTAAAAATTACTCTTGATCCAGGGCATGGCGTGCTTCGTAAATTTGATGTCGAGGCTATATCTAATCAGGCCGTTGTTGTTAAATTGGGGGCTGATCAAGCTTTCTTTAATGCTATAGAGGCGACTGAATTTTTACGTGTGTCGACTGGGGGGCAAACATATAGCTTTAATATCAATGATTATGATGGTGGGCGTATAAAGATGGTGGGCTGTGTCGATGCATTGCCCACGCAGCATGTATCTCAAACTACACCTTTCGCGCCTGTAAACGCAATTTCTGCGAAGGATGAGTCGCTTGCTCCACCTCCTGTGCCTTTTACCAATGCAGCAGAGTTGCCGCATGAGGTCGAGAGCTTGAAGGCACAGCTCGCGCAAGTTCAGGCTCAAAATAAATCGCTGTCAGAAAAAGTGAAGAGGGCTGAAGCGCCGCCTATTTCAGATACAACAAAGCCTGAGCGTAAGATTAATACAAAAGGCAATGTGCCGACCAAGAATAGCTGGCGAGAGCAGTTAGCCAAGCAGCGTGAGCTTGCTTCGGGTGTTTCTGGCTCGTTGAAGATATCTCCAACACCTTTGCAAAATGATGAGATTGCAATATTGCCTCCGTTGAAAATTGAAGAGCCTGTTCCCCTGACTCCATTGCCTATCGCGAACTCTGCACCAGTGGTGCCTAAAAAAGTATGGGTTGAAGATACGCAAAAAATTAATCAGCTAGCTGACGAAATCAGACGTTTGAAGCAGGATAATTCTTCCTTACAAGCTGCATTACAGGCAGAAAAAAATAAAGCTGAGCCGGTGTCTGCTATAAACCAAAATTTGGACAAAATTAATGAGCTTCAAATACAAAATGCAGCTCTGAAGTCCGAGCTTATGGATTTGCAATCCGAGCATTCTAATCAGATCGAGAACGCTAAAAACATTGTAAGCGCCCGCGAAAGTGACCTTGCACAACTCTCTCAGTCCCAGATTACTGCAATGAATTCTCTGAAGGCAGAGTTGGTGCAATTAAAAGAGAGGAATACAGTGCAAGCCGAAGAGCTGCTTCGTGTCTCGCAGCAAAGTATTGTTGCAGAGGAATTAAAGGGCAGAATGGCGGCTCTTGAAGATGAGAACACTCAATTGAAGGCGGCTGTGGCTGCTCAAGGTGATGAGAATGGAATAGTATTACAGCTGCAGGATCAGTTGGCGAATTTACAAAGGCAGAATGCAGCTTTCGCAAGTCAAATAAAATCTATGAAATTGGCTGCGAGCAGCAATGTATCGATTAAGGATGGCACTAATGACAAGCAGCTTGCTGCTCTAAAGGCGGAAAATGAAGGTCTTCAAAACAGGTTGGCATTGCAGCGCGATTCTATTCAAAAATTTATAGACCGTATCGCATTTTTGGAAAGCGAGAATGATGCATTAGAGCAAACTGTCGCGAGCTATCAGGTGCAGCACGAAAGACTTGCCCAGATTAAAACCGAGGTACGCGCTCAAGACAAGACGGTTTCTCAGCTCAGCAAAACACTCGAACATAAAGATGCAGCGATTAGCAATTTATCGGAAAATTTGGAGGCCAGACAGCAAACGCTTGCTGCATTGGAGGCCGAGAATTCTGCACTTAAATCGCGCTTGATCTCGTCGGTGGCTGTTAAAGCAGAGCCTCGTAATTTCGACAAGACACTCTCTAGTGCCCTTGCCCAGCAGGATGTTGAGGCGGCCGTGCCTGATAATTCACCGCAGGAGTTTGTAGAGAAAAATATGGCAGATGCTACTCCACCTGAGAATACGGTGGCGGATACATTGTCGCCGCCCCCTATAGAGGAAATTCTAGAAGTCGCTGAGATGGCTGATGTGTCTTCCGCTTTAAGTGATTCTGGCAACTCTGTTGATGTGAAAAAATCTGTGAACCCGGCGCAATCATTTGAGCAGCAGTTAAAAAAAGACATGGGTGTTCTTAGGTCTGAGAATGCGCCATCACGGATTGAAAGTGCTGAAGTTGCGGCGAAAAATTTAAATGCGCCCCCTGTAAATCGAAACGCGACCCCCACACAATCTGGGCCTACATTTAAAGTTTTCTCTGTGCCTGCGCTGGTTAAAAGTGCAAGTGGTGTGGATGCACAATTACTGCAAAATGCTTCTAATGAAACACGTCGTATTTATCAGTGGAAGACAGGCGGTCTTTTCGGGTCAGCTGAGCAGATTCGCATTAGTGGTGATACGGATTATGAAAGTGCGGTTCTAAGCTACCTCGAACGTGCGCAATCGCGATGCAAGGGCGAGTTCGCAGTCGAGCTGAATGCAACAAACGACTACAATGGTGTGCGTATTGATAATTATGATATGGCCTGTGTCGGCACAGGCGTTAATTCATCAGCGGCAATCTCTTTTGTAAATACAGGAGAGAGCCTATCTACATTTGCTCATGAGGGGCCGTCTGAAACTTTGGGCGAGGCTATGGCGGTACGAGAAAAGGTTGTTAAAACGATTGTGCAAGGTAGTTAGATTTATTGACCTTACTTTATATTATCGAATAAGAAAAAAGCCGCAACAAATTGAAGCGGCTTGTTTTTTTGCTTTTTTAAAGTAGCTTTCTACTTTGTGTCTTTATCATCGCCATACATGTTGAATGGCATAAACATTTTCATGGTGCTTTCGAACATTTCCATGTTCTTGCGTGTTTGCTCTTCCAGATCTTTAACATTGGGCATTTGGAACATATTTGGTACGGTTCCCATGCCTTCTATCGATTTGTTTACATGCTCGCGGATTTGCTCCTGATTTTTAACGAACGCATCAAATGTTTGCTCGAGATAATTCGGAACGATCCCTTGAATGTTGTCGCCATAAAAACCAATCAGGTTCTTAAGGAAGCTGGTCGGGAGTAATGTCTCACCTTTTGATTCCTGATCCACGATGATTTGTGTCAAAACAGAGTGGGTAATATCGTCACCGCTTTTTGCGTCATAGACGATAAAATCATATCCGTCTTTTACCATCTCGCATAAATCTTCTAGGGTGATATAGCTGCTGCGTCCGGTGTCATAAAGACGACGGTTTGCATATTTTTTGATGACGGTTGGTTCGTCTTTACCGGGTCTGGTTTTAGTCATTTTGCACCTGCCTTTAAACAGTTGATCATAAAAATGTTGCGTTGATATTTTTGCTATTATGCACAAATATCAATGAATTAAAAGCCTTCATTTAAAGTAGGGATTCAATTAGGGATTTACAGCGCATTCATAGCGCTTTATTGTGCGTATAAATATTTTAGGAGAATTAAAAACATGACTTCATCAGACCCTGTTGTAATTGTAGCTGCCAAAAGAACTGCTATTGGCGTTTTAAGTGGCGGGCTTGCTTCTGTTCCTGCACCCAAGCTTGGTGCAACAGTTATTGAAAATATTTTGAGCGAGACAGGTGTGAGTGCGAGTGATGTTGATGAGGTTATTCTTGGGCAAGTTTTAGCTGCGGGCGCCGGGCAAAACCCTGCGCGCCAGACTGCAATTTTTAGCAACATTCCAGATGATAAAACTGCGCTGACTATCAATCAGGTTTGTGGTTCGGGTCTGCGCGCTGTTGCACTTGGTATGCAATCTATTTTGTGCGGCGATGCTGATATTGTTATTGCCGGTGGGCAGGAGAATATGAGTGCGTCTCCTCATTATATTCACATGCGTGATGGTGTGAAATTTGGCAATGTCGAGCTAAAAGATTCCATGATCGTTGATGGTCTTTGGGATGCATACAATGATTATCACATGGGTATTACAGCGGAGAATATCGGAGAGAAGTTTTCGATCTCTCGCGAGGAGCAAGATGCTCTAGCTGCGCAATCTCAAAACCGAGCCGAAGCCGCAATTAATGCTGGTAAGTTCAAGGATGAAATTGTGCCGGTGACAATTAAGACTCGTAAAGAAGAAATCGTTGTAGATAAAGATGAATTTCCACGCGCTGGTGTGACAGCGGAAGGATTGGGTAAACTGCGTCCGGCATTCAAGAAAGACGGAACGGTGACTGCAGCAAATGCATCGGGTATTAATGATGGTGCGGCAGCGGTCTTGCTGATGAAAAAGAGTGATGCCGAAAAGCGTGGTTTGAAGCCTTTAGCTACAGTGAAGTCCTGGGCGTCTGTTGGTGTTGATCCTACAATTATGGGGACTGGTCCGGTGCCGTCATCTAAGAAGGCGCTCAAAAAAGCAGGGTGGTCAGTCAGTGATCTTGATTTAATTGAATCCAATGAAGCGTTTGCGGCGCAGGCATTATGCGTAACAAAAGAGTGCGGATTTAACCCCGATATTACGAACGTTAATGGCGGCGCGATTGCGCTTGGTCACCCGATCGGCGCTTCGGGTGCTCGCGTTCTTGTGACGTTGCTTCACGAGATGGGGCGCCGTGATGCGAAAAAAGGTTTGGCCACGCTATGTATTGGCGGTGGCATGGGTATCGCGCTTTGTGTAGAGCGTGATTAATAATTTTTATAAATTTAGGAGATATTAAAATGAGCAAAGTAGCAATTGTAACCGGCGGAACGCGCGGTATTGGTTTGGACATTTCGAAAGCATTGATTGCTGATGGTTTCAAAGTTGCCGCAATATACGCGGGGAATGATAAGGCAGCAAAAAGCTTTGAAGCGGATACAGGGCAAAAAGCTTACAAGCTTGACGTTGGTAAGTTGGCTAAGTGTGAAGCTGTGATTAAGAAAATTGAAGATGAGCTTGGACCTGTTCACACACTTGTTAATAATGCCGGCATCACACGCGATGGTATGCTTCACAAAATGGCAGAAGATAGCTGGCATGATGTGATCGAGACGAACCTGACTTCATGTTATACAATGTGTCGTAGTGTCATTGCTGGTATGCGTGAGCGCGGCGCGGGGCGTATTGTGAATATCAGTTCGATCAACGGACAAAAAGGTCAACTCGGCCAGGCAAATTATTCTGCTGCTAAAGCTGGTATGATTGGTTTTACCAAAGCACTTGCTCTGGAAGCTGCGCGAAAAGGTATCACGGTGAATTGTGTGTGTCCGGGCTATATCAAGACTGATATGACAGAGTCCATGGATTCAGCTGTGCTGGAAAGTATAGTTAAGCAAATCCCAATGGGGCGCATGGGTAAGCCCAATGAAATTGCTGATTTGGTTGCATTTCTTGCTTCTGATAAGGCTGCCTATATAACCGGTGCAACATTATCAATAAATGGTGGCCAATATATGGTATAGTTTTCAATATTAGGTTAAAATAACCTAATGAAAGATATTCCTAAAATCCTCGAGCGCCGTTTATTCTGTAAAGGTGATACAATCTTTGAGAGGGGTGAGGAGGCTTATTGTGCTTTCTTGATCCAAACCGGAAAGGTATTGGTATACTCCAGCAACCCACAGTCAGGTGGTGATATTGAAATCGCTCGCCTTGATGCGGGCCAGATTTTCGGCGAGATGGGGCTTATTATGGATGGAACCCGTACTGCAAGTGTAAGAGCTCTAGAAAATACAACGTTGATTGTAATCACCCGTGATGCTTTTTCACAGAGGCTGAAAAAAAGCGATCCTATGATTAAATCCGTTGTCGAGATGATGTCTCAACGGATGCAAATATCTAATAAGGCTATTTTGAACAAAGCCGATACAGTGGATGAACTAATATCTGCTACGCGCGTTATATATACAAACATAATGAGCGGGCTTCCGGAAATCGAACAGCAAATGTTTCATAATGATGTCGTGCCGAATATGGATTTGTTTCTCAAATCTTTACGTCAATTCAAAGATAAAATTGACAAATAAATTCTCCTTTGCCTCGTGATTTATGTTTTAGGACGCGGTATGATCCTCGTTATACTAAAATTGTAATTTGTAAAAAAGGCATTTTGTTATGAAAATTATATTTTCTCTCCTCACATTCTTTGTTGTTGTTCTCGGTGTGGCAGCGATTGTGCCCAATTTTATGGACTGGAACAAATATAAAGGTGAGGCACTTACAAAATTCGAGAGTATGATAGGACTTAAGGCCAGTATCGACGGCGATATATCTCTAGCTCTTTTACCTAGTCCGCGCCTTTATGCCGAAAATGTGAAGATTTCAGACCCTAGCGCGAGTGATAAAACCTTGCTTGCGCTTAAGCTTCTCGATGTGCGGGTTAGCCTTCCTGCTCTTATCTCGGGTAATGTCGAGGTTACATCGATTAACCTGGAAGAGCCGGTTATTCGTCTGGTTCAAAGTGCGCAAGGTCAATATAATTTTATGACCCCGCAAATTGAATCGATGATGAACAAAGACGCAGGCAGTGATGAAAAGTCTTCTAAAACATCGAATGTAGCTGTTTCTTTCGAAGCTATCTCCATCAAAGATGGCGCGTTTATCTATCAAGCTCCGGGTCAATTGACCCAGCTTACGACAATAAATCTCGACATTGAGGTAGATGATTTGAGCGGACCTTTCGCCGTAAATGGTAATTTAGCCTATAACGGGCAGCCGCTTGAGGTCGATCTCAAGACCGGCAAGATTGACCCTGACACGATGTCAACGCAACTCAATCTGGTTGCTGTTATGGGTGCTGCTGATTTAAACTTTGCCGGCGTGGTTCAAGGTGGCGATCAACCATCTGTAAAGGGCGAGGTTGTGGCTGAAATAGGCAGTTTAGAAGAATATGCGCCGAGTGCACCTTTTAAGGGTAAGGCATCAGTTGAGGGTGTTATTTCTGCGGGTGCGGAAAGTGCAGCTTTAAAGGATGCGGTTATTAACTTGGCTGGAACAAAGCTAAATGGTAGCGCGGATGTAAAATTCTCTCCAATGAGCGTTAACGGCTCTTTTACCGCGGCCGAGCCATTAAACCTTGATCTTTTCATCAAGAAAAATGACGGTAATCAGGCGCAAGGCTCTTTGCTTGAGGTGACTAATGCTTTGCCGAAAACGCTGGAATTACCGGCTTTGGGCGCGATAAAATTGGCGCTTAACTTCCCTGCGGTGATCTATAGTGGGGCTAATTTTAATGATGCTACGGTTGAGCTGGCCAATGCAGATAAAGGTTTCACACTCAACTTTGAAGCGGCGACTATGCCTGGTAAAGGGCCGTTGAAAGTCACATCCGCATTGAATTTTGCTGAGAAATCAAGCGTGAAGGGCGGTGATAAAATTATCTATACAAGTCCAGTTGCAACTATACGTGCCAAAGGTCAGAGCGCCAATCCGTCCGACATGATCAAGGCTTTTACGGGTCAAACGGGTTTGCCGTTGGTTTCATCTGCCAAAACTGGTGTATTTAATGCGATGGTTAAAATCGCACCAAATACCATTGCATTGGAAGAGGGTGTGATCAATCTAGATGATGATGCCTATTCTATTACTGGTGCGTTATCGCCTCAGTCTGACTCTAAAACGCCTCTTTTAAAATTGGCGGTTGTAGCGGATTTTGTTAATTTTGATGCTGTTATGGGCGGTTCAAGAGAAGGTAGTGAAGCGTCGGGAGTTTCTTCGAAATCCGGTGGAGAGATGCCATTTGATTTGCAAATTGATACCAGTATTCATAAAGCGATTTTTCAAGGTAAAACCATCAGCGGCCTAAAAATTGGCGCGCGCATGGCGGATCAAAAGTTAGTCGTGAACCGTATTGCTGCGAGTGATTTTGATGGTCAAAAATTTGATGTTAGCGGCATTGTTACTGTAGATATGGCTGCGTCCAAACCTGCTTTGAGCGGAAAATTACAGTTAGGTGATTTGACATGGAAAACCACACAGAAGACTCAGGCGCAAAAAAGCGGGGCTGATAAGTGGTCAAGTGCGGCTATTGATAGTGGCTGGATGAATGCGGCCAATATTGATTTTGAAGTTGCGGCCAATTCCATCAATTATGAAGGTTGGCAGTTAAACAAGCCGTCAATCGACATTGAGATGAAGGATGGTGTGCTAAGTATTAATGAGCTTACGGCTGGAATATATGAAGGTGCGATTAGCGCCAAGGCAAAGATGAAGCCCGCTAAGGGCACGAGTGGCCTAGATGTTGACGGTCAAGCCTCAATCTCGAAAGTTCAGATGGAGCCTTTGGTTACGTCACTGGCTGCCGGTTCGCGTCTTCTCAAAGGGCGCGGTGTGATCAGCATGGATGTTAGTGCGGCTGGAGCCGGTCAGAGCATTAAAGGTTTGATTTCTGCGCTGGATGGTGCAGGTACGATTAGTGGCTCTGATATAGTTATCGAAGGTGTTGATGTGCAGCGTTTTGTCCGAGCGCTATCAGAAGATGCAAAACCCGGTGATTCTGCGCTCAACCTCTGGAAAGGTGTTGGTACCGGTGGAAGTACGTCATTTGAGACGCTTGATGGGTCATATAAGGTTCAGAAAGGTGTGGTGAATATTGAAAAACTATTGCTGGATGGTCCGCGCGCTTCGATTGCGACGACCGGACAGATTTATCTTGTACCATGGACGTTGCAAACAGCTCATGTGATGAGCGTTAGAGATCGTGATGATGTGCCATCTTTTACGGTAAACATCAGTGGTTCGCTGGATAACCCGACACAGACTTTTGCGCAAGGGCTGCTTAATGATTATCTGCAGCGTAAAATCGAGCGTAAAGTTAATAAGGTTCTAGACGGTGGTCTTGGAGATAAGCTTGATAAGAAGCTTGGCCTTGATGGTGCGCTGAAAGGTATTTTGGGTGGCGGAACAGCTGCGCCTAAACAGGTTCAGCCTGACACGCCTGTAATCGTTCCTGATCAAGCACCAGCGTTAGCTGAGCCTGCAAATGATAATGTTGCGCCGCAAGAAAACGCGGTTCAAGATGCTCAGGAACCAGCAGTTGTTGAAGAGCCTGTTGTGGAAGAGTCAGCACCAGAGCCAACGCCGGAAGAGGCTGTTCAGAATTTGATCAAAGGATTTATGTAATAACAATTTTTAAGTCATTGCTTTTAAATGCAAATTTGACTTCTTCAGTTCGTTCGTCATTTTTTACGAATGTGGTGGGGAGGGGGAGTGTTGAAAGCGCATACTTGGTACTTATACAATAAATTAATAGTATAGTATTCCTATTTATGCGAGTTTATTCTCTCTTGTAGGTTTTTGAGAATATAAAGGCGAATAGCGCTTGAGAGATTTGTGTTTTCATCCCGCGCGTTATCGATAGCGGCGATTAATTTGTTTAACGAGAGGCTGGCGGATTCGGCCTCGGTTTTGAGCGCGTGCCAGAATTCGTCTTCTAAAGTGATGCTGGTTTGGTGGCCAAGTATGTTGACTGATCTCTTTTTCATGTCATCTTAATAACACGAAATTTAAAAGGAGCAAATCGCTATGACAATTGATACAACGCCGCTTAATCATGCGGAAGAGTATAAGGCGCTGTGCGTCGATGCTGCAAGCCGTGTGAAGGAGGTAAGCTTTGATGATGTATGGCATAGGTTCAAAGCGGGTGAAACATTCCACCTTATAGATGTGCGAGAGGCCGATGAATTTTCCGAAGGGCACATTGATGGCGCAGTTCATCTGAGTAAAGGGTGGATAGAAGCGAAGATCCATACGCTTGTTAATGACCCGTCAGAGGACATAGTTCTGTATTGCGGTAGCGGTAAGCGCTCACTACTTGCTGCTGATAATTTGCAGAAAATGGGCTACAGTAATGTGAAGTCCATGAGCGGCGGGATAAAGGGCTGGGTAAATGCCCAGCACCCTTTAGCCTGAGGGTATAAGTTGATTAGCCCTTTGGCTTGACCATGTCCTGTGGGTCAATCCATTCATCAAATTGCTCTGATGTGAGGAGGTTGAGCTCGATGCCTGCTTCTTTCAGGGATGTGCCGTCATTATAGGCTTTTTTGGCGATTTTGGCCGCATTATCATAGCCGATATGCGGATTTAGCGCAGTCACCAGCATCAATGAGTTTTGCATCAGCTTGGTGATTTGCTTTTCATTCGCCTCAATCCCGGCAACGCAGTTTTCGGTGAAGCTGCGCGTACTGTCGGACAGCAAGCGTATTGATTGCAGTACGTTATAGATGATCACAGGTTTGAATACATTGAGTTCAAAATGACCGTTTGAACCGGCGACTGACACGGTTGTCTGGTTGCCCATAACTTGCGCGCAGACCATAGTAAGTGCTTCACACTGGGTTGGGTTAACCTTACCAGGCATAATAGATGAGCCAGGCTCATTGGCGGGCAAAATGATCTCACCTATGCCTGAGCGTGGGCCGGAGCCGAGTAGGCGGATATCGTTGGCTATTTTCATGAGTGATACAGCGAGTGTATTAAGCGCCCCATGGGTTTCGACCATTGCATCATGCGCGGCGAGTGCTTCGAATTTGTTCTCTGCGGTGACGAAAGGGAGGCTTGTAATTTCGGCCACTTGTGCAGCGAACTCAACGTCAAACCCAACTTTGGAGTTAATGCCCGTGCCAACGGCTGTTCCGCCTTGCGCTAGCTGGTAGAGGCGAGGCAGAGTATCTTTTACACGCTTGATGCCATACTCGATTTGCTTTGTGTAGCCTGAGAATTCTTGTCCAAGGGTTAGTGGTGTAGCGTCTTGAAGGTGTGTGCGGCCATTTTTAACGAGATGCGCAAAGGCTTTTGCCTTTTCATTAAGGGCGCCGTGCAATGTTTCAAGGTTTGGAAGGAGCTCATGGTGGATTTCCTCAACCGCCGCTATGTGCATGACGGTCGGGAACGTATCGTTAGAGCTTTGAGCCATATTGCAATGGTCATTGGGGTGCACGGGGCTTTTGCCGCCGCGTGCGCCGGTGAGGGCTTCATTGGCACGACCAGCGATAACTTCGTTGGCATTCATGTTCGATTGTGTGCCGGAGCCTGTTTGCCATACGGCAAGTGGGAATTGGTCAGCCAATGTGCCATCAATGACTTCATCTGCGGCCTTGACTATGGCCTCGCCGATGTTGAGGTCAAGCGAGCCCTGTTTCATGTTTGCTTGGGCGGCGGCTTTCTTTTGTATGCCGAGTGCGCGAACGATGGGTTGGGGCATTTTTTCGGTGCCAATATCAAAATTTTTGAGCGAGCGTTGTGTCTGGGCGCCCCAATAGGCGTCGAATGGGACTTCGATTTCGCCGATTGAATCCGTTTCTGTGCGTGTTTTCGTGCTCATTTGTGCATCCTTTTGCTCTTGTTTTTTGAGGGCTGCGCTTGTCATGTGAAAAGCCTCTATTATTTATGTTTGAATATCTCTTTCAAACATAGTGGGGCATTGATGTCTAGGGGCAAAAGCGGCGAGGAGGGAAGTTTTCCTCTATAGAAATTCGATGCGCTATTTGAGGATTGTAATGTGGCCCATTTTACGCCCATCGCGTATCTCGCTCTTACCGTATAGGTGTATGCACGCGCTTTCGAGGGCAATGTGATCTTGAACTTGTTCTATATCCTTACCGATTAAGTTGAGCATGATTGCATCTGAGTGGCGTCCAATGGGCGCAACGGGCAAGGCGCAAACAGCGCGAACATGGTTTTCGAACTGGGAGCAGGTGCAAGCGTCAATAGTCCAGTGGCCAGAATTATGTGTTCTTGGTGCGATTTCATTGGCAAGGATGTTGCCGTCTTTTGTCACGAAAAGCTCGAGTGTAAGAAGGCCGATAAGGTTGATTTGCTGTGCTAGTCGCTCGGCCATGGATAGGGCCGAATTTGCTGTTTTATCATCCATGGGTGCTGGAACGGTTGTTTTCGATAGGATGTGGTTTTCATGCTCGTTCAGCATCGGGCCGTAAACGACCATTTTACCCTGTATGTCACGGGCTACAATCACGGAAATTTCGTATGAAAAATCGATGATTTCTTCCATGATTAATGTTTGCCCATTAAAATCTGACCACAGTGTATCGAAATTTGTATCCCTTGATATGCGGGCTTGACCTTTACCATCATATCCGAAGCGTACCGTTTTTATAATGGCTTCATCTGATTTCCATTCATCCAGTGTCGAAAGTATGTCACCGGTGGAGGTCGGCGCTGCCCATTTTGCAGTCGGAATATTGATAGAATTGAGGTAGGTTTTCTCTTTAATGCGATCCTGTGAGACCTCAAGTAGGGTTGAATCCGGATAAACTGGTTTAAGTTTTTTGAGGAACTCTACTGTTTTAACAGGGATATTTTCAAATTCATAAGAAATAAAGTCAACTTGTGTGGCAAAATGCTCGAGAGAGATTTCGTCAAGGTAATCTGCTAGGATTGTTTTGTAAGCTACTAGCGAAGCAGGAGAATTTTCTTCTGGGGTGTATATGATTGTTTTAATTCCTAGGCGCGCAGCGGCCATGGCGCTCATACGCCCTAATTGTCCACCGCCTAATATTCCAAGTGTTATATTTTTCATGGCGCTGTTTTACCCCTAAATGCTGAGGTTGTGAACCCGAAAAATTATTGTCATAAGGGCGGTTTGTGCTGCTGGTTGTAAATAATCATTTAGGGAGTTGTTAATCATAAAAAAATCCGCAGCCATGGATTATCTTGCAGCGGCGTTATTTTTGCGACCACTGTTTATAAGTGTGTTGAAGCAGGGGGCGATGCGAGTCGTGAAGCTGTATTTCACTCCCGTTTGAATAGTGCGATTTGCTCATTGAATTTGAGGGATGCTGAAGCAGTAAAATGCTTTGAGCGTACTTATAATGGAATGTCTTCTAAAAGTGCGAAATCTTTTGCTTGTAACTTTGTCGACATTATAGACTGGAGCCTTAGTCGCTAGGCTCTTCGGCAACGCTGTCAGTTTGATGGGCGCGGAATTTATCGAGCGCGGTCGCGATTGTATCATCCGTAGTTGCAAGAATTGAAGCAGCCAGAAGTCCAGCATTTTTTGCACCTGCTTTGCCGATGGCTAATGTCCCAACAGGTACGCCACCGGGCATCTGTGCGATAGAGAGCAAAGAGTCCATCCCTTTGAGGGCTTTACTTTCGACCGGAACGCCCAGAACGGGAAGCGGTGTCATGCTAGCGGCCATGCCTGGAAGGTGAGCTGCGCCACCAGCGCCCGCGATGATTATGTGCAGGCCGCGCTCTTTTGCGGTTTTGGCGTATTCCACCAAGCGGTCGGGCGTGCGGTGTGCGGAGACGATCTTTACCTCGTGCGGAATACTGAGTTCATGGAGGATATCGTGAGTGTGGCTCATTGTTTCCCAGTCTGACTGGGAGCCCATGATGATTCCTACTAGTGGATTTTTGTCTGATGTTGTCATGTTTTAAGCAATAATATCGTCTATGAGGGCACTTTCCAGCTTTTGGATCATGTCCTTAAGCCAGAGCTTTTTTTTCTTTAGTTGCTGCATATGCAGGAGGTTAATCGGCTGACCTGATGTGTGGATACGCTCCAGCATCTCATCAAGAGCTGCGTGTTCAGATTTATATTCAGAAAGTTTCTGTGCTAATTCTTCTTGATCTTGCATGTGCGAAAATTAACCCTGATAGTATACAAAGAACATAAATTCTATCATATAAAATATTGTTTGATAATAGAAAACTGCCTACCATATGAATGGAAACGGACTTAAATACAAGTGAAAGATGATATGAGCAAAAAAATTGGAATTTTAACGAGTGGTGGAGATTGTGCAGGGCTTAATGCTGTTATGCGAGCGGTTGTATTCCGTGCAAGGCTTTTAGGTTGGACTGTGATTGGTATACAGAATGGAACAGCGGGCTTGTTGGAGCGCCCTGCGCGTGTGCGGGAATTAAAGCCTGAGGATTTTGATGGGTTCATGATGCGCCGTGGTGGTACGATTTTGGGGACGACTAATAGCGGTGACCCATTTAATTATTCAATGCCTGATGGCAGCCGCAAAGATCGCACGGACGAAATCATTTCTGCGATCAAGGAGTTGGGTATTGAGGCGTTGGTCGGTATTGGTGGGGATGGCAGTTTTGATATCCTTAGCCGTTTGGCGAAAAAGGGCGGAATCAGCATGGTTGGCGTGCCTAAGACGATTGATAATGATCTTGCGATGACAGATATGTCGGTTGGGTTTGATACGGCCGTAGGCATTGCCACAGAGGCGCTTGATCGCTTGCAGCCCACTGCTGCTAGTCATGACCGCGCGATGATTTTGGAGGTTATGGGCAGAGATGCTGGGCATATTGCGCTGAATGCCGGTATTGCCGGCGGGGCGGATGTGATCTTGATCCCTGAAATCCCTTATTCAATTGATAAAATTGCCGAAAAAATTCTGGATGTCAAAAAGGGCGGGCGAAATTTTGCGCTTATAATTGTTTCAGAAGCAGTGAAATCTCCCGATGGTGAAAAGCGCGAGGTTGTTTATACCGGTGGTGAGACGCGCTATGGTGGCATAGGGCAATTTCTTGCGCCGCAAATTGCAGAGGCCACAGGTTTTGAAAGCCGCGCCACGGTCTTGGGACATGTGCAGCGTGGGGCAGAGCCAACACATAATGACCGCTTATTAGCGCAAGCATTGGGTGTTAAGGCTGTTGATTTGATTGATGAAGGCGCGTTTGGTCAGATGGTTGCGTGGCAGAACCGTGCGGCGGTCGCTGTGCCGATTGAGCAGGCGATTGCAAAGTGCCGCGTTGTTGACCCGAAAGACCCGCTTATCCACACTGCACGATCTTTAGGTGTTTCGTTTGGTGATTAGCATTGCCTGAATCCCTCAGTCGCGCTAGGATAGCGGAAATATAAGAGGTTAATACGTCTATGCTTTATGTCGAACAATCACTCGGGCCAAATGAAGAATTGGTTCATGTCGGTAAGTTTCACTGGTTTTACACCGTGCAGGCCTATATGGCGATTGTGTGGGGGGTGATTGGCAGTATTCTGTTCATATCCGCTTCCTCGTATATTTATAAGAATATGGGGTATTTCCCGCCTGATTTGAGTTTTTTGGATACAATCAGATATTTGCACCCGGGTTTTAGGATTTTTGCATTTATTATCTTTATTCTCGGCGTGATGAGTTTTGCGCAAATGCTTGTTATAAAAGCTACAACTGAGATTGCAGTGACCAATAGCCGCCTTGTTTATAAGCGTGGGCTTATCGCCAGAAATGTTGGTGAGATTAGCATTGACCGTATTGAGGGCGTGAATGTTTTGCAGACTATTTTGGGGCGTATTTTTAATTTTGGAAGATTGGCTGTGCGCGGCATGGGGGTTGGTGAGGTTATACTTCCGCCGATTGAAGACCCCATTACATTTCGTCAAGCCATTGAGCGTGCAAAGTCAATTTAGATATTTCATCAAATTTGATGTATAATTATAAAAGCTAATTTTTTAAAAGGTAGTTTAGGTAATGACAAAATCCAAGCACGAGGCAACTCCCACCTCAAATCCACAGCGATCAACTCGTAAATTTGTCAAGGCGCCCCTTGATGATATGCTTGTTAAAGGCGAAGAGATCATCGTTGAGGCCGAAATTCATTGGGCTATATACTGGAAAGCTGTGGCGATTATTGTCTGCGGGTGTTTACTGGGGGGGGTTATTTTCGAGCTTGGTCTATTGCTCATTGTCTCAGGCATATTTTCGTTGATCTACAACTATATCCGCAAAGAGATTTTGATGCTGGTCGTGACCAATAAGCGCATTCTTGTGCGCTATGGGATTTTGCAGGTTGATATTGTGGATTTGCGTTTTTCCAAGATGGAAAGTATTGAACTGGAGCGTATGATACCAGGGTATATTCTGGGATATGCCAATGTTGTTATGATGGGGACGGGTAACCGTTTTATGGTTGTTCCTTTTGTTACAAATGCGGTTGAAATACGCCGCGCTTATAATGACCTTACTTTGCCGGAGGAAGGCCCTGAAGATAAGGTTGTTAAAGAAGCTGTTAGCCGCACAAATTAGAGCTACTTTCTAAAATTAAATTCTTCCCTTTATGATCAAATGAAGATAGGGCATCATTATATGGATACTACCCTTAATGTTTAGGTGAGGTTTTGCCTGAAATCGAGGTAAAATATGGGGGTAAGTTAGTAACGATTTCCGGTGTTGTTGAGCATCGACTTGGTATTGGTATTTCGTTGACCAATCTTTCCCGCTAAAAAGACTTGAGTTTTGTTTTTGTTTCAACCATTCTTTGCCTCCTTAAGAGATTAGAGTGGAGTTTATAAGCATGTACAACGAAAAGCGCGCGCATCCAAAAGCGGACCAAGGTGAGTGGGACAAATCTAAGCTTGTGAGTCGTTATACGACGGTGGGGCCGGATTCTGCGCCGCACCGTGCGATGCTCCGTGCTATGGGGTTGAGCGATGCGGATATAGCCAAGCCTTTGGTCGGTGTTGCGACATGCTGGAATGAGGCTGCGCCTTGTAATATTAAGCTGGCGGATATCGCTCAGGATGTTAAGGCGGGCGTTAAAGATGGCGGTGCAACCCCTAGAGAATTCACGACAATTACGGTTACGGATGGGATTGCGATGGGGCATGAGGGTATGCGCTCATCTTTGTCGAGCCGTGAGGTGATTGCAGATTCTGTCGAGCTTACCATGCGCGGGCATTGTTATGATGCACTTGTGGGCTTAGCAGGGTGTGATAAGAGCTTACCCGGCATGATGATGGTTATGGCGCGATTGAATGTGCCAAGTGTTTTTCTGTATGGCGGAACGATTTTACCGGGTAAATACAAGGAGAAAGACGCCGATATTGTGACTGTATATGAAGCAGTTGGCGAGCATTCTGTTGGCAAAATCTCCGATGAAGATCTTTATTCGTGCGAATGTGGCGCTTTGCCGGGTGCGGGTGCGTGTGGTGGCCAGTTCACGGCGAACACAATGTCTTGCGTGGCGGAAGTGATGGGCTTGGCTGTGCCTGGCGCGAATGGCATTCCGGCTGTTGATGAGGCTAAGGGCTGTATGGCAGAGGCTTCGGGCAAGGTTGTTGTCGATTTGATTAAAAACGGTGGGCCGTTGCCGCGTGATGTTATTACGCGCAAATCTTTGGAAAATGCAGCCGCGATTGTGGCGGCGACTGGTGGGTCAACGAATGCGGCGCTACATTTGCCAGCTATTGCGCACGAAGCAGGTGTAAAGTTTGACCTGTTTGATGTGGCGGAAGTTTTCAAGAAAACGCCTTATATCGCAAATTTAAGGCCGGGTGGTGTTTATCTGTCTAAGCATTTGCATGACATTGGAGGGGTTGCTGTGGTGATCAAAGAATTGCTGGATCATGGCTACTTGCATGGTGATTGTATTACTGTGACTGGCAAGACATTGGCCGAGAATTATAAGGATGTTGTATTCCCTGAGGGGCAGGATGTTGTTTTCCGCGTGGAAAATGCGATGTATCCGACAGGCGGCGTGGTTGGCCTTAAGGGCAATCTTGCGCCAGAAGGCGGGATTGTGAAGATTGCGGGTATGAAAAACCTTGTGTTTGAAGGTCCTGCACGCGTTTTTGACGGTGAAGATGCTTGCTATAAGGCGGTCTCTGATAAGGCTTATAACGAGGGTGATGTCATTGTTCTTCGTTATGAAGGTCCTAAGGGCGGTCCAGGCATGAAGGAAATGCTCTCGACGACGGCTGCGCTTTACGGGCAGGGAATGGGCGAAAAGGTAGCATTGATCACGGATGGACGTTTTTCCGGCGGTACGCGCGGTTTTTGTATAGGTCATGTGGGGCCGGAAGCCGCCGAAGGTGGGCCGATCGGCTTGGTTAAAGATGGTGATATTATCCGCATTGATGCGGAAACCGGAACTCTGGATGTTAAGTTATCCGATGAAGAGCTCGCGGAACGCCGCAAAAATTGGAGCCCACGCAAGACGAACTATAATTCGGGTGCAATCCAGAAATACGCTGCTTTAGTCGGCCCTGCGCGCTATGGTGCGGTTACGCATCCCGGGGCAGAGGAAGAGACGCATACGTTTGTGGATTTATGATTACGGTATAGGGATATATTTCCCCTTTTGCGTGTTTATATTGGTATAATGATTCATATGGCTCATTTCGCGGGTCATCGACCCTCCGTATTTAGATAATGATATGAGCGCAAAAAACACAAATAAATCAATTGCTAAGTTGGTGCTTTTAAGTGCCGTTATAGGCGCATTCTCTGTGTCATATGCACCTATTTCAGCGCGTGCGGAGGATGGTACTTCTGACGTCTCGCAAGGTATTGTATTAACTCCAGTTGCACACCGCATTAACTCTGTTCTTCACTCTAATACTTTAGGGCAGGGTTTTTTTAAAGACCGTCAGGCATTGCTCGAATTTTATAGTGCGCGGGGGTATGAACCCTTATGGATTGTCGGTGATGAGGTGAGTGCCGCGGGGCGTGAACTTTTTGCGTTTGCCAACAGCACATGGACGCATGGGTTAAATCCGCTCTCTTATCACACGCATGAGATATACAATTTCATTGAGGCACGTGAAGCCGAGCAGTTGGGAGACCTAGAGCTTGTTCTAACAGATGCTTTTATTCGTATTGGTCATGACTTAAGCGGTATTCGTGTTAATCCGGCTAAAATGGATACAGATAAAACATTCTGGAAGCAGCCTTTACGCACTGTGTCTTTATTGTCCATGCTTCTGCGCGCGGGTGATGGCGCTGGAGTATTAGAACAGATTGCACCGCAAGGCCAGACCTATGAGCTGCTCAGGGAAGAGCTACAAAGGCTTATGGCTGAAGAGCCGCCGGAGTACGAAGGTGTCTTACCTATAAAATTCAAGGGGCTGTTAAGGCCATATGATAAAAGTGAATATGCGCCAGCGCTTAGGTTAAGGTTAGGTGTTGGTGCCCCTGAAGATGGCGGTGATCCGTATCTTTATGATGATAAGTTGGCTGCTGCTGTTGTGGAATTTCAGCGTTATCATGGAGTAAAGCCCGACGGTATTGTGGGCAATCAAACGCTTGATCTCATTAATATAGGACGTAATCAGAAAATTGAGCAAATAATAGCTAATCTGGAGCGGTTACGTTGGGTACCGGAAAGTAAGCCCCCCAAATATGTCGTCGTGAATATCCCTTCTGCCACTGTATGGGCGGTAGAAGATGGTCGTGTTGCATTTGAGATGCCGGTAATCGTCGGTAAGTCTGCGCGGCCTACAAATACCTTTATTACTGAAATTCACGGGGTGCGTTTTAACCCCACATGGACCGTTCCGCCGACTATCAAAAAAGAGGATATTTTACCAGAGCTGCAAGAAAATCCTGGGTATCTGGCTGAAAAAGGCATGGAGCTTATGGTGGTGCAGGACGGGTCACCAATAAGTATTGACCCATTAAGTGTGGATTGGCTAAATACATCGCCCTCTCAAATGAGTCAGTTCAGTATGGTACAGGTGCCGGGAGACCATAATCCCCTTGGGCGCATACGTATCCTTATGCCCAATAGATATAATATTTACCTTCATGACACCAATAAGCCTCAGTATTTTGATAAAGCCTCGCGTGCCCTTTCTTCGGGATGTGTGCGCATGTACGAGCCTGAAAAGATGGCGAATTTTATTATGAGCGAGCGAAAGAATTGGGGGGACGACAAACTTAAAGCTGTGTTAGGTGTGGGTGAAATGCGTGATCTCTATCTTGAAGATCCAATACCAGTATATATGCTTTATTATACTGTTTGGATAAATGACAGTGGGCAAATCGTTTATGGCCGAGACCTCTACGGAAATGATCAAAAATTAGTTAAAGATTTAAGCAATGTTGACGGAATCTTTAAATTTGTGGATAATAATAGTTATAAGGACTAAAAACCCTTTTCTCGCATTGCATAATTTTTTTTAGGGTGTGATTATTTATATGTCTGAACCAGCTTTTGGGCTTTACTCAACTGAATATTCTGTTTAGGACTCTGATCGTCCTTCACTTAAGTAAAATCGAAAGTAAAATCGAAGTAAACTGAACATTCGAACAAAAAGGTGATAAATGATTGATGTGAACACGCGCTCAACTCTCGAGCGACGCGATATCCTTAAATTCGGTTTAGCGGGATTTGTTGCGACGGCTGTACCTACAATAATTACAACGCCTGCTCAGGCTTCAAGTTCCAAAAATTCTACATGGCGTACTTCCTTTAGGAATGAGCACACTGGTGAAAGTTTTAGTGGTGTGTATCGCGTTGGTAATAAATATCTCCCCGATGCGTTTGAACGCATTAGTTACGTTTGTCGCGATTTCCGCACTGGTGAGGTTTTTCCGATGGACCCACGCGTTATTGATATTCTAACTGTTATTCAGCAGAAAATGGGGCAAAGAGGCCCTGTGAGCATTTTGTCTGGATATCGCAGCCCCAAGACTAACTCTTCTTTGCGTAAGGCGAGTAGCGGCGTTGCTAAGAACTCGTTCCATATGTACGGGCAGGCGTTGGATATTCGCATGCATGGATATAAAACCAGTGGTATTCGTAATATAGCAGTTGGCCTCAAGGCTGGTGGTGTTGGCTATTATCCGAAGAGCAACTTCGTGCATGTTGATACCGGTAAATTCCGTACGTGGTAATTTAGACCGATAAAGCTTTTCATTTTTTAGATGATCCTATAAAGTGCAGCCTTTCAATAATCTGAAGGGCTGTTTTTGCTATGATCTTCATTGCTTTAGGGGCAAATCTTCAAAGCCTCGTCGGTGCGCCGGAGGCGACCTTTAAGGCTGCGCTGGCGGCATTAGAGGAGGCCGGGGTGCGTGTTGTGGCGTTCTCGAGTGTATGGGAGAGTCCGCCATGGCCTGAAGGCTCTGATCAACCCTGGTATGAGAATGCGGTCGCCATCGTCGAGACAGCGCTACCTGTGGAGCTGCTTTTGAGGCTGATGCATGAGGTCGAAGCTGAATTTGGGCGTGATCGCGCAGGAGAGGCGCGTAATGCAGCGCGCACGTTAGACCTGGACTTGATTGCCTATAATGATGTTGTGATGGATGATGGGCTAGTATTGCCCCATCCACGTATGCATGAGCGCAGCTTTGTGCTTTACCCATTGTGCGAGATAGCGCCTGACTGGGGGCATCCGCTCTTTGGTCGATCTGTGCGTGAAATGTGTGAATGTTTACCCGATAGCTTGATCATACGTCTCAAGCATAAAAAAGTCGCTTAGCAGTTGGTTCATGATGGTGCATAAAGTGTCAGAAAATCACGTTTTTAACGGTAGAAATTACATAATGGGTGTGGTCAATGTGACCCCCGATAGCTTTTCCGATGGTGGGAAATTTTTTAATATTAACAATGCAATAGAGCATGGGGTCAAGCTGATTTCTGAAGGTGCGGATATTTTGGATATCGGCGGTGAGAGTACTAGGCCTGGCGCAGAAGTTGTTGATATAAAAGAAGAAATATCTCGTATAGTTCCTGTTATCGAAGGTCTTCGTGGAAGGGTGCGCTGGATATCTGTTGATACGAGAAATGCGCAGACTATGGAGGCGGCATTAAAAGCTGGGGCAAATATAATAAATGATATCAGTGCGTTAAGCTGTGACAGTCGAAGTGTTGATGTAGCTTCAGAGGCTCAGGTTCCTGTATTTCTTATGCATAGCCAGGGCATCCCTCAGACTATGCAGAATAACCCTAGTTATAACAATGTTATAGAAGATGTTTGTAATTATTTACATGAGCGTATAAAATTTTGTGAAACGCATCGTCTTGACCCTAATTTGCTTGTGGTAGATCCAGGTATAGGGTTCGGAAAAACACTGGAGCATAATCTTTTAATACTCAGAAATATAAAAGAATTTCATAAGTTTGGTGTACCAATTCTGCTCGGAACATCACGAAAAAGCTTCATTGCCAAGCTCTCAAAGGGTGAACCGGCGCATGAGCGTTTATCGGGTTCACTCTCTTCGGCATTGTGGGGATTGTCACAAGGTGTGCAAATGTTCCGCGTTCATGATGTTAAGGAAACGCGGCAGGCATTTGATGTCTTTGAAGCGATCAGAGGAAATTACTCAGAATCGGAAGAGTCTGAGTTATAGTTTTTAGATTTTTTGCGTAAGAGCTTTCCGCTCGTATCACAGATGTCATATTCATAGACGTCCCATGGGAAAGACGTTTTTGAAAGATTGGGCTCAAATTCGTAGAGAACACAATTTTTAATATTACGCACATCCATTAGACCATGTATGGCCCCGACAGCACGCATAACGCCACCATGGCAGGTGATTAAAATGGGCGTTTTTGGGTCACTTAGGGCCTTTATTTTAGCGGCTTTAACGCGGTTGAAGAAACTTTGCGCCGTTTCACCGCCTTCAATATCGATCCATTTTAAGAATTCATCGAGGACTTCAGCATATGGGCGACCTTCCTTAATGCCGCAGTGCTTTTCGGCAAAGCCTGCGTCTTCAATCATCGGCACATTCAGCGTGTGGTTAATGATTTGGGCGGTTTCTCTGGCTCTAGAAAGGTTAGAATGATATATGGTTGCGGGTTTTATTTTAAGCATTTCAACGGCTTGGGATGCGCGTTCGGCTTGTTTCCGCCCTAAATCGGTTAATGGAGAATC
>JAHQVU010000060.1 GCA_019634145.1 Micavibrio sp. | reverse complement strand
GAATGTCTGATCCAGCCTGAACCGCTTATTATGGGGCAGGCGACACGGGTGATGAGTTTGACCGATGGCACGAAAAAGATGAGCAAGTCCGAGCCATCCGAAAAAAGCCGTATTAATCTGGTGGATGATGCGGACACCATCGCCAAAAAGATCAAAAAGGCACAGACCGATCAGGAGCCGATGCCGTCTGAATTAGCCGGGCTTGAGGGTAGAGCAGGTGCGAAGAATCTCGTGAACATATATGCTGCGCTGGCGGATATTAAGCCCGAAGAAGTGGTTGCACGCCATGCAGGACAGATGTGGGGGCAGTTTAAGCCTGCGCTGGCGGAGGTTGCGGTAGAGACAATCGCGCCGATCACCGCTAAAATGCGTGAACTTTTAGCTGAGCCGGAGGAGATTGACCGGATCTTGCATATCGGAAATATGAAGGCGCGCGAGGCAACAGATGCGACTTTAGCTGAGATGAGAGATATTATGGGATTCTGGGAATAAAGATTATTTCGGGCTAGCCGATTCATCGTGGTTTTGCTATTCTGGGTAAGACGATTCAAAGGATTACCTTCATGCGCTTTTTCAAAAAAACAGCTTTCACCCTTTCTTTTGCAGCCCTCTTTTTGAGTGGCGCTGCAAATGCCTCTAATGTTTTTCAGTGGCAGTCCGAAGCCGGTGACATAAGCGTTACATTTTCCGATAGCTGGGCGCGTGTGAACAATCAGGGGCCGCTTGATTTATTGACTATTAAAGCTCCTACAGAAAATGAATACGCGCAGTGTGTCGTTCGCGCAGAAGATGATAAACGTTTTGTCATCTATCCTTTGCAGTTTGGTCCTGAGATTCAACGTGAATATGTTAGCACCGAAATGTGGGAAGAATATTTTACCGCCGATCGAAACACTGTGATCCTTAGCGTTTATGATGATGCGCAATTGGGTAAAGGTTGGGCATCAGTGGTTTCAGCATCTTATGAAACAGGATTAGGCCCCAAGATGGTTAAACGTTCGGTTGCTTTCGCATCATTGTATCGCGGCAAACTTTACAGCGTGGAGTGCTCGGCACAGGAAGATCATTATGCAAAATGGCATGATGCATTTATGGATTTTATAAAATCGGTAGATTTTCCGCTCACTACTAATCACGCTTTAAGTGGTTATTACCGTGATTTTATCGGTGATAGTGGTGTTCATATCAAGGGGCTTAATATATTGGACAACAGCCATTATTAAGCGTTCAAATTCTTTTCCTTTCACTTGTAAATATTACAGAGTTGTTGCATATTCGCCTCTATAACCGAGGTTGATTTTAATGCAGATTTATTTGCCTATCGCTGAAATGTCAGTTACCGCCGAGAGTATATTTTTCTTGAGCGCATTTGTGGGTTTTTTATCTGGTATTTTCGGTGTAGGCGGCGGGTTTATGACGACGCCTTTTTTAATATTCTTGGGAATTCCTCCATCCATTGCTGTCGGGACGCAGGCCAGCCAGCTTGTAGCCTCAAGTACTACGGGGGTGCTTGGTCATTTTCGCAGTGGGAATGTTGATGTGAAAATGGGTTTGGTTATGCTTTTTGGTGGTATTAGCGGCTCATTTGTAGGAATTGGTATTTTCAAGCTCTTACAATTTTGGGGGCAAATCGATTTTGCGGTTTCTGTGCTTTATATCGTCTTGCTTGGTAGTATCGGTGTTTTGATGCTGGTGGAGAGTGTTTCCAAATTTTTCATTAAAAGCAGCCCTGTCAGAAAAGAGTTCAATAAGAAGAAGGTTTCACCATTCGTCCATAAATTGCCTTATAAGATGAGGTTTCCGCGCTCCAAACTTTATATAAGCGCGTTATTGCCCGGTGGTATCGGCTTTATTGGGGGGGTGCTTGCGTCTGTTCTCGGGATTGGCGGCGGGTTTATTCTGGTGCCTGCTATGATTTATTTTTTGGGTATGCCTATTTTGCTGGTGGCGGGCACATCGCTCTTCCAAATTATCTTTACAGCTGCAACGGCAACCATCTTGCACGCGACACTAAATCACACTGTTGATATCATTTTGGCGTTCATACTAATTGCTGGAGGTGTTGTCGGGGCGCAATTGGGGCTGGTGTTTGCGCGGTTTGTAAAAGGTAATCATGCGCGCGTGGTTCTTGCGATTTTGATATTGGTTGTGTGTTTCAGGCTATGCGCGGATTTATTCATCCCGCCAGAAAATGTTTACTCTACTGTGGTGGCGTTATGATGCGCGTTGTTTTGGTATTTGCGATGTTAATGATGCTGTGGCCATTGGCTGCACAAGCTGAAAACCCGCTTGAAATAGATCTTGCTAAAAATACGGTTGATATTACTACTGGATTTACAGGTGCGGACGTTGTTGTTTTCGGTGTTAAAAACGGGCGGGGTGATATCGCAATTGTATTAGAGGGGCCACGCAAGGCCGTTACAGTGCGGCGTAAGGAGAACGTCTTCGGTGCCTGGATAAACCGCTCTTGGATTAATTATGATGATATGCCGCTGTATTACGACTACGCAATTGGTTCGCTTGATGATACTGCGTATAAGAAAGTAGGGATTGGTGTAGAGGCAATTGAGTTTAAAGCCGGAAAGAAGGGCGAGCACAATATCGACGAACATAAGCTTTTTAAGTCAGCTTTAATTGACGAGAAAGTCCAACTTGCTTTTTATTCGGTTACGCCAACATTAATAGAGTTTTTGGATGGCGGTTTTTTTAAAGTTCTATTTCATTTGCCAGCAAATGTCCCTAAAGGGGATTATGTTATGCGAGCATACCTTATTGAAAAAGGTAAGGTCACTTTTACCGCCGAGAAAATGCTTTATGTCGGGCAGGTAGGATTTAATGCAAAGGTGCTTTCGTTTTCTTATAACGAGCGGATGTTGTATGCACTTTTATGTATAGCAATTGCATTCGCTGCAGGTTGGGTATCGAACAAGTTGGCACGACGTTCATGATGGCAAGGCATTATATTTAAGGATAATTTTTGATGGGTAATGAGATTGAAGAAAAGGTTGCTGGCACTGATATGGGGGATAAGGGCGGCGTATATTTGTTGGTAGCTGATGAAAGCAGCGAGTTTCAGCTCGCGCTTAGATCTGCGAGCGATCTTGCCTATAACAATAAGGCACAGCTTGCACTGGTCTATGTTGCTGAGCCGGTCGGTTTTCAGCAATGGGGCGCTGTTGAGGACAAGATTATAGCGGAGCAAACCCGTAAGGGAGAAGGTATAATGCGGGCGGCGGCTAAGGTTTTGAGTGATATGCATGGGCACGCTCCAACGTTTCATGTTCGCCAAGGTAAGGCCCAGGAAGAAATTGTAAGCTTAATGGAAGAAACCCCTGATATTCGCGCTCTAATTTTGGGGGCGAGTAGATCATCTAATCCACTCATTTCATATTTTTGTGGCAAAGGGTTGTCTAACCTCAGCGTTCCTTTATTTATAATTCCTGAAAACTAATTTATGAGAAGTGATTATGTTTATACAAACAGAAGCTACGCCTAATCCTGCTGTTATAAAATTTTTGCCCGGGCAGGAGGTTTTAGGGAATGGAAGCGCAGAATTCAAGAGTGCGGCTAAATGCGAGGTGTCGCCTTTAGCGCAGAGGTTGTTTCGTTTGCAAGGCGTTAATTCTGTCTTTTTTGGTAAGGATTTTGTATCAATCACTAAGGCGGATGATACGGATTGGTCTATGCTGAAGCCTATGGTTTTAGCGGCATTGATGGAGCATCTATCAACCGGACAGCCTGTCATGCTGGAGCAAGATATTAAAGCGGAAGACGATGATAGTGACCCGGTCGTTTATCAAATCAAAGAATTGATCGCCGAGCGTGTTAGGCCAATGGTGATGATGGATGGTGGCGATATCGAATTCGATAGTTTTGACGATGGTATTGTCTATTTGCGTATGAAGGGAGCCTGTTCAGGGTGTCCCAGTGCGACCATGACTTTGAAGTCAGGCATTGAGAATATGCTTAAGCATTTTATTCCCGAAGTAGTGGAAGTTCGTCCGGTTGAGGAATGATTTGTGAGAATAATGTGCGCCCAAACCAACGCCACTGCGGTGTTTCATGGTCTTGAGCACTTTCTAGGATAGTGCAATTTATATGGAGTGTATCATTAGACATGGTTTGGTCTGAGCGAATTTCTATGCGCTGACCTATGGAGGCGAAATCTATTTTCCCAACCTCAGACAGGAAGCAGTTTAAATCCTCTGCATTAAGTTTTTCATCGAGTGTAAAGCCTATGTGAAAAGGCGAGGAGGTAATGACAGGGTCTTTGGGTTCTATATCACTCACTGGCAGGGGGAGGGCTGATGTGATTAAGCGAAACCGGAACGGGTCTGCATGCTTTTCGGTCATGCTAAATCTTGGCAGGGCGAAATGATCGCTATTTTTATAGGTTACGCCTGAATTAAGGGTGAGCGCCGCTTTGTAGCCTTGCTCTTTTACAAGTTTTTTTAAAAGCGTGTTGTATCCGGTGTATGGGTAAGAGAAAAGGTCGGCTTCAGCGTTAAATGTATCTCTGTAATTTTGTCGGGATTTATTTATGAGTTGCCTAAGCGCTGTATCATCTGTCTGGTTTGTACCTTCTGGCAATGTTAATGTTACGCCAATCGTTACAAGCGGATTATCTGAAAGTTTAATAAGGTCTTTTGAATATATATATTCTGAAGGGCTTTCACTTATTTTTTGCGCGTCATAAAATACCGTGAAGGGGATTTTGTTTTCAAGTAAGTGAGGGATTGCACTATTTAATGGTGAGTTGTAACTGCCCGAGAAGGTTATGGCGATAGACTTTTCGGGTAAATCTGTATTTTGGTGGTAGGCCTCGATAATTTTATCAACGGGTAGGACATTATACCCTTCATTTTTCAATATAGAGATATGGTTTAAAAATTGATCTGTTCTGATGTTGCTTTCAGGGTAGGCGTCCTCGCCGATACGGTGATACGCCAATATGACGGCTTTATTTTCATCTTGGGCAAGGAGGGCGGCATCTGCTGAAAAAATAGGTGTGCTTATTGTGCCGATGAAAGCGGTGAGTAAATAAGTAATCTTAGAAATAGATTGTTTCAACATAAAAGCGGTTTTACTTCATTTATGTGATGCTGTAAAAGCCATTTGTATGAAGTTAAATAAAAATATTCTTTATTTAGATAGTGCAATGGCTGCATGCAGTGTGGGTGTTTTGAAAAACGGCCATGTGAACGGCCGCATAGAGCCAATGAAGCGTGGTCAGTCTGAGCGCATTATACCCCTCGTTAATGAGGTTATGGGTGAGGCCGGATGTGATTATTCAGAGCTTGGTGCTATAGTTACAACTGTTGGCCCGGGTGCTTTTACAGGTGTTCGGATTGCATTATCTGCTGCTAAGGCATTTGGCCTTTCTCTTGAGATACCGGTTTATGGTATTACGACTTTTCAGGCGCTTAATATTCAAGCGAGTTCGCGATACCCGAGTATTCATAATATTGATGTTGTAATTGACACGCGGCGTGATGATTTTTATTTTCAAAGTTATGTCGGTGATCAAGCGAGGGGGGAGCCGCGTATCGTTTCTACAGAGGATATCGTACAACCTGGGCGAGAGGGTTTCGTGCTCATTGGAGACCTTTCAAATCGTATGTTAGGTGGAAGTTATGTACATGAGGATCAAATATTCGTGCAAGTAATTTGCCCCGATCCCAAAGGGATTTTAGATTGGGTTAAATGCCATGATGTTACGTCTTTACAGCAAGCAGAGCCTTTTTATATAAGGGGTGCAGATGTTCAAATGCAAAAAAAAATCGTTAGAAATATGGCTTAGGGTATTTATTTGTAGTAGAGTGTCTTCGTTGTTTTATTTAACTTAACAATAACATTCAAATAAAAAGGCTTATGTATAGTGACTGCTGAAAATAAGAATGATGATATTTTACTTTATACATCTGAAATAGCTTCGGCGTATTTTGCTAATAATACCGTCGCGATTGAAAATATTCCCGAGGTCATTCAAAATGTATATAAGATTTTATCCTCGCTCGATGGTAGTGCTGGCGGTGATGTAAGTGATGTTCGCCCTCAACCAGCAGTTCCTATAAAGAAGTCGATAGATCCGGATTTTATAGTTTGTTTAGAAGACGGCAAAAAATTAAAGATGCTCAAACGCTATTTGAAAACGGCTTATGGTATGACGCCGGAAGAATATAGGGAGCGTTGGGGGTTGCCTAACGATTATCCTATGGTTGCGCCCAATTATGCGAAACAGCGTAGTGCATTGGCCAAGGATATTGGTTTGGGTAAGCGCTAGGCTTATTATTTGCCGAGTTCAATGCTACGATCTTTAGCGGCGATAAGTGCGCGGTTCAAGGTGTCCTGAAACTCTCCATTCATTAAGACTTCAAGAGCGGCGGCGGTAGTGCCGCCCGGACTTGTGACGTTTTGGCGAAGTGTTTCGGGTGGTGTAGTGGATTCGGCTTCACACAGTGCGGCGGCGCCTATAACGGTTTGACGTGCTAGTTTTTTCGATATGGCGGCATCCAGTCCCGCTTTTTCACCGGCCATTGCCATAGCTTCTATCAGAAAAAAGACATAGGCAGGGCCGCTGCCAGATACCGCCGTCACGGCATCGAAGAGGTATTCATCCTTGATCCACTCAACCGCACCTGTTTCTTTAAGGAGAGCGTCCGCAAATTCTTTGCATTCAGAGCTGACAAAAGGGTTGGCCATAGCGGCGCTCATGCCCTTGCCGATTGCGGCGGGGGTGTTGGGCATGACGCGGATGACAGGGGTCATTTCACCAAAAATGCGAGTGAAACTGGCGATTGGTTGGCCTGCGGCGATGGAGAGAATGGTGGCGCTAGAGCTGATCAGCGGGGCAAGCTCCTCACAGACTTTAGCCATGATTTGCGGCTTAGTAGCGAGGATGATGAGATTAGCACTGTTGATTTGTTCAGCGGCGTCCTTGGGGGAGGTAAAGCGCTCGATATCTGAAAATGCATCACTTGATATATGAGGGTCTATGACCGTAAACTCAGCATCCGGGAATGAGAGTAGCCATTTTTGTAGGAGGGCGGCCCCCATTTTGCCGCAACCTATGAGAATTATTGATGGATTTGTTGGGGTGCTCATTGCTCTGTCTATGACTGGCCGTGCGTTTCCATGAGGGCGAGTGAAAGCACCTGATGGTCGATCTGGATGTCATTTTTACTCAGTAGTTGGAATACTGGGAAAAAACGCTCGCATTGAAGGAGGGAAACGTCAACAATGTTTTCGATGGTTTCTGATTGGCTGCTACGTTCGTTGCTCTTTAAAAAAGATGTATAGCGAAATACTGGAGCGCGTGTTTTCATGGGCAAATCAAAATGACCAAGCCATAAATTTTCATTCATTGATGAAACTGCAGCGTGAGCATCAATCATATTGTTGTCTGGGATTTTGATATCACAAAAACACGAGAATTTTAGCGCGTTAAATTTTTCAATCCACTGGAAAACAATGCGATACTGGCTGTTCTTTCCGGCGACATCAACAGTAAGCTCGTCCTCGCCTGCACGATCAAACGACCAGTTGTGGCTGCTCAGGATTTCTTCTACGGAATCTATCGGATTGGTTTCATCCTCGTTGAACTCGATATTATCCAGCATATTCTTTGCTCCTTAAGTGTATAAACTTTTTAATCGAACTTTCGTTCCGAATTTAACTCTTCGTGCCTTTTTTAGTGGCTGACGGTTTTGAATTCTTTTCTAATTTTTCAATGCGTGTTTTCAGGTTTTCTTGTTGAATGCGATATTCGCTTAACATCTCCATCGCGCGATCAAAATCTTCACGGGGTACAAGGTCTAGGCGCGTAATCACATCATCTACACATGATTTAATTTCCTTGCGGATATTTGATGAAAGCCCGCTAAAAACGCCAGCTGCCCCGCCAGCTACACGCGCCATATCATCAAAAATTTTTTCTTTTCTAGGCATTAAAAACTTTTCGCTTTTGAAATTTAAACCCGAATTTTGTGCAAGTGCGGAGTCAGTATCACGAGGGGTATTTATTATCAAGCATATATGGGAGGGATAATTTTTTTTGTTGTGGAAGATCGCTTGACATGAAGGCATAAGTGTCGACAATCCAAGGTGTTAATCGAAAAATGGTTTTTTAAGTATGATTTGGGAATTTCCTAATTTTGATCCTGTGGCGATCGCCCTCGGTCCATTACAGATTCGCTGGTACGCATTGGCGTATCTGACCGGGTTTTTGCTGGGATGGAAATACGGTATGAGGCTCGCCAAAAAGGATGAGGGCCTGCGTCCTAGTGAGAAGGATATTGATGATTATCTGCCATTAGCAATCATAGGGGTGATTCTCGGCGGGCGTCTTGGCTATGTGCTGTTTTACAATCTGCCATATTATATGGATTTCCCATTGGAGGCTCTTAAAATTTGGGAGGGCGGAATGTCTTTCCATGGTGGGACGATCGGTGTGATCGTGTCCATGTTGCTTTATAGCGCGTGGCGTAAATTTTCATTCTTGCGGCTGGCAGATATTGTCTGTGCCTGTGTGCCGATTGGTTTATTTTTCGGGCGCATAGCCAATTTTATTAATGGGGAGCTTTACGGCAGGCCGACCAATGGCGAGTGGGGAGTGATCTTTTCATTTGCCGGTGATATGCCGCGTCATCCGAGCCAGCTATATGAGGCGGTGCTTGAGGGGGCGGTGCTGTTTATTATCCTTAATCTGATGATCCGAAATTTTAAAATACGTATGCATGAAGGGACGGTCGCGGGGGCGTTCTTATTGTTCTATGGTTTGTTCCGCAGCTTTGTAGAGTTCTTCCGCGAGCCTGACGAGCAGATTGGTTTGATTGGCGACTGGATTAGCATGGGCCAGCTGTTATGCATCCCGATGATGTTGGCGGGGCTTTTGATAATGGCTTTTACTTTGACACGCAAAAAGACGATGTTGCCGCAAGGTCATGACTAGCGATCTTGAGCATCTAATTAAAGACCGTATTCACGCGCATGGTGTGATTAGTGTGGGTGAATATATGAGCCTGTGTCTTGCGCACCCTGAGCATGGTTATTATATGAAAAAAGACCCGTTCGGGGCGAGCGGTGATTTTATAACCGCGCCTGAAATCTCGCAAATGTTTGGCGAGATGATAGGTGTCTGGGTGGCTGATATGTGGATGCAAATGGGCGCGCCGGGTGATTTTATTTTACTGGAATGCGGTCCGGGTCGTGGCACGCTGATGGGTGATATTTTGAGGGCGGTGCGAGGCGTTAATGGCTTTTATGATGCAGCTAAAATTCACCTCATGGAAATATCACCTTATTTGAAAAATTTGCAGAAAAATGCTCTGTCGGATTATCAGGTGGAGTGGATTGGTGGGGTGGAAGATTTGCCAGTTGATTTGCCAATCATTGCAATTGGAAACGAGTTTTTAGACGCCTTACCCTTTACTTCAATTGTGCAGCAAAAAGGGCAATGGAAAGAGCGCGTTATTGAATTAAATGAAAGTGATGCATTTGATTTTGGTGTTAGGGAATGGTGCCAAGATTATGATATTCCATTGAAAAAAATGATTGAAAGTGATGGGGTAATATTCGAGTATTCTAAAGAGCGCGAAGCATTTATCCATGCGCTGTCACAGTGTATATTTGCGTCAGGCGGTGCAGGTTTGATGATTGATTATGGGCATGAAAAAAGTGCAATTGGTGATACATTTCAAGCGCTTAAAAATAATTCTTATATTGATGTTTTTGAAGAATGTGGTGATGCAGACTTAACATCGCATGTTGATTTTGAGGCGTTGAAAAATGCGTTGCCTGAGGGTGTTAAGCGGAGTAAAATTGTGCGGCAGGGGGATTTTTTGCGCGCGCTTGGTATTGTTCATAGGGCAGAAGCTCTTATGCAACGTGCTGATGAAAAGCAACGCGGTGATATTCAGAAATCTTTAAACCGTCTTTGTGCATCGGATCAGATGGGAAAGTTGTTTAAAGCTTTTTGCTTTTATAAGGATGACGAGGGTAAAATAAATCCGCATGGATTCTAAAGAGTTTTATATATCGCATGATGGTTTTGGCGCGGAAGTGAGAGGTAAGATCTTTCATGGTTTTTTCGGGTGCAAGGGCGGTGTGTCGGACGGGATTTTTGCTTCGCTTAATTGCGGCGTTGGCTCCAGCGATAATCCGGAATCTGTGAATGAAAACCGTGAACGAGTTTTAAAAAGCACTGGAGGTGATCGTTTGCTTGGTCTTTACCAAGTGCATGGCAATGAGTGCGTGACGGTTCACAGGCAATGGGATGATGCTGATAAACCTAAGGCCGATGCTTTTGTGACCGATAGGGCAGGGATTGCGCTTGGCATTTTGACGGCGGATTGTGCGCCGGTATTGTTTTATGGTGAAAAGGCCGGCGGGGCGCCCGTCATTGGCGCGGCGCATGCCGGATGGGGCGGTGCATTTAAGGGTATATTGAGCTCATGTGTTGATGGTATGGAAGGCCTTGGTGCTGTGCGTTCGTCCATAAAGGCTTGTATTGGGCCGTGTATCGCTCAAAGCTCATATGAGGTCGGGCAGGAGTTTTTGGATCGGTTCTTGGATCAGGATGAAGCGCATCGGCGTTTTTTCATGCCCTCACAAAATCTGGATCATTACTTATTTGATCTGGGTGGGTTTTGCGCGCTGCGCCTAGATGCCTGCGGGATCGCCGAGCACTATAATGTGGGTATTGATACATACATAAATGAGGCGGATTATTTCAGCTATCGCCGCGCGACACACCATCAAGAGCCGGATTACGGTCGGCAAATTTCAGTGATATCGATTGGAAATTAAAATATTTATCATATTCTATTGATTTTTGAGGTGACTATTCACTATAGTGCGCGCGTATTCACACGAGAATGAAACGCAATATTTACAGGAACCCATAGGCTGCCATTATGAAGTTGATCTCAGGTAACTCAAATAACCCGCTATCAGAGGAAATTTCCTCATATCTTAATGTTCCTTTGACGCAGGCATCTTGCAAGCGTTTTTCGGATAACGAGATTTTTGTTGAGATCATGGAAAATGTGCGCGGACATGATTGTTTCTTTATCCAGTCCACATCATATCCTGCAAATGACCACATGATGGAGCTTTTAATTGCGATTGATGCGCTCAAGCGTGGATCAGCGCGACGCATTACAGCGGTTATTCCTTATTTTGGCTATGCGCGTCAGGACCGTAAAACAGGTGGCCGTACACCGATTTCTGCCAAATTGGTTGCTGATTTGATTACTGCAGCGGGGGCAGATCGCGTGTTGACGCTGGAGCTTCATGCGGGTCAGATTCAGGGCTTTTTCGATATTCCCGTTGATAATCTTGTGGCGTGGCCGGTTTTTGTTCCGCACATTAAGGAAGAGTTTGAAGGTAAGCCGCTTTGTATTGTTTCTCCCGATGTGGGTGGGGTTGTGCGTGCGCGTGCGCTTGCTAAGCGTCTTGATGCTGATCTTGCGATTATTGATAAGCGCCGTGAAAAAGCGGGCGTATCCGAAGTCATGCATGTGATCGGGGAGGTTGAAGGTAAGGCTTGTATTTTAGTTGATGATATTGTGGATTCTGGTGGTACGCTTTGTAATGCGGCTGCTGCTCTTAAGCAGCATGGCGCACTATCGACTCATGCTTATGTTGTACATGGCGTATTGTCGGGCAAAGCGGTTGAGAAAGTCGAGAAATCTCCTTTAGAAAAACTCGTGATTACAGATTCTATTGTGGCAACAGAAGCCGTTGCTAATTCTTCGCACGTTCAGCAGCTCTCAATCTCCAATTTAATGGGTGAAGCCATCCTGCGTACAGCAGAAGAGCGCTCGATTTCGGCTCTATTCAAATAAACCTTGTCTTTTGCCTTTAAAGGGGTTAGAAAACAGCCCATTGTTAACGGGCTCAAGACCCCCCTGGAGGCGAGCCCACTATTTTAAAGGAAAAAGCTATGTCTAAAAATATTGCATTGACAGCGGCTAAAAGAGATGGGGCAGGTAAGGGGATCGCCCGTGCTCTACGTCGCGAAAACCGTGTTCCAGCTGTTATCTACGGTGACAGTAAAGCCCCAGTAACAATCTCTTTGTCCGCACGTGATATTAATGTTGAATATCAAAAAGGCCAGATGTTTACAAAATTGTGTGATCTTGATCTTGATGGTTCAAAAAACCTCGTTTTGGCGCGTGATATTCAGTTGCACCCTGTGACTGACGTTGTGCTTCACGTTGATTTTTTGCGTGTGACGCCAAAGACTAAAATTGCTGTTAACGTGCCAGTTAACTTCATCAATGCTGAGAGCTGTCCAGGTCTTGAAAGTAGGGGTACGCTAAACGTTACGCGTCACACTGTTGAGCTTGTGTGTTCAGCAACTAAAATTCCTGATGTTTTGGATGTAGATCTTGCAGGTAAAGACCTCGGTGATGCGATTAAGATTTCTGATGCATCTCTTCCAGAAGGTGTTAAGCCTGTGATTGATGATCGTGACTTCACGATTGCGACTATGGTTGCACCTCGCACAGTGGCTGAAGAAGCTGCTGCTGATGCTGAAGGCAATGTTGAATCTGAGCCGGTTATCGAAGGTGAAGAACCAGCTGCTGAAGGCGAAGCTGCTGCTAAAGAGTAAGCTTTATAAAAATTCTAAAAGGCGCGGGAATTGGTTTTTCCGCGCTTTTTTATTTGTGGTTTTGGCGTGCGCGGTTATAGTGCCGGTCATGTTTGGATTTTTCAAAAAAACGGATGAGACAATGTGGGTTTTGGTAGGGCTTGGCAATCCAGGAGCGAAGTATGAGGGGAACCGCCATAACGTCGGGTTTCATGTAGTTGACGCGATTGCCGATGAATACGGTATAGGGCCCTTTAAATCCAAATTTAGTGCTCAGATGGCAGAGGGGCGGATAGGTGATCAGAAGGTTGTGTTGTTAAAGCCCCAGACTTACATGAACGAGAGCGGTCGTGCGGTCGGACAGACATTAAAGTTTTTTAAAGGCACAAAGGCGCGGACGGTTGTTTTTCATGACGAGCTTGATCTGGCGCCTGGTAAGATGCGTGTGAAGGTGGGCGGTGGCGTGGCCGGACATAATGGGCTTAAATCTATTCGTGCGCATTTAAGCTCAGCAGATTTTCGACGTGTACGTATCGGGATCGGCCATCCGGGTGATAAATCCCGTGTTTCTGGCTTTGTTTTAAGTGATTTTTCAAAGGCGGAAAAGCCTATGATCGAAGATATGGTGAGTGCTTTGGCGCGCCGTTTAGAAGTATTATTGACAGAAGGCGATGAGCTTTATATGACCAGAGTCTCAGAAGCGTTGCCTAAATAGAAGAAGGATAAAAAGATGAGTTTTAATTGCGGGATTGTGGGATTGCCTAATGTTGGTAAATCCACGCTTCATAATGCTTTGACGGCGACACAAGCGGCGCAAGCGGCGAACTTTCCGTTTTGTACGATCGAGCCGAATGTGGGACGCGTGGCTGTGCCTGATGAGCGCTTAGAAAAGATTGCTAAATTTGCCGGATCGCAAAAGGTTGTGCCGGCGCAATTGGAGTTCGTTGATATTGCTGGGCTGGTCAAGGGCGCGTCAAAAGGTGAGGGGTTGGGCAACCAGTTTCTATCCAATATCCGTGAAACCGATGCGATCATCCATGTTTTGCGATGTTTTGAAAATGATGACATTACGCATGTAGACGGTTCAGTTGACCCGATCCGGGATGCAGATACGATTGAAACCGAGTTGATGCTGGCGGATCTCGAGAGCCTTGAAAAGCAAATCGTGAATTTGCAGAAGAAGGCGCGTGGCAATGACAAGGATGCCCAGGCGATGTTGGATTTGGCCGAAAAGATCAAGGGTGTTTTGGAAGATGGAAAGCCAGCACGAACCGTCGAGATTGACCCGAAGGATGCTGATGAAGCGCGTGCGTTTAAATTGCTCCAACTTTTGACATCTAAGCCGATTCTTTATGTTTGTAATGTGAATGAGGATGAGGCTGCGACCGGCAATGAGCTTACGAAGAAGGTGCAGGATATGGCCGATGCGCAAGGGGCGCAAGTTGTGGTCATTTGCGCTGCGATCGAGGAAGAGATTGCCCAGCTTGATACGCGTGAGGAAAAGATGGAATATCTCGAGAGCATGGGCTTAACCGAGCCTGGTCTTGATAAAATCATACGTGCTGGCTTTAAGCTGCTAGGGCTTCAGACCTATTTTACCTGTGGACCAAAAGAGGCGCGTGCATGGACCATTCGCATTGGTGCTAAGGGGCCTGAAGCGGCTGGGGCAATCCATAGTGACTTCGAAAAAGGGTTCATTAAAGCCGAGGTTATTGCCTATGATGATTATGTCGTTGGTGGTGAGCAAGCGGCGAAGGATAGTGGTAAAATGCGTCAGGAAGGCAAGGAATATGTTGTCGTTGACGGGGACGTAATTCTATTCCGCTTTAATGTTTAACTATTGTCCATTGTCGGGGCTGCGCTGTGCAATGGGTTAGGTGTGCTTTCTGGTGCAGTCTGCTTTTCGGTTGTAGGCGTACCTTTCTGAACATTTGCAAATTCTGCACTTACCTTGTCCTGACCGATTTGCGTTTTGGGTTCTGTCGCGACTGGTTCTTTCCTGTTTTTGCTACCCTCGAATGCAGTCTGCAAATTATCATTTCGGCGCTGACGGGCACGAAGAGTGGAAGAAAGTATAGGCTGTCTAGCTTTTTCATGTTCCTCCAAAACATATTCTGACATCGCATGCATGTCGTTTAGTTTTCGGATGGCATCAATTGCGGCTATACTTTCCTTACCTTGGCCTTGCTGGCGTAACTGGCTTTTGATTTGATTGGTTATATTTTCATCTCGCAGTAAATATTCAATGTTGAACATTTCTTCCGTGCCATTGAATGTGAGTGGTAATTCAGCAGGAATTCCAATGCTCGCAGCGATTTGGGCTGCGCGTGTGTGTAAGGCTTTTGGGTCATAGGTGTTAACCAGACGCTCGTGGTCTTTTGGTTCAAGGCGATTACCTTTGCCGAGATCAATTAAAAGGTCTGGCATTATGAGGTTGGCGGTAACCGGATCGAGATTATACGTGTCGATAATCTTATCTATATCAGAGCGGATTTTTAACTCTCCGCCGACAACGGTAACATCGGCGGTTGATTGCGCGATATACCAGTTGTGAATGCTATTAACGTCTTCTTTGAGTTGCGCTCTCATGGCTGCAGCTTTTTCTGGTGGAAGGTCTGTAAAGAGTGTTGGGAGGATAGCATCCAACTCTTTTTCGTTATTATTGACTTCTGCATTAGCCATGGCTGCGCCGCCTGCCGCCCCAAGAAAGGTCAGAAATATGCTGGCTTTGCTGGCGCCAAATACGGCTTTACCGGCAAATTTAAAGCCATTTGCAACTTTTGCACGGACGCGGCCAAGTGCAGCAGCGTTTTTAAGTTTGAAATCAGGATTTAAATGCTTGAGTAATAATATTGTTTGAGGAAAACCCTTTAAGGGTGTAGCCGTGTCTGTTGCATTCTTAAAAGCTTTGCTCGTTGCGGGCTTTCCGCCAACATCATCAGGTAGGAGGGGGAGCAGCTTTTGGCTATTAACTGGCTTTGGAGCTACATCCGGGAATAATTTGTTCAAGTTGTCGGCATTGTGACCAAATGTGGCGATTTTTTCCATAGGGATGCCGTGCTTTGCCATATGCTTGCGGAGCAGGCGGCCAGCTAATTCT
>JAHQVU010000059.1 GCA_019634145.1 Micavibrio sp. | reverse complement strand
CCCGCTTCCGCCATATTCGCCTGATTTTAACCCCATCGAACAAACATTTGGCGCTCTCAAAAAACGAAGGCAGGGCATGCCACCGGAAACAACAATCGATCAACTCATTATGTCTTATTATTAAATGAAACTACTATAACAGTTTAATTTTTAAGGCGTTATATACTGCCCGCGCTTTTTAGAGGCGCGAGTAATTTTATTCTCATAATTAAGATAAAGGTGTGAAAAACGAAAACCCTACGCTGCTCAATGAGCTGAATCATTTGGTGCATGAGGGTCTTCAGAAATCTGAGGTATTGCAGCCTCAAACGCAGGGCCGCACGCTCGGTTAATTCAGCCGAGATTAATCACCCCATTTATCGCGGTGCAGGTCAATTTCGATATGGCCTGCATTGTCTTTTAGGGCTTGGCGAAGGGTGGCTTCGTTCTCTTCAATCGCAAAAAGCTTTAGGCATTTAGGCGTTACAAAACGCTCGATACCTGCACTTTTGATCCAGTTTTTCAGGCGATCAAACTGTCCGTCGGTATTCAAAAATCCGATCCCGCGGTCATGCTTGCCGAGCTGGCGCAATCCCAATGCGCAAATGCCGTAATATGTATTTTCGATTGTGGCTTCGGTCAACATAATCGGCTCGTTCGTGCGGCGGCAAATCTCGTCTTCGAAATGGGGAAAGCGCTTATCGGCCTTAGTGCTCGGGATGATTTCCGGCGCTTGCCATTTATCGAGTGTGGAGAAAATCGCATCAACGCTGTCGATCACCAGCAAATATTGCGGGTTGAAATCAGGCAGAGAGCGGATATAGGCGATAAGATCGTCCCAGTACCCATCGATATTTACAATCACCACGGGCTTGGAATGCAAATGCAACGCGCCCCAATACAGCACCTCGACCGCTTCATCGACTGTGCCGAACCCGCCGGGCAGGGTGATGGTGGCATCGGCCATCTGGAACATGCGTTTCTTACGATCCCAGAGCTCGTCGACCAAAATGGTTTCGGTCAACCCATGCAAAATGCGCTCGGAATCTTTAAGCTTCATCGGGATAATGCCTGTGACGTCTGCGCCGCCTTCTTGCGCTGTGCGAGCGATGATGCCCATCAGGCCGGTATCCATGCCGCCATAGACCAGATGTTTGCCCGCTTTGGCGATGGCCTCGCCCAATTCTTTCGCGCTGTCTTTAAAGATGTCGCGGCAATAGCCTGATGAACCGAGGTAAACTGTGATTGTGTTGATATTCATGCGAGTTGGAAATCCTGTGGTATTTCGAGGGTGGGGGCGGGAAGCGGGCGGCCATTTAAGGTTGAAACAGCCATGCATCCCTTGATGCTGTTGGTAATATACAGCCCCTCGCAGCCAAGTAAATCCTTTAATTCCAGCGAGCTTTCAATCACGTCATATTTTTCCATCAGCATTTTTCGCGTGATGCCGTCCATCGCACCATCGGCTAGCGGCGGCGTATAGAGAAGGCCGTCGATTTGAGTGAAGATGTTGCCTGCGGTTGCGCAAGATATATGCCCTTGCGTATTGGGGATGAGGGCTTCGTTCGCGCCTTTATGCCGAGCCTCTATAAGGGCGAGAATATTATCGCCATAGTCCAGCGATTTGATATGGCTGAGGGGGGAGTGCTCATTGCGCACTGCACGGCGCGAGATGATGGCGTTGATTTCGGGGAAGCTGTCCGGCACGGGCGAGAGCTTCATGGCGATGGTGGGTTTGGTATCTTCCGGTAAAGGCGGCATCAGGCCACGGGCGGCGACCCCGCGCGTGATGACGGTGTTCAGCGCATAGCGGCCATTGGGCGGGGCGTTTTTGCGGATAAGGGTCAGCGCCTCTGCCTCGCAGATATCGAAGGGATGAGGGAAGGGGATTTCCATCACATTCAGGCTGTTTATCAGGCGGTCAAAATGGGCGCGGGCGTAGATCAGACGCGGATGCGTGCCCTCGATAATGACCAGCATGGTGTCGAACACTCCATCGCCAAGGCGAATGCGATCGTTAAAGCTGAATGCGCGCTCGTCATCAATAAATTCACCATTGAGGAATATTTGGGTCATTTTGTTCTCCTTTTTTTTTAGATAACTATATATAATTTTATACTAATACATCCATTAAGCTTGGTTGATCGGGATTAAAGCGCGGATCATCAGGGGCAGCTATTTTAGATGGCTGAAAATAAAAGAGCAGCGCAAAAATTGCGATAAAGCTTAAGGCTATAGCTTTATGTTTTGTTTCTAATTTTCTTAACTTCATCCGCTACCCCCTCTTATAAGTATGCGCGAGATGGATGAAATTCACAATCATTGCGTGTCCGTGCTCAGTGAGGATGGATTCGGGGTGGAATTGGAGGCCGTATACGGGGTGTGTTGCGTGTTGCATGGCCATGATCTCACCATTTTCGGTGCGGGCGGTGATGGTGAGGCGCGCGGTCTCCGGCATATCAACGATCAGTGAGTGATAGCGCCCGACCTCGAGCGATGAGGGCAGCTCGTCAAAAACCCCGCTGCTGTCATGGGTGATGGTGCTGGCCTTGCCGTGGACGGGGGCGCCTTTGATGGTTTTACCGCCATAGGCCTCGCCGATGGCCTGATGCCCTAAACATATGCCAAGGATTGGAAGATCAGCGCCCAGCTGCTTCACTGCCTCTACGCACACGCCCGCATCGCGTGGGCTTTTAGGGCCGGGGGAGAGGATGAGCGCGGTCGGGGATTTTTCCTTGATCTGTTCAATCGTGATCTCATCAGAGCGGATGATCTCGCAACGCTCCCCCGCCATTTCAAAATAGCGCGCTAAATTGTGAACAAAGGAATCATAGTTGTCTAAGACTAAAAACATGCATAGGCAGTCTAAACCCGCGGGCTTAGCCTGTCATCAGGAAATCGGGGATTGTGATTTTTTCGCGGATGCGCTCTTCGGTCTCTGCTTGGGTTTTGGGGGCTTTGCATTTGAAGCTTTCAAAAATCTTGGCGGCCTTGTGCAGGGTTTCTTGATATTCCTCGGCGGGGTCTGAATCAGATGTTATCCCGCCGCCGACATTGAGCGAGACTTTATCGCCTTCATACACAAGCGTGCGGATTAGGATCGAGCTGTCCATGCTTCCGTCAAAGCCGATATAGGCCATTGAGCCGCAATATGCCCCGCGGCGGTGGGGTTCTATTTCCTCGATAATTTCCATCGCGCGGATTTTCGGTGCGCCGGTGATCGAGCCGCCGGGGAAGGCATTACGGATAAGCGCCAGCGGGCTTGCGTCTTTTTTCAATGTGCCGCGAATGGTCGAGACAAGGTGGTGCACGCCTGCGAAGCTTTCGACTTTGCAAAGGTCTGATACGTGGACGCTGCTGGCCATGCAGGTTTTGGACAGGTCATTGCGTAGCAGGTCAACGATCATTGTATTTTCGGCGCGCTCTTTTTCACTTGCTTCGAGTGCGCAGCGCATTTTCTCATCTTGCTTGGGGTCATCCGATCTTGGGCGTGTGCCCTTGATGGGTTTGGCTTCAACCGCGCGGTCGCGAACGGTCAGAAAGCGTTCTGGTGAGGTTGAGGCGATTTTCATGTCCTGCCCACAATTCATAAACGCAGAGAAAGGCGCGGGGCTGATTTTTCTAAGCTGGGTATAATGTGTGAATGCATCAAAACCCTCAGGTAGCGCGGCCTCGTGACGGTTGGAGATATTGGCCTGAAAGATATCGCCTTGCTCGATATAGCGGATGACTTTGCGCACTTGCGCTTGATAAGGCTTGTCGGCGAAGGGCGCCTGCCAGTCTAGCTCGCCATGAGCGTAGGGTTCGACTTCTGGTGGGCGCGAGATGAGCCCGATCAGATAGTCCTGTTTTTTGCGCGCATCGTGATAATTTTTGGCGTGGGTGATGATCCATGCCTCGTCCTTCATATGATCGAAAGCGATGGCTTGATCGTAAATACCAACGGCGAGATCGGGAAACTCATTTGTTTCCGTTTCGTCTGGTAGGGTTTCAAGCTGACGTGCGAGGTCATAGCCGAAAAAGCCCGCCGCGCCGCCTTGGAAAGGAGGGAGGCCGCGCACGGTTTTTGTTTCCGGTATCCAATAGTTTAAGCGCTCAGCGATTAGGTCAAAGACATTGCCTTCGGTCTTCTTTTGCTCCTCCCAATTGGTGATAGTAATCTCGCCGTCTTTACTCTCGATCGTTTCAATCGGGTGTGAAACAACAAAGGAATAACGGGCATTGGGGTGGTTACGATCGGCGCTGTCGAGAAGAAGAGAGTATGGCAAATGCTCAAGAGCCGCATACACAGCTAACGGGTCTTTTATCTTTAGCTTTCTAATAAAAGGCGTCAATACAGGATTCTCCCAGTGTTTTCTTTTTATTGTGATGGATTGCGGGTATTAAGAAAACTATTTCGACCCTCTTGTCCACAAAAACTTGATGTTAAGCAGTAATATTGGAAATTTTTGGCTATACCCTCTGCGCCTTCAGGAAGTCAGTAACACTCTCGATTGTTTGCGCCAGTCCGCATTTGATGATTTCGGTTTCGGGCGGAAAGGCGTTTTGCAGGCGTGAGGGCAGGCCGCTGTCGAGCATAACGAACACACCGCGATCGGATTCTTTTCTAATCAGGCGGCCAAAGGCCTGTTTCAGCTTCATGCGGGTGATCATTTCGTCATAGTCTCGTCCGCCAAAGGCTTCGCGTCGTGCCTTATGCAGGATCGTCGGGCGCGGCCATGGTACGCGGTCAAAGGCGATTAAACGCAGGCTCTCGCCCGGTACATCTACGCCATCGCGAATGGCATCAGTCCCCAGTAGGCAAGAGCGCACATCATCGCGGAACATATCGACCAGCGTTCCCGTATCGATTTCATCCATATGTTGGGAGTAGAGCGGAATGCCGGATTCTTCCAGATGGGGGGCGATGCGCTCATGCACAGCGCGCAGGCGCGAGATGGCGGTGAAGAGGCCTAATCCCGCCCCATCGCTGGCTTTGAATAAAGCGCAATAGGCACTGGCAAGCTGATCCATATCGTTTCGTGATATGTCATTAATGATGAAGATTTTTGTGTGGTTGGCGTAGTCGAAGGGCGAGGCATAGCTGACATTCAGGCTTTGGGTGTTCAGATATTTCGCACCGGCGCGGTATTGCGCGGCCTCCCAGCTGGCGGTGTCTTGGCTGCCTTTATCGCGCAGCGTTGCGGATGTGATGGTCATGCCTTGAAGGTGTGGGCGCATGGAGTTGGCAAAGGGTTTCATCGGGTCGATATGATGGCGGTGCAGCCCCACATCAATTGCTCGCCCTTCCACGCGTTCGATCTCCATCCAGTCGATGAAGGCGGATTTATCCAGCGCGCTGTCGCCCTTATCCAAATTTTCCAGCATATCAATCCAGCTTTGGAGCATCAGCTCGGCGCGGCGCTCAAGAGAGGCTGCTACGGCTTCGAGGCGTTTACGCGTGTCAGGTTCCATTAGACCTTCATCCTCGCCTAGTTTTTTACGGAAGATGCGCGCGAGTTCCGACATCGGTTTTTGCAGGCGTTTCAGCTCGGTCTTGAGCTTGCGTGCGGCGACTATTAAATCGTCATTCACGGGGAAGAGTTCGGTTTCCAGCGAATACGGCCCATTTCTGTCACGGGCTTCAACACGTGCGAAAACCTGACGGTAAGTCTCGGCGATGAATTTTTCGGTCGGGCCGGATGGTGCGCCGTCTTTAAGTCTCCGTGTCCAGCCATCAAGCGGCAGACATTCGGCGCCGAGCATAATCTTGCGCAACGCTTCTTCGGCGTCCTGCATGCCTTCGGCCAAATCTTCGGCGCGGCGTTTAAGGCCACGGGCGCGGGATGATCTGCGTCCACCTTCATGCCCCATAATCCAGCGGCGGAAATCGCGGGTTTCGCGGGCGCTCAGGGCGGCGGAAAAGGCGCTGTCGGCGGCATCGAATAAATGATGCCCTTCGTCGAATATATATCTTGCGGGCATATCATCACCGGCTGCGGCCATGGCGGCGGAGATCATCACAAGGGCGTGGTTGCCGACTACGATGCGTGCGTGTGAGGCTTTGCGGATGGAACGCTCGACAAAGCATTTGCGGTAATGGTCGCAGGCCGAGTAAATGCACTCGCCGCGTTTGTCCGCAAGGCCGCTGGTATATTGAAAACTGAGCAGGCCGCTTAGCCAGCCGGGGAATTCCGCGCCTGTTAGGTCGCCGTCTTTGGTCGCTGCTGCCCAACGCGCCATGATGCCAGCGCCAATTGCCGCGCTTGCGTGACGGGCGAGGGAAGCACCCGCTGCGGTTTCTTCAAGGTTGAGGAGGCACAGATAATTTTCACGCCCCTTTCTTGTGGCGACATTATTATTTTTCACTTCAGGGTTAGGGTAGACCCGCTCCAGTTCTCCATCAATCTGGCGCTGGAGGTTTTTGGTATAGGTGGAAATCCATACCGTGCCTTTGTTTTTCTCAGCCCAGACACTGGCGGGGGCGAGGTAGCCGAGGGTTTTTCCAACGCCTGTTCCGGCCTCTGCCAACACGATGTGCGGCTGATCTGCATCTTCTAGCGGGTCAAAGCTTTGGGCGACATTGATGGCGTATTCGAGCTGGCTTTTGCGCTCTTCTGCATCATCAAAGCCGCGTAGTTTTTTGAGGCGGTCGGTGGCTTCATCCGCGCTGACGCCGTGGTGTGATGGCGGCGGGGGCGGCGCTTCCTCTGCCCATTCGGGTAAATGCTTCCATATGGCGGCGGCGTCCTTGCCTTGCACAGGGGCAGAGGGTTCATGCTTTTGCCCTAGAGCGGAAAAGATAAATGATGTCCACGGCCAGCCCGCGCGTGATACGCCCGTATTGCCGCCCATGAAGCTAGCGATTTTGAGCGGGTCGGCTTTGGCTTTAAAGGGGTCGCGCTGAATATCGGTCAGCAGACGCTGTGCGATGTCGATGAGAGTGAGCGGCGCATCCTCGGCGCTTTGAGGCTTGGGCAGGAATAATGCATCGCACAGCCCTTTGACAGTAGGGACGCAGAATTTGGCGGGGTGGACGAAGGCAAAGAGTTCGAGCAAATCAAATGCAAAGAATTCATCCAGCTTAAGTCGTGTGCGGATATAAGGAGCATAGACCACCATTACAGTTTGCTTGTGCAAGATCATCCTCGCGCGGTCATAGCTCAGCGTTTGGATTTCTCCCTCATCGGTCAGCAAATAAGCTTGTCGCCCGTCAATGTGGAGTACGGGGATCGAGGGCAGGGATATGCGATTTGGCGCGGGGGCTAGGTGATTCATTATCATTGATTAACATTTTTTTTTGACTCTAAGAAGAAAAAGGCGCAGCGCTGCATGATTATGCAATTAGGATCACGAGTGGAGAATGGATATGCAAGCTACGCAAGCATCTTTTGAAAGTAGCCCAACTTAGGCTGTATAAGCAAAGTTACTTGATGGTCTTAGTGTAATGCAATAATGTGCGTTTATGAGTATTATATCCGCAAAGCCTAGTCCCGAATTATTAGATTATCTTCTTAAGCGCCGCTCTGTTAAGGTGCTTAATTTGTCTGAGCCTGCACCGTCAGAGGAAGCGCTGCATACGATCCTCACCGCTGCGGCGCGTGTATCCGACCACGGCAAGATGGTGCCGTTTTATTTCCTCGTCTTTGAAGGTGATACGCGAAAGCGTGTGGGCGATATTATCGCTGATTCTTTTGTGCGTGCTAATCCCGAAGCACGGGAAGACCAAATCAAGAAAGAGCGAATGCGCTTTGCCCGTGCGCCGATGGTGGTTGCGCTGATTTCGCGCATACGAAAGGGTAAGAACCCGCAGTGGGAGCAAGTCTTAACAGCAGGTGCGGCAGCGCAGAATTTTTCCCTCGCCTGTCACGCCAGCGGCTTTGGTGTGAATTGGCTCACCGAATGGTATGCCTATGATGAGGGCGTTAAGGCCGCGCTGGGACTGGATAATCGTGATCACGTTGTGGGCTTTTTCCATGTCGGCACGCCAACGCAATTGGAAGAGGATCGGGAGCGTCCTGATTTAGAAAAAGTCGTGACCTACTGGCATGAGGGTGTGGAGATTAATAAGGGTGATGCGGAATATGATAAAGAGAAATTTATACTTCCCGTGGCCGGTTTTACTCCACCGAAAGAGTGAATGAATTTTTCGCCAATTTGCGCTTTAGTACTGGTTTTTGCTGCGCTAATGTTTTATGGTTTCGCAAAATTTTACCTGAGCATAATTTTAAAGCAGGACTTAAAGTATGAGCGATCTAATCGATAAAGATGCCGTTAGCGTTGAGACGCTGGATGTTAGTGATCACCCGGAATATAAAGGGCATGAATTTTTATTTCGCATGACCGCGCAGCGCTATGGCTTTACCGCGTTTGTTGGCGTGCATAACACGGTGCTCGGGCCGGGTGAGGGCGGTATTCGTTATCACAGCTATCAGTCTGAAGAAAATGCGATCACAGATGTTTTGCGTCTTTGCGAAGGTATGACACTGAAGAATGCGGCGGCCGGTTTATCAGCTGGTGGTGGTAAGGCTGTTGTGATGGCGCACCCTGATAAGCCGAAGCCTGATGAGACAATTCTACAGCTATTGGCGCATGGCCTGAATAAGGTCAATGAGAATAAGCCGCTATATTATGGCGCCGAGGATATGAATATCTCAGAACATAATCTGGATTATATGCTGGATTTCACAACATTCGTTAAGGGCGCGACATCGGGTGATCCATTGATCGTGGGTGGTAATCCCTCGCCTTTGACGGCGCTGGGTGTATTCGAGGCAATGAAGCTGGCTGTTCAAGAGAAATTCGAGGGTGAAAAAGAGCTGTCCGATCTCACCGTTTCCTTGCAAGGTGTGGGGAGTGTTGGGCGAGAGCTGGCGCGTTTACTTTATTCAGCAGGTGCAACGCTTTATGCCTGTGATGTGTTTGACGGTGCGTTTGACAAGCTGGCCTCGCAAGGTGTGAAGATCGAGCGTGTGGGGCTTACAGAAATCTATGATGTTAAGGCCGATATCTTTGCGCCGAATGCCATTGGCGGGACGCTGGATTATGACACGGTTGAGCGTCTGGATGATGCGGGCGTAAAGATCGTATGCGGCGCGGCGAATAACCAGCAGCATGACCAGATCGGCCATTTGCAAAGCCGTGAGATGATGTCGCGTGGTATCATGTATTGCCCTGATTTTATTGTTAATGCGGGCGGTATTATCTGGGTTAACCAAGTTGGTGAAGATGCCACTGCTGTTCGCGCCCGTGTGATTAAGCATATGCCAATATCACTCAAGCGCATTATTGATTTTCACAAGCAATCCGGCATGGATATGGGCAGTGTGGCCGAGGAGTATGCATTGGGGCTTGTTGTTTGATTTTAGTCGAGGTGTCGGTGTGACGCCGCGGTTAGAAACGCCCTGATGGTTTTTATACTCATTATAAATCTCTTCTAGCCTATCAGAATCAATATGCATTGAGATTTTTTGTAATGGTGTTGCGCTTTAAGCCTGAGGTAGGGGTGATTGTGTGCACTATGGTACCTTGATGGTGATTGGGCAATATGGTTGGGCTTGTTGGTGTATTGTTCTAATGAAAGGTTCAGCTTCTTTATTCAACCTTTCTTTGTTCAGGCCACCGGGCATTTCTGATACGATAAACCCCGCGTTATCCTGTATGTTTTGGCCTATTTGTAGACCGAGTTCTGTCCTCTTTTCGTGAGATGCTGCGGCGTTAAATTCTGGTATTAAATTATCGCATAGTTCTAGAGCGTTACCTACCGCATTTGCAATTCTCTTATCTTGCTCTCCTGATGTTGTTAGATCACCCATTATGCCTTCCAGTGTTTTTAAAAGCCCGATGCCCAATATTTATTGTACGGGAGGAGGGTTAAATAATGTTTAATTAAGCCGCCTTTGCAAACTTCCCATTAAGCGCGTCTCTTATAAGGGCGGTGGTGTCTTTTACGCCGTAGAGCTTGATGAAGCTGCCGAAGCGGGGGCCTTGGCTTTGACCGAGGCAGACTTCGTAAATGGCTTTGAACCAGTCGCGTAGTTCGTCTTTTTCATAGCCGTTTTCTTTACCGGCTGAGAAGACTTCGGTCATGTAATCTTCGGCTTCCAGACCGTTATCCATGCTCTCTAACTTGCTTGCGAGAGCCTCTAACGTTTTTGTCTCGCGGCTATCGGGGGCGCGGTATTGCTTTTCGGGAAGAACGAAATCCTTATAATAACGGATCGCATAGCCAACGAGGCGGTCTAAGAACGGCGCGCTTTCGGGCGTCGCATCGGGCGCATAGCTCTTGATGAATTTCCAAAGAACTTTGGGGTCATCTGTGTTTGATGCATTTACAAGGTTGAGCAGTAGCGCGAAGCTGATCGGCGTGTGCTGGCTGTTCGGCACTGATCCGTTATGGATGTACCATGCGGGGTTGTCGAGCTTTTTATTCGGCTCTTGCTCGGGCAGCTTTTCAACAAACTGGATATATTCATCCACCGCTTTAGGGATGATGTCGAAATACAGCTTTTTGGCCGTGGTTGGGCGCTGGAACATATAATAGGACAGGCTTTCATGCGGGGCGTAGGTCAGCCACTCTTCCATGCTCAGGCCATTGCCTTTGGATTTGGAGATTTTTTTGCCTTCTTCATCGAGGAAAAGCTCGTAACGGAAACCCGCCGCGCCGCGGCTGCCCAGGATTTTCACAATATCGGCGGCGATGTCGGCGCTGCTGACCAAATCTTTTCCTGCCATCTCGTAATCAACATCGAGTGCAAACCAGCGCAGCGCCCAGTCTGCGCGCCACTGCGCTTTGACTTTACCGTCAATGACTTCTTGCTCAACCTTAGTCCCGTCCTCGTCTTCGAAAACGATCGTACCCGCGGCGGCGTTGGTCTCCAAAATCGGCACTTGCAAGACTTTGCCGGTGCTTGGGGATACGGGGAGAAACGGGGAGTAAGTCGCCGCGCGCTCTTCGCCCAGAATAGGCAGTACCGCTTGCTTTATCTCTTCATGCTTTTCTAGCATTTTGAGAAGCGTTGCGTTGAACTGTGCGTTATATTTCCCGCCTGTATAACAATCATCCGTGGAGCTTACGAACTCATAATCAAAGCCGAACTGATCTAAAAAGGCGCGCAGCTGCGCATTGTTATGGTGGGCGTAGCTCTCATATTCGCTGTCGAACGGGTTGGGCACTTTGGTCAGCGGCATGCCCAAATGCTCGGCCAGCATGTCCTGATTTGGGACATTGATCGGGACTTTGCGGAAACCGTCCATATCATCGGAGAACGCGATCAGCTTGGTCGGGATTTCGGGGTGCATGGTCTCGAAGGCCAGCTTGACCATAGATGTGCGGCAAACCTCGCCGAATGTACCGATATGCGGTAGGCCGGATGGGCCATAGCCTGTCTCGAATAGCACATAGCCTTTTTCAGGCGTGACAATCTGCCCTCTATTCATCGCGCGCAGGCGCTTAACCACCTGTTTGGCTTCTTCAAAAGCCCAGGTTCTGCAGGCGTTTGCGATATCGGATGTGACGTTTGTCGAATTGGCGTTCATGTTTTACGGCCTTAAAATTTTTATTAATAGCGGTATATGGTGTTCTTTATAGCTATAGTTCGTGCGTATTTAAACCAATATTTTTAGGTTTGGCTTTGCTTTGCATTTAAACTGGTTTCTTAGCTTTTCGCGTGCCAGAAGCCCGTGAATACGATGCCGCACATACTGACGCGTCTTCGAACGACCATTAAACTTCCTTAACCATTTGTATTTGCAATGTAATAGGGTAATAATGTAGTCTATGTTTACAGATGGGATCGGGGGATATGTGCCTACAGAAGAACGATTTATAACTTTTAGTCTGGATGAAATTTATAAGGCTCTATTCATCAAATGTGAAAAGGATGATTTAAAGCTGCCGCCACGCGGAAAATTGCAATCCATTATCATGGATGAAAATACTAAGCAGACACCAGAGCAAATACTTGAGCTGACTGTTCTCAGCGAAGATACCGGTGCGACTGAGACAATAAAGTTTGCTCGCATGTTCTTTGCTCATTCCTTGGTGTTTTACTGTCAGGGGTGTGGCATTCCTATTCCAAAATTGGGGACTAAGATTCTTGGGGTGATGGAGGACAAAATTGTCATGAAAATCACGCTTGAGACAACGCCTGATTAAATCACCGTAATTTTAAGCTCTACCACTCATAACCGAGTTTTGCGGCATATGTTGTGTCGTCTTCCTTCACGCCAGTTTCAGGCGCGTTGTCCCAATCAAAATCAATCTCTCCGGTCGCGACCAACCCTTTTTTAAGCGGAATCCGAATGCCGGATTTGCTGTTGAACAAAAATGCATCAGCGTCATCGCTAGGCACGAGGATTTCATGCTCGTGGAATATTTCGAACATATCATCAATGATTTTCTGATCATAATCCATTGACCAATGTGCAGCGAGGGCATCGTCCTCACTGCCGCCTTCATATTCTTCATGCAGGTATGATGGCCCGAGAATGAATTGTAGATTAAGATCATCGCTTTCATAGGGTTGATAGCCCAGCCCGGCGCCCGCTGTAGTGCGTAAATCTAGCTCGCTGATTTCATCTTGCTCGAAGCCTAAATTGCTGTTTAAAAACCATTTTTCGTGGAGGAAGTAATCATATTGCCCTTCGACCATTTTGTTGTTTTCGGTCTTTAAATCGTCTTCGGTTTCGCGGTTATATTCGGCCTTCAATGTTGCGCGGTGAATGTCATTCCACTTTGCTTTGATCGTTGTGTCGAGATTGATCGCATCGCTCTCGGTGTTTCCTGTCTGCAGGGATGCACCGGCATTGATGCGCCCCTCCCAATCCGCGCCGAGGAATTTCGGCTCGGTATCGATATTCGCTTCATCTGCGCTGGTAGTCATTGGCGCATAATTATAGGCGGGGGTGGGGTCTGTATTATACAACGGTGCGGGCGCTGTGCCGTCCAGTGGGAAAATCTCAACAGACGGGTGCGTGCCGCCATACCAGTTCTCGGCCATAGCATTGGTTGAAATCGCGCAGGTCGCGGCTATTGTCAGTATTAATAATTTTTTCATAAGCCTTGTTTAGCAAAAACGCAGATGCAAAATAAAGCCTTAATTTAAAAAAGCTTGACAAAAGAGGAATAATATCCTATTTATGGTTTCGAGGTTAACCTGCATGGGATACCTTGCGGCGAGCGCTCTATGGCGCCAGTGACAAGAAAAGCCGTATAAGGATCTGCCATGCAAAAGAAATTTGTTCGCGTTTTCGGCGGGCGCCCGTTTTTTGCCCTAACGCTTCGCTGCATTAGGGCCCGTTTTATTTTTGCGAGATTATAGGAGAATTGCGCAAAAACGGTAAAAACCCTGTTGCTTACCACCGTTTTCGGGAAAAATCCTCGAAGGGCGGTGGTTTTACGTGTCCGAGGCTAATGTGTTTAAAAGGGCGATGCTGGCAGTGCAGATGGCGCGCTTTGAATTGCCTTTATTCGTTTGGGGCGTATTCATCATTCATATAGGTGTTTTTATAGTCATTATTTTCGAATATTCCTGCTTTTCACAAAGTTTCTCGATTTTACAGCTTTTTTATTTATCGTAATCCATGGCGAGTAATTTTTCTTATGTTAATTTATTTTGGTTTTTCTTTTTCCGTCAGTACGCTATATCTATAGCTATGAAGCAGGAAATGATCCCGAATAATGAGCGCCCGTTAATTGCCCGCGGTGATGCGTTTGACCAGTCGAAACCTTTTCGGCTGGATAGTTCATATACCCCCGCCGGGGATCAGCCGGGGGCGATCAAGAATTTGGTGCAGGGGATTAATGACGGTTTGACCGATCTCACGTTACTGGGGGCGACGGGGACGGGGAAGACCTTTACCATGGCGCATATCATCGAGGCAGTGCAGCGGCCTGCACTGATCCTTGCGCCGAACAAGACATTGGCCGCGCAGCTTTACGGTGAATTTAAAAGCTTTTTCCCCGATAACGCGGTGGAATATTTCGTATCCTATTACGATTATTATCAGCCCGAAGCCTATGTGCCGCGCTCTGATACGTTCATCGAAAAAGACAGCTCGATTAATGAGCAGATTGACCGTATGCGCCACGCGGCAACACGTGCTTTATTCGAGCGTAAGGATTGTATCATCGTGGCCTCGGTGTCGTGCATTTACGGTATCGGGTCGAAGGAAGATTATATGGCGATGGCGCTGCCTATCGAGGTAGGTGATCGCATTGATCGTGATGATCTTATCCGCAAGTTTGTCGAGCTGCAATATAAGCGCAATGACATATCATTCGAGCGCGGGAGTTTTCGCGTGCGCGGGGATTGCGTAGAGCTGTTTCCCGCTCACTTTGAGAGCCGCGCATGGCGGTTTGATTTGTTCGGCGATGATCTTGAGAGCATTACTGAATTTGACCCGCTGACAGGGCAGAAGTTCGGCGAGCTTGATGGGGTGCGCATCTTCGCGAACTCGCACTATATCACGCCCGGCCCGACGATGCAGCAGGCTGTTAAGCAGATTAAGGTTGATTTGAAATCACGGGTTAAAGAGTTCGAGGCTGAGGGTAAATTGCTGGAGGCGCAGCGCATAAAGCAGCGCACGGAGTTTGATATCGAGATGCTGACCGCCACAGGAATGTGTCAGGGGATCGAGAATTATTCGCGCTATCTGACAGGCAGGGCGCCCGGTGCTCCGCCGCCGACTTTGATCGAATATCTGCCCGAGGATGCGATGATGTTTTTGGATGAATCTCACGTGATGATTCCACAGCTGGGCGCGATGTATAATGGTGACCGTGCGCGCAAAACCACGTTGGTGGATTATGGGTTTCGCCTGCCTGCCGCCATTGATAACCGCCCGTTAAAGTTCGAGGAATGGAACGGCATTCGCGGGCAAACGGTCTATGTTTCGGCCACGCCATCCCCGTGGGAGGTCGAGCAGAGCGGTGGCGTTACGGCAGAGCAGGTGGTGCGCCCGACGGGATTGATTGACCCCGAAATCGAGATCCGCCCGACAAAAGCGCAGGTGGATGATATG
>JAHQVU010000058.1 GCA_019634145.1 Micavibrio sp. | reverse complement strand
GATACAAACCTCCAGCCCCAATGGCGAACTTCTGTGTTCAGCCCCATTCCGCTTCGCTCCATGGGCCTAAATACAGAAAGAAACACATGCAAAATACCGATGAACTACTAACTTAATTCTGGAACATAAATTGGGGGGTGATCATCTGCATGGCGAATTTTTCGAAACTTTTTCTCCAAGTCCACAGCAAAATTTAAATTGATAATTAATAACATTTTGAGCATTCTGCATTAATGAAAAAAATTGTTCAAACATATTTAACAAGCATAGGCTTACTTTATTCCATAGGACATATTTTTGTCTTTATTACGGCAGATGCATTTGCAGCTACATTAAGCTTTGTTAGTTTTTTTCTTTGTTTCTTAAGTGTTACCTCTCGTATTAGCCAATTTAATCATCCTTTATTCTATTTGTTAAAGAAAGAAGAAGCTCCGCTTATTATAACTGGAATCATAATGACCGTTCAGAGTGCAATAACTGCTTATAGCGGTTTTATGCCTCAAGCTATTATAGGATTCGGTTTCGCAACTGGAAATATTATAAAAGCCATCGAACTTGAAACAGAAAAAAATAACCAAGAATTTCTTGCGTCTACACCTTTTTTAAAAGCGGCTTTAAGGCCAGAACTCATGCATTCTATCGCAAATGTTGCACTCGCTTATTTCTCCTCTGAAGAAGCGTTGTGGTTTTTACCCTTAATGTTTGCTTCTCTATTTCTGTCATTTCTACCGAACTACAAAGGACAAAAGATCAATTACGCTTGGGCAAGAGCATTGCTCACATTGTACTACCTGACCCTTATGGTACTTGCCTTTATTGATGGAAATTTCATACCCAGCTTTGCAAATTTTTTCTTTGTTTTGGGCAGTCTGATTATAACAGTAAAGATGAATAACAACTTTCGAAAGTTTAACAAAACCAGTCGTGGCTTTTCTATACTGAGATCTATTTGGTAGTTTTACGTCAGAAAACGTCTCCTTTTCTCTAAAACGCTGAGGCTTTACGAATTGAGCATTATCAACGAGTTAAGCATCTTGTTGCGTCCCTTGGTTCCACTTGCAGGTGCTTGGTTTTTTGAAAATCAACGCAGGGGTGCTGGCTCACCTGCTTTTTCAGCTCTTTTTTTCTCTCGACCTCGTCCCGTCTCCAGTCCTCGTCTCAACGGTTCAAAATAGAATATTATGTCATAAGGGGTGAGGTTTTGGAGAAAAAAGCCTCACCCTTTAAAAACTAATAGAAACAACAGATTATGAGGATTTAAAAATTTCAGAGTTTGAACTTTTCGCATGGTATACCAGAAAAGTTAATATTTCTTTCCAGAATCTAACACTAAATAATTGATATTGTTCAATAAATTTTTCAGAAAAATGCAATGGTGCCACGAGAGAGAATTGAACTCTCGACCTCGTCATTACCAATGACGCGCTCTACCACTGAGCTACCGCGGCCCTTTTGGGAAGATATCCCCGAAAACGTGGGGAAGTTACAATAAAATCTCTGGCATGTCACGCAGGAATTTGCTTAATGTGATCTTATGGCTGAAAAAACCAAACAAGAAACAAAGCAGGATAAGCGCGCTGCCGCTTTGCGTGAAAATTTGCGCAAACGCAAGGCTCTTGCCAAGGCAAAAAACTCTGCAGCCAAAGACAGTAAACAGGATAACTAATAAATGGAAATGCTAAAAGAACGCGAAGTACAAGCCCAACACCACACCGCCCACCCAGGCATTCTGGCAGACCACCAGATCAGGGATCTCGCCCTCAATCAAGGCATGATCGAGCCTTTTGTGGAAAAGCAAAAGCGTGAAGGCAACATCTCCTATGGCCTTTCATCATATGGCTACGACGCCCGTTGTGCCCCGGATTTCAAAATTTTTACCAATGTTGATAACGCCATTGTCGACCCCAAAGAGTTTTCAGCGCAAAGCTTTGTAGATCGCGAAACTGATGTTTGTATTATACCGCCCAACAGCTTTGTGCTTACCCATACGGTTGAATATTTCCGCATCCCTAAAGATGTGCTAGTGATATGCCTTGGTAAAAGCACCTATGCGCGCTGCGGTTTGATCGTCAATGTGACACCGCTGGAGCCAGGCTGGGAAGGGCATGTAACGCTGGAAATTTCCAACACCACGCCACTTCCGGCAAAAGTCTACGCCAATGAGGGGGTAGCTCAATTCTTATTCTTTAAAGGGAGTTCACCTTGTGAAGTCAGCTATGCAGATCGATCCGGCAAATATATGGGACAAAGAGGCGTTACCCTCCCAAGGCTCTAATGATATGAATGCTAACCCCAAAGCATCCGCACCCGATAAAATCAAGGTCATAGGCGGAAATCCGCTTCATGGAACAATCCCGATCAGTGGTGCAAAAAACTGCGCACTAAAGCTGATGTGCGCCTCACTATTGACCGAAGGCGATATGCATTTCGAAAACAGTCCGAACTCACTTCGTGACATGAAATCACAAACTGAATTGCTCGAATATTTGGGGTGCAAAATTACTGCTCGCGGCTCATCCATGACCATCAATGCCGGCGGCGTCAATGAGCTGACCGCACCATATGATATCGTGCGAAAAATGCGCGGCTCCATTCTGGTGCTTGGCCCCCTCCTCGCTCGCTTCGGCGAAGCACGCGTCTCACTTCCCGGAGGCTGCGCCATCGGCACACGTCCTGTCGACATGCATATTAAGGCTTTGGAAGAAATGGGCGCCGAAATCGTGTTAGACGAGGGATATATCAATGCCCGCGCCCCGCAAGGCGGCCTTCAAGGTGCAAAAATCCTCTTCCCGAAAGTCTCCGTAGGGGCCACCGAGAACCTGCTCATGGCCGCAACACTCGCTAAGGGCACAACAATTCTCGCCAATGCCGCGCGCGAGCCTGAGATTATAGATCTAGGTGAGTGCCTCATTAAAATGGGCGCGAAAATCGAGGGACTAGGTACCGACACCATCCGCATCGAAGGTGTAAGCTCTTTAAACGGGGCAAACCACTCTGTCGTTCCCGACCGCATTGAAACCGGAACTTACATGGTGGCTGCGGCTATGACAGGCGGAAGCGTTCGCCTTCAAAACGCTCGTTTAGAGCACCTTAGCGCTGCGGTCGGCCACCTTGCCCAAACAGGTGTTGAGCTCGATCAGGATGGACAGGATATAATTATCTCCCGCGAAACAGGCCTCCGCCTTCAAGGTATCGATATTATGACCGAACCACATCCGGGCTTCCCGACTGACCTACAAGCACAATTCATGGCCATGCTAGCCATGTGCGAAGGCGCGGGCATGGTCACCGAAACCATCTTTGAGAACCGTTTTATGCACGTCCCAGAACTTAACCGCATGGGCGCAAACATTACCGTGCACGGCCATTCAGCGATCGTGCGCGGCGTATCAAAACTTAAAGGTGCCGAAGTGATGGCAACCGATTTGCGCGCCTCCGTCGCCCTTGTGCTGGCGGGGCTGGTAGCGGAAGGCGAAACCACAATCAACCGCATCTATCACCTTGAACGCGGCTATGAAGATATCGTCGGCAAACTCGGCGGCTGCGGTGCAAATATAAGAAAAGCTTAAAACTTTACATATTTAAAATCATCAATTATACATTCCATATAAAAAAATGAAATGTATTTGATATGAGCAAAAATAAGTCTATAAAAAAACAGCCCACTAAACCCATTAGCAATATTTTTCTTGATACAGAATATCTGTCATCTAGAAAACCAAGCTATTTGAATCAGACGATCCCGATCAGCATCGGCCTTGTCAATGAGGATGCTAGTGATCTATATCGGGCTGGTTTTAAAGAAGCCTGGCACAAAGAAATTTTTGATAAAATAACCAGAGATCAATGGATATATGACAATGTCCTAACTAAACTCCCCCCTCCTCAAGACCCCGTATGGAAACCATTCGATGAAATTAGGAAAGGCGTCATCGACTTCTTGAAACGTAACGCCGCCGAAAAAATAAACATATGGGTTAAGGGCGATAATGGCATAGATAATACAATCTTTATTTCTTTCTTTGGCGATCAGAATAAGATGTGGCGGAAGCTTCAGGTCGGCTCGACAAAATCCGTTCGCATTAGAAACAGTCTGTCACTACGAAAAACATTTAAAAAACACGCCTCTTCATGGGAGATACAAAAGATCTGCCCTTCGGACGAGCGGCGTGTTCATGAAGCGCTTTATGACGCATGGCTTGAACAAAAAGTTTTCAAAGTCTATAAAACACGCGTTCCACAAGATGAGTTCACGAAATTTGAATCCCGCCTTTAATTGGTAACGCCATATGAACGTGGTTGAAAATTTAGCGCTTGCCGCAACGCGACAAAGCTAGTATTTCCTTTACACATGACAATGCAAAAACTCATCCTCGCCGTGCCTAAGGGCCGCATTTTAAAAGAACTTCTCCCTATGCTCAAAGACTGCGGCATAGAGCCGGAAGCCGCATTCAGCGATTCTTCTAGCCGTAAGTTACGCTTCGAGACAAATAACCCTGCCCTCGACATCATCCGCGTTCGCGCCTTTGATGTGGCAACATTCGTGGCATATGGCGGCGCACATCTGGGCGTTGTCGGCTCTGATGCTTTAGAAGAATTCGCATATGACGACATTTACGCACCAGTTGACTTGAATATCGGTCACTGCCGGCTATCGGTCGCTGTACCAGTTGAAGAAGCCGAGGCACAAACAGAAGGCAAAATCCGCCAAAGCCACATCCGCGTAGCCACAAAATATCCGAACCTCACTCATGCCCACTACGAAAAGGCCGGCATTCAAGCAGAATGCATCAAGCTCAACGGCGCAATGGAAATTGCCCCAGCACTTGGTTTATGCCGCCACATCGTTGATCTGGTCTCAACAGGATCAACACTAAAAGCCAACAACCTCAAAGAGGTTGAAACAATCGTCGAGATATCTTCAAAACTCGTTGCTAACCGCCCCGCCCTCAAAACAATGCCCGAGGAAATGGGTGCTTGGATCGAGAAGTTTAAAAAGGCTGTAAAGAAATGACCTCGGCGCAAAGCATCCCCGAAACATTAGGTCGCCTGACCCATATAAGCATTCAGGATTTGGAAGAATCAGTAAAAGGTAACCTCATTATACGTGATCGTGAAATCGCACTTCGCGACCTTAAAACAAGCAGTGCATTCCACCCAGTTGATAGCACTTTCGGCCCCTATGAGCTAAGACTATCCATTGAAGAAAATCGGCTAATCTTTCGTATCACAGACGCAAGGGGTAATGAACTTCCCATGCTCGTACTCTCACTAAAACCCTATAGCCGCCTGATTAAAGATTACTTTATGATCGTGCAAAGCTATGAGGAAGCCTTAACAAACGGCAACCCAAGCCGAATCGAAGCCATTGATATGGGGCGTAGAGGACTTCATAATGAAGGTGCGGAAATGCTAAAAGATCGCCTCAATGACAAAATCGAAATGGATTTTGATACCGCCCGCCGCCTTTTCACCCTCATTTGCGTGCTTCACGCGGGAAAAATCCATACCCTTAGATAGTGTTTTGTGGACGCCCTCACCTATCCCTCTTGCATATACTCATAAAAATAGGATATAGACATATCACCAATATTTATTGAAAAGAAAAACGTAACTTACACATGGCAAAAGAAGATCTCATCGAATTCAAGGGCGTAGTTTCCGAAGTCCTCCCCAACGCAATGTTCCGCGTAACATTGGAAAATGACCACGTAATTCTGGCACACACTGCCGGGAAAATGCGTAAAAACCGCATCCGTGTACTTCAAGGGGATACTGTCGTCGTGGAAATGACCCCATACGACCTCACAAAAGGTCGCATTATTTTCCGTGAAAAATAGGCTTATACTTGCGTCTGCATCACCGCGTCGCGTTGACCTCCTTAAACAGGTTGGCATAGAGCCTGATGCAATTATTCCCGCTGACATCAATGAAGCTCCGCTAAAGGCCGAGATTCCACGCGATCTCGCTGTCCGCCTTGCCTTAGAAAAGGCGCGCGCAATTGCCTTAGATCATAAAGAATCTTTTATATTGGCCGCGGACACGGTTGTCGGCTGTGGCCGGCGTATCCTCGATAAAGCCGAAGACGAAGCATACGCCCGTAAATGCCTTACCCTCATGTCAGGTCGAAGACACCGAGTTTATGGCGGCATCGCCCTTATAACACCCAGCGGCGAAGCAAAAACTCGCCTCGTAGAAACAGTTGTAACCTTCAAACGCCTCACCCCTCGTGAAATCGATTCATACATCGAAAATGGAGAGTGGAAAGGCAAAGCCGGCGGTTACGCAATCCAAGGGATCGCAGCCTCTTATATAAAATTTATTTCCGGCTCGCATTCCAATGTCGTTGGCCTATCTCTTTATGATACAATACAAATACTGAATGGCGTTGGATTCAAACAAGGATAGATTTTGGACATTCTGATCGAAGAATTAGAAGGCAGTCTCTGGGTTGCGGCATTAAGTAAAGGCCGCCTAGAAGGCATGGAAGTTGACCCCGTTACTGAAGAGGTACGTTGGGGCTCGATCTATTGGGCACGCGTAACAGCCATCAACAAAGCAATTGATGCGGTCTTCCTCGACCTTGACGGCGATAACACCGGGATCTTGTACAACAGCGACACGCGCTGGAAAGACAAGGACGGCAAGTACCACAAGGGTGGCGCAGAAGCCATCGGCAAGCGTTTTTCCTCCGGTGACATGGTCGCCGTACAGGCAAAAACATCCTATATGCCCAGCGAAACCGACGATTTTATCGGCGAAGAAAATAAAACCTGCCAAATGAGCATGGATATCACCCTGCCCGGCCGTTATATGATCTATTGCGCCCACGTTAATGAAAACCGGGTCTCACAACGCATTCGCGACAAAGACTTAAGAAAACAGCTCCATAAAATGCTGGACAACATGGAGGGTGTAAATGGCTGCATCTTGCGCGCAGCCGCCGCAAACACGCAAACCGAAGTTCTTATGCGTGAACACCGCATCTTAAAAGGGGCATGGAAGGACATTAGTGATTTTTTCGAAGGCAACTCACCCCAGCTCATTGCCCTCGGGCCAGACGCAATCCAACGCACGCTCTCCGATCAGGCCACTCGACATATCGAACGAATCGAAGTGGTCACAATGGATCATTTCTCTGAAGTTGAGGATTGGTGTTCCATCTTCGCCCCCGACCTCGTTACAAAGATCGAACCACAAGAGCTTCCCAATGCCGAAGACGACCTTGCTCTTTTCGAATATCGCGACATTATCGGCCAGATCGAAGCCCTCTTCCACGACTATGTCATGCTTAAAGGCGGCGGTTCTTTAATCATTCAATCAACGGCGGCCCTCATCGCTATCGATGTCAATAAAGGCTCTAACAAAGGCTCTAACCTATCCGTGAACATCGAAGCAGCGCATGAAATAGCCCGTCAATTACGCCTTAGAAACTGTGGCGGAGCGATAGTGATTGATTTTTTAAAACTCCCTAATAAAAAAGATCAAGCAAAGGTAATCTCTGCGTTAGGACAGGCGATAAACCTTGATCCCTGCACCATACAAATCCATGGATTTACTGCGCTCGGCCATGTTGAAATCACCCGAAAACGTCGCACGCCAGAATTAGAAGATCGCTTTCATGGCGATTTGATATAAATTTTCATTCTTTCCACTAGACAAGCCCCCGACTTTTTCTTATAACCCTTTAGCATTCGCACCGTGCCCGAGTAGCTCAGTGGTAGAGCAGGGGATTGAAAATCCCCGTGTCGGAAGTTCAATTCTCCCCTCGGGCACCACTTATACCAACACTTTCAGCTAAATCGCAAAACTTAAAAATAGCCTCATGGGACACTTTTGGGCAATAAATCATCTTCAGTGACAACATTAAGCAGCAAATAACTACCCCCTTCCCTCCAGCGCTATTCATCCATATGATGTGCCTATGGACATCTACTTCATCACAAAAACTATCCATATTCTGAGTTCGACGATTTTATTCGGCACAGGGATCGGGATTGCGTTTTTTATGTTCCGCTCTTACTTCACCGATAATATGCATGAGAAGTTTTATGCGGCGCGCAATACTGTGCTGGCGGATTATCTCTTTACGTTTCCTGCGGTGGTTTTTCAGCCTTTATCGGGCGTTGCGCTCATTCATATGGTTGGTTATGACTGGACGGATTTTTGGCTTATGGCGACCTATGGGATCTATATTGTCGCGGGGCTTTGTTGGTTGCCTGTGGTGTGGATACAGATACAGCTTAAGAAAATGGTGGCTGAGGCGGTGGAAAATGGTGATGATTTGCCAGAGCGTTATCATCAGCTTTTCAAGGTTTGGTTTTTGCTCGGCTGGCCAGCGTTTGTTGGGCTCGTGGTTGTGTTTTATTTGATGGTGGCGAAGCCGATATGAATAGCCCCCCTCTTAAAGTAGCCAAAAAATGCGTCGATATATTTATAGGCTTGCTTGTGACATACCTGAAAAGTATTTTCATTGTGTGTGTATTCTTCGCTGTAATTGTAGCCTTGCTTGGTGGGTTTGCTCAAGCTGGTGCTCTTGTCGTTTTTGCACCAATTATGAGCATTATGTTCTCAATCAAGTCCTTGTTGATCGTAGGATACCCTGCTGCTTTGGCACTTTATTTCTTCAAAATAAAGCAAAAACTATGGTGGGTTTTAGTAGGCGGCATAACTGCTCAAGTCGCTTATTTCCTGTTTATGCATCCTTTATTAGCATCCGAAGAGGGTATAAATCTATTACTAGCAATGCCTGCAATGATCGGCATGCTTACAGGGTTTATGCTTCAAAAAAGGCTATTCAATGACATGCCTCTTATTAAAGAAGGGTATAATCCTGTTAGTAAAGAGAATCCCACCTTCAAATCCATATTCGGTGATAGCTGGGATGAGCTGCCGCCCGTGATGAAGGCGCATTATGCGAACCGTCCGTATAGCGATGATGAAACCGTTGCTGAGGGGGCGCTGGATGTGATGTGTAAGTCTCCGCTCAGTTGGCTCGCGCCGATTATGAAGCTGCTGGGGCAAATTCCACCCGCAAATGAAACGGGCGTGCCTGTCAGTGTGCAATTCAAAAGCGATAAGGACAGCAAGGCGTTTCACTTTGTCCGCACATTTAATTTCAAACAGAATAAGCCCTATGTTTTTCACTCCCGCATGGTGCAGATCAAGGGTAACGAAGTGATTGAGATTATGCGCTTTGGCCTTAGCTGGCGTTTGCTCTATTCATGGGACGGGGAAAAGGTCGTGCTGGCGCATAAGGGCTATGCTCTGCTCGCCTTCGGGCATTTCATCCCGCTGCCTTTGACGCTGCTTATGGGCAAAGGGTACGCAGAAGAAATCGCCGTGGATGATAAAACATTTGATATGGTCACCCACATCACGCATCCTTGGTGGGGTAAGGTTTATGAGTATAAGGGACGGTTTGAGGTGATGGGATGATAATTAATGCACGCTTGATTTTACAAAGGCTTATAACTTTGGCAGTTTGCTCTGCCGTTCTGGCTACTGTTTTCTTAGTTATGGTTTTTTTTATACAAGTTTTTATAAACTATGGAACTGATCTCGAAGGGCAAATTAAGCGCCTTAGACCAGATAAAATACTTAATGCCTACTTAATGACTTCCTGTGGATTTTTACCTTCATTCGTGGGCATAGCCTTTGCCGATTTTCAAAAACGGACAAAGGCAAAAGATTTCATAGTTTCCACTGCTCTTTGTGTTTTGATAGTGTTGATTTCTCTTTTTACATGGGTTGAAGTTATTCATCCATATTTAGAAGCAGCAAAACCTGTTGCAAACAACAACTTCTCTAAGATATCAGCGCATCCTCCAAGTCCTCTTGTTCCTACCTGGAAGATTTTATTATCGATTGGTTTCTATGCAAGCTTGATAAGCATCGCTAACACATGGCTTTATTGGTTTTTTGCGGTTAGAAAGCCAAAAGCCCATGGGTAAATGCATCCTTGGTGGGGTAAAATTTATGGATATACTGGATGATTTGAGGTGGTGAGATGAAAAAACTAACAAATTTTATTGTAAACAAAGGCACGATTAAAAGAGCTAAATATATTTATTTGCCATTCGTTATTATTCTATGCGCCTTTCTTTTTCTTGCGGCACAAATAACAGTTAAAAAAGGCAAGAGCTTTGCAGAAATTGATCAAGATTTTCACAAAAACATCCCCATTGTTTACACCCCCCACTACAATATCGAGTTTTTCGGATTAGAAGAATTTCATCATTTTGATTCAAAAAAATATGGGCGCATCTACGACATTCTAAAAGAACAAGGTGTCGACACAAATTCCTTCATCGCTGGACAAAAGGCAGATAATAAACTGTTGTTACTCCATCATACACAAGCCTATCTAGACAGTCTCAATTCATCTTGGGAGTTGGCTCGAATTACAGAGCTAGGCTTTTTACGTTTCTTTCCAAGAAAGCTTGCGCGCAATGTTGTTTTAGAACCTATGCTTTATCAAACAGGCGGTAGTATTATAGCAGCGAAAGCGGCTCTTGAGCATGGATGGTCGATCAATCTTGGTGGTGGCTTTCACCACGCATCATCAGAAAATGGAGAAGGTTTTTGCGCATTAGCAGATATAGGTTTGATTATTAAATACCTACGTGCAAAAAAATTAATTCAAAAGGCTATGATTATTGATCTTGATGCACATCAGGGAAACGGTCATGAGCGTGATTTTTTAGAAGATGATGATGTATATATTTTTGATATTTATAATAAGGATGTATATCCGCGTGAACATGCTGTAAAGCATGCAATTAACAAGAAGGTTGAGTTGCCGATATATGCAGGAGACAAGCTTTACAACAGCAATTTCATACCCGCGATCCAGCAAGCTTTTTCAGAGTTTAAGCCCGACATCATTATTTATGTTGCCGGAACCGATATTTTAGATGGCGATCCGTTGGGTGGTCTTGGCGTTTCTGCTCAAGGTGTTCTTGAACGAGATGAATTAGTTTTTAAATACGCATTTGATCACAAAATTCCCATAGTCATGTTGTTGAGCGGAGGTTACCAGAAATCAAATGCTTCGATTATTGCGAAAAGCATCACAAATCTAAACGAGAAATATGGACTACTGAATAAATGAAACGCATCCTCATCATCGGTGGCTATGGCAATTTCGGCAGCTTTATCTCTCGGCGGCTAGCGGCGGAGAGCAATATTCGTGTCATTATCGCTGGGCGTTCGCTGGAGAAAGCTCAAGCGCTGGCCGGTGAAGTTGGCGGCGAGGCGGCTCGGTTAGATATAAGCTCTGGGTTTGCTGATGCGCTGACCAGCATTAAGCCCGATATAGTCATTCACACATCAGGTCCATTTCAGGCGCAGGGCTATGATGTGGCGCAGGCCTGCATTGCGGCAGGGGCGCATTATATTGATTTGGCGGATGGGCGTGAGTTTGTAGAGGGCATTTCTGCGCTAGATGCTGAAGCGAAAAAGCGCGCTACGTTGGTAATCAGTGGTGCAAGCTCCGTTCCGTGTTTGACCTCTGCACTGGTTGATTATTACAAGGGTGAATTTGAAACGCTGGAAAGCCTTGATTACGGGATAACAACGGCGCAGAAAACGGCGCGCGGCTTGGCGACTACTGCCGCTATTTTGAGCTACACAGGTAAGGCACTGCCTACGCTCATTGATGGGAAGATGAGAGATATATACGGATGGCAAGGTTTGCGTGTGCGTAAGTACCCAGAGCTTGGTTGGCGTCTGCTTGGCAACTGTGATGTGCCTGATTTGGCGCTATTCCCTAAACGATACCCAGAGTTAAAGACTGTGCGTTTTTATGCGGGGCTGGAGATACCCTTCATCCATATTACTTTATGGGCGCTGTCGTGGTTGGTGCGTGTTGGAGTGGTGAAATCGCTGGTGAAGGCTGCGCCGTTGATGCTCAAGGCTTCCTATCTGTTTGATTGCTTAGGCACAAGCAATAGCGGCTTTCATATGGAGCTGTCAGGAAAAGATAAGAGCGACTGCGATAAGGTTGTTACGTTTGAGCTGACGGCACGTAGCGGCGATGGGCCTTATATCCCGTGTATGCCTGCGATATTATTGGCGAAGAAACTGGCGGCGGATGATGTAAGTGAAACAGGGGCTTACCCTTGTATGGGCTTCATCACAAAGGATGAATATCTCGGTGCGCTGAGTGACATGGATATTGAATGGCAAGAAAAATAGCTCAAAAAAGCGCCCTGAATGCCCCACAATCGTCCTATAAGTAAAGTATAAAATTGCAAGTACCTGTTTTAAAAAAGTTAATTATATTATTGAATGGGATTAATAGTCCCCTATTGCTATTTGTTGTGAAGTTTTGTAGTTTGTTTTAATGGCAAGTATAGAAGAAAGAACCAATAGCAAAGGCGATAAATCGTATCGAGCTAAAGTGCGTTTAAAAGGCTATCCCGTTCAATCGGCAACCTTTAAAAGAAAGACCGATGCAACGCGCTGGATAGCATCCACCGAAAGCGCCATACGGGAAGGCCGCCACTTCAAAACCAGTGAAGCAAAGCGCCGCACTCTGTCGGAGGCTATAGAGCGCTACAGAAAAGAAATTCTACCCCGCAAGCCTAAGAGCATGAAGAAACAGTCTTTGCAGCTCACATGGTGGGATAAACAGCTAGGGCAATATAGCTTAGCAGATATAACCACATCCGTGATTTCAGAAGCTAGAAGCACGCTATTAAATGAAAGCCTAGGCAACAATCGGACGAGAAGCGAGGCCACTGCAAACCGTTATATGGCGGTTTTATCGCACCTATTGAATGTGGCAAGCAAGGAATGGGAATGGATAAGCGAAAACCCGTGTTCAAGAATATCCAAGCTTCCCGAAAGTCGTGGCCGCGTTCGTTTTTTAAGTGATGTAGAAAGAGCCGCTTTGCTTGGTGCTTGCAAAGAAAGCAAAAGCTCGCACCTTTATCCTGTTGTTGTCATAGCCCTTTCTACGGGCGCACGTTTGGGAGAGATTCTAGGTCTTAGATGGCAAGATGTTGATACCAATAAAGGCCGCATTACAATTCAAGAAACTAAGAACGGAGAGCGCAGGACTGTGCCTTTAACCCACCATGCACTGGACGTGGTCAAAGAATGGTCAAAAGTGCGCAGAATTGACAGCGAATTACTCTTCCCGACTAAGCGTAACCCAAAGACACATATAGATATTCGTTCCCCTTGGTATACAGCCGTTAAGCGCGCGAGAATTGAGGATTTCAGATTCCATGATTTAAGACACTGCGCCGCATCTTATTTGGCCATGAATGGCGCTACATTAGCGGAAATTGCGGAGGTGCTTGGGCATAAAACCCTGCAAATGGTAAAGCGTTACGCCCATTTATCAGAGGCGCACACGCATGATGTTGTGGCTAAGATGAACGATAGGATTTTTAATCAATGAAAAACTCTGAAGAAAATGATGAACCTATTGATGAAGATTGGAATGCAAAGGGCTTTTTGACTTCGCTGGAATATCTATCAGAACTATCAACCAAGGGCGGAAACGATATTTATGTAATTGAGGGGCTTTTGAGCGTAACAAAATCATATTTGGATTATTCCATTATTTCTAAAGATAGAGACCTGCATGATTCAATAATGCGTAAATACATTGACCTTTGTGATTATGCGCAAAACCATGCACTAAAAAGTAAGCTAGATACACATGAAAAAGCCATGGTAACTGGGCAATTCGTAGAAGCTTTGATTGAGCATGGTATGCCTAGAATTGCAGCCATTCAAGCAACCGCAGTATGGCTTGATATAGGTGAGAGTACAGTAAGAACGTCAAATGAAAATTTTAGAAAATGTTTTGCTTACAGGGAGGACAAAGGGCTTATGCTGATACATTATATTTCCTCTATGTATGAAAAAATAAAAGAAAACGAGAGTTTTGATTTTACGCACCCTAAAGCAAAGGCCGCGTTTTTTAGAACAAAAAAATATTATGAAGAACGCATAGAGCATAGAGAAAATTTCTTTCTTTCAATAGATGAAGCTACGCAAAAAGATTCTGCCTAGGCAGTTTTAAAATGCGTAATTTTCAGCATTAATTTATTCCGTTATTTTTTGTCTTGTACTGTTCAACAACGAACCGAAAGGCAAAAAAATGAGTAACAATACAGAACGAAAACTAATCCCCGTAACAAGCTGGAATGAGCATCACGCATGGCCGCCACAAGGCGGTTTGCGTTACCTCATATTCAATGCAGAGAAGAATGGCTTTGATAAGGTTATTCGCCGCGCTGGTCGGCGGGTGCTGATAGATGAGCAAGCTTTCTTTCAATGGATGGATGCGCAAAATGAGGGGGTGCCCAATGTCTAAATGGTATTCAAGCGAAACGCAAATCCGCTGGGCGTGCATTCAACTCCTCAAGGGACGGGAAATATCCCATGCTTGCGAGATTGCGGAGGCTAAAGGGTGGCGGCTCTCAGCTATCATTTATAATCTGCGGCACAAATACAAATGGCCGATTGAAACGCGGTATGATGAAGGTCGTATCGCGCATTACAGGTTGGCCAGTGCGGTTGATAACGAAGCCTTAAAAAAGCCAAGGAGCTATTACCCAAAGAAAAAGGGCGCTGCAACGCCCTCTTCCAAGTCGGATAGCAATAATCCTAATCCCGAAGATACCGACAAATAACCTATCAGGCAAGAGTTAAGGCGCTGAAGTAATTCAGCCCTTACTCAATCTTGTCTAAAGTAGAAGGATTTAGAAGATGAGTTATCAAAAGGCAAAGGGGCGCAGCAAGGGCAATTTTGTAATGGTGCGGCATGACATCATGAAAAGTGCAGCATGGCGTGGCTTGTCCACAAATGCCCGCTGTGTATGGCTGGAAATTATGTTTCGGTATAATGGCAGCAATAACGGCGAAATCCCGCTGGGGTGTAGAGAGGCAGGAGAGCTTTGCAATATATCTAAAAACACGGCTTGGAAGGCGTTTAAAGAGCTTCAGGAGAAGGGTTTTGTTGATATAGGGCAATATTCAAATTTCACCTGTAAATACAAGCGTTCTACGCGCTGGATTATTACGCATGAGGTTTGTGACGGCAAAGCCCCTACGAATGAATGGCGGGGGTGGAAACCTGATAAAACTTGAGATTAAAATTTAAAACTCGGTCACGTTTCAAATACACATGGTCATGTGTGAGGGACGTTAATCATGTTATGAAATTAAAAACAGGCTTTACGGTCACGCTAGAGATACTATTATTCCCTTTTTCCTATTTTCACGGTATTGCTAGAGGTACAGTATATATATCTAGCCATAGGCAGTGGCGATAACGAGCCTATATTTTTAAAGCTAGTTTATCTTTTATAATTTTAACGTGTACAGCTCTGCTATAATTCTGGGGGGCTTCTTGAGCTTTGCTCATTATCGGCATAGTTTTATATGAAGCAATTTATAGATTCTGATAGCATGACAAAAAATGAGAAAAAATTTCCTAATCTTTCAAAGCCGCCTGCTATGGAGGTTGTACTAGGGCTTTCTATTCGCAATGATGACAGCTTTGATGTAGGAAACCTTCTTGTTAAAGAATCGGCGTTTGTGGAGCATTTTCCTGTTCATGACGATTGGTATGAGCTTACAAACACAGTTAATACTGAAGATGCCAGTTCTCACACAACAAAAATACACAAAGGGTTTGTGTATAAATCTAAAGATTCAGAAGAAATTACACAATTTGGCTCAGATGTTTTAACGTATAATAAGGTAGGAAATTATTCAGGTGGCGATGTTTTCTTTGATGGTTTTTCTGCTTCTTGGTCTGCATATCAATCTTGCCGTAAGGAATTTAAAGTTACGAAACTAGGTTTGCGTTACATTAATGTGATTACAGTGCCTGATTTTAATTATAATTATAGCGATTACTTCAATGCGTTTATTCACACACCGGAGAATGTAAAGAGACAAAAAAAGTGTTTTTATAAGTATCTTACGATGCTTGATGGAGGCAAATACGCTGCAAACGTCATATTTATGTTAGATTCAGTTAAGGAAAATCGTGAAGCTAAATTTATCTTGGATATTGATATAGTAAAAAAAGATATGCCCGCATCTCCTTCAATAGAGCAAATTAAAGATTTTTTTGAAGAAATGAGGTATCATAAAAATGATATTTTCTTTTCTACGTTAAAAGATGAGCTATTGGAGCAATACAAATGACAGAAGATACAGAGATAATTCAAAAAGTTAAAGACTATAGATATTACGATAATGTTGTAGGGCTTTACTCTTCCACGTCGGATGTTTCTAATTGGAAACGTGAAATTCGCCAAGAACTCCGTTTATTAGAAAACGGAGGTTATGTAGAGTATGATTATGATGAAGAGATTGATTTATACATTATCGAGCAAGCAAAAAGTCTGATTGACGATTTGCCAATACTAGTTCTGTCT
>JAHQVU010000057.1 GCA_019634145.1 Micavibrio sp. | reverse complement strand
GCCTCAAGTATGACGAGGGCGGAATTGGATGGATTTTCGAGATAGACCTTCAGGTATGTTGTCAACTTGTCACTGGCATTATCAACTCGAATAAGGCGGTCACCGCCCATCATAGACATAGCGTTCGCTTCGTCATTGAGGCGGGCGGGGTCGGTGAGGATTATATCGGTCGAGAGTGTAACAGCGTTAAATGGATCGTTGAGATCTGCGATCACAGTTTTGCCCATAATTTGTGCACGTTCTTTGACCAGCCCGTAATCGGGGCCATAGACGAGAATGACCCGTGCGGCGGGGTTTGGTTGCTTAACGAAGGGTTCGATTTCACGGTAGCTGAGCTTCATGGCGCTAGTCTATGAGATTCGCCGGCGCGGTGATAGGGCGGATAGAGCCTTCGAGGCGATTTTTAAACAGGGAGTATGCGGATGAGTTGCCATCGTGAAAAATATCAGGGTTATAGGTGCGTTGAAAATCGAGCGCTTTATCCAAGGTGCCGAACATAAGAGCATTGACATGAGAGTCGGTATAGCCGCTTTCGCATATGGTTTGCAGTGGTGAAAACTCTTCATCCAGACCGTTCAGTATGCAAGAGCGCTCGAGGATTGCGAGGAATTCGCGCGCAAAATCCTTCATCGTACCTTTGCCGAATGAAATGTCCAGAAAACGCAAATTGTGGTGTGTGGCGTTACGATATGCGGCCTCTAGCGGTGCTTTGAGCGATTCAGGGCTGGCTAGATCAAAACCGTATTTTTTGAGCAGGATATCGATAAGCACTGCTGTATCCTCATCAAAGGCGAGGGCTGCGGTGATGATTTGGGCAGCTTTGTGCTGATTCATACCTACACCGAACATTCGCGCTTCATAGCGGTGCCCTGTTACATTTTCATTCTCATCCTTGAGTGCGGCAATTTTAACATCGGGCCAAAGGATACTTTGTGCGAAATAATAGTTGGTGGCGGTATTCAGCCCCTTACGTCTTAGGGAGTTAAAGCTCTCCCATTGGCCAGTGGGGAGTTTTTGAAGGTTGCCATCGAGATCATAATACACGAAAAGCGGGTTGTTCATCACATGGTCAATATGGGCGCGGATATAGTTCTGGCCGCTTTGCGCAGTAAAGAGATAGGGCGGAACTCCGCCGCGATCTTTTAGTGCCTCGCGGTGGTGCAAGGCAGCCGAGCCTGTGAAGTATTGTCCCTCGTTGAAAGGTGCTTCATTTCCTGTTAGCAGGATTAAAAACGGCGCCAGCGCATAAAGGCGGCGCATATTTTTCAATAGGTGTTCAGGGTCGGCATAAGATACGGAGACTTGATTGGATTTGCAGACCGAGAAGTATGCAGCGATTGCCTGCATATCATCGCGCGGGGGCGCGAAGAAGGCTTGATAGCGCGGGACATCCATAACATTCGTTAAGAGCTGCGCTGCTGTTTTTTCAGGAAAATGCTGAAAGTAGGAGCGTTTGAGGCCGAGCTTTAGGGCTTTATTGCTGAGGCAATTTACGTGCTTTTGAGCGCTGTCCAATATCATTTTTAAATCGTTGACGCCGCCAGCCACAGAGCCGATTTCCAGTGTTTCGGCTGTCGGCTCATTACGGGCGAATGGCCCGCCGCAAGCGTCGTTGCTGGCGTTTTTTAGGGCTTTGTTGAGGGAAATGCTCATCGGAGAGAGGTTCGGGTCGCCGGATTCAAAAAAGGCGAGCTCTATCTCGAGCCCAGTTTTCATGGCATTGCCAGCCCCCTGATAAAGGTGGAGAACATCATCTGTGCCGTCAATCAGGCGCAGGTCATTGGCATTTACATCGGACATAAAAATTTTTTCCTGTGGCGAAAGTACGCATTAGGGGAATATGGTGATTTAAGCGACAAAAGGCAAATATAAATACGATTATATTTCATGTCTATCCTGCCATTGTTGTACTGGCTGGATTTGCTTAGTTTTCCGAGGGTTTATCAACCTGGAAAAGACGTTTTGCATCGTCTCTCCCAGTGTTGAAGGCTTTGATGTTTTTTCCCACATTCTGTTCAACTCGCTTTTTTCGGTATTTTTATTGAAATGTTGGTAGTTGTTATTAGTTTTATTCAAGCGATCTTGGGCCGCCTGCTTTGCACGATTTGTACCCGCATTGTGGATATCGGATTGATGAGTATTTATAGCGTGTCTGTATTTACCCTCCATATAGTTAATTTTTTCTGGAATTGAGTTGCGCAAACCGTTCCACGCCTCGGTGAACTCTTTGAATTGCGGATGTTTTTTTGGGGCCTTAGCCGCATGAAGATTAATCATACGGTCAATGAGCTCTAATTTATGCGTGTAACGTCGGTCTCCTGGAGTTTCCCCATCACCATAGACCAGCATATTGCGTAAATCATCGTTTGTATTCGCCTGATTGAATAACTGTGTCAATTCTTGGATCGCTGCTTTGCTGTTTTTGGGCACATTTCGGACGATCGCATCCAGCTTATCGAAATTTTTGTTGATATATTGATTGACGCTGGGTAGGTATGGGTTAGGCGTCATTGAAACTGTTACTTCGTTCCAATTGTTATCGCGGGTTAAATCACCTTGTCCATCGCTCATTGCTACACTCTCCTAGAAATTCTTTATTGCGGGTTAAACCAAAGCTGGCTGAAAATTTAAAGGACTGTTTTTTTCTTTAGCTTCCTTGGGCTTCCTTTGGCTTTTTTTTGATTCAATTTCCATGCGGGCCTGCTTTAGAATTGTGGCCAAATCGGCGCCCTCGTTCTTCGTAGCCTTTACATAGGCTAAAGAAATGTCTGATTGAGTGAGGCTTGCCACGTGATTGAAAGGCAGAAAGTCGACTTGCCTGCGATCGGCTTTAATGATGTAGCCTTGTCTATTTTGGTGCGCAGGGCTTTTGAGGATTTCGATCTCCATGATTATGCTCCCTTATTAATTTTTAATTTAAATTGTTGAATGTTGGACATTGGCGGTAAAGCCATCATTACATTCAGCTTAATGCCGCTGGAGAACGCAGATTCTGTATTATGTGCCGCTTTGGTGGATGTTGAGATCGAGGCTTTGGTGTTAATGACGCCTGTAGCTGCGCCAAAATGTATTTGATTACTCATAATTCAAGTCCTAACGTTATGGCCAAACGCTTGTCGCGAATGGCGATTTAAAGTTTCATAACTGTCGGGAGGTGTGGGCTAATGCTCTCTTTCCCGCCTAGTTTTCCATGTTATGGAGAACCACGGGCGGGAGCATAGCTTTTGAGATAAATACTCTGGGGCTGGCAGCTCAGGCCGTGGCGCTTTAGCATTGTTAACGCGGTGCAAGCTGAAATCCATCAAATTCCGCGGTGTTATCTATTCACACTTATTCTTTTCATCCGCCGGGATCAAGAAAAAAATAATTATTTTTTGCGTTTGAGGTAGAGAATAACATGTTGCTCGGCCTGTCGGGCGAGATCGCGCAGAATATTTTCGCGCGCATTTTGTTCGGAAACGCGGTTTGTAAACTCGCTGTTCAGCACGTTATAGCTGGCGATTGATCTTATAGGGCGCTCAAGAACTATTTCACCCGTAGCTTTCTCGTTCAGGCGCAGTGTTGTTGAAATATTGAGCTGCCCTCGTGTGCTATAGGCATCCTTGGTTAGATCAAGGCTCGTTTTGCTCTCTGATAAGGGCTCGAAACTGAGTGTGTAGGCCGGGTTGGTTGGCCTTCCATCGCGGTAGAAACGGTCGATCAGCTCGTTGCGCAGGAACAGCCCTTCGCGATCAGGTATGCCGCCGATATAGATTTGGGCGAGCGTATCTTCTACCCCTGTTGCGGTGTATTTGTTTACGCCATAGATCGGGCGGAAGCCACAAGCGGCAAGAGTGAGCAGCAATATTGTCAGGAGCGCGTGTTTCATCATCCTACCACTATATTCACAATTTTACCGGGGACATAGATGAATTTGCGGATTTGCTTACCATCCATGAACTTTTGGACATTATCCTGTTCAAGTGCGGCTTGTTTTGCATCATCCTCGTTGGCGTCCGGGGCAATGGTGATTTGCGCGCGCACCTTGCCGTTGACCTGCACGCCGAGAGTGACCGACTCATCGGTCAGAATGCTCTCATCAAAGGTTGGCCAAGGCTCTTCGGCAAGTAATGTCTCATGGCCAAGGAGGTGCCATAGCTCTTCGGCAAGGTGCGGCATCATCGGATTTATGAGCTTGACGAGGATTTCGAGGACTTCGCGCACCGCCCAATCGCCGCCATCGAGTTTGACGTAGCTTTCTGCCTGATCAGGGGAGGCTATCGCATTGGAAAGTTCGCGAATGCGAGCGACGGCCTTGTTCATGGCGAAGGCTTCGATATCGCCGCCGATCCCTTGAATCGTTTTATGCGCTTTTCGGCGTAAGTCCATGACATCACTTGCGAAACTATCCGGCTTGGCGATATCGTTGGATGGAATATGTGGTGCGTACAGACTAATTAGTCTGTGAAGTTTGTTTGTGAATTTCCAAGCGCCTTCAATGCCGCCTTCTGTCCACTCAAGATCGCGCTCTGGTGGTGAATCGGACAGGATGAACAGGCGGGCGGCATCTGCGCCATATGTGCCAAGGATGTCCTCAGGGTCGACAACGTTTTTCTTGGATTTGGACATTTTGATCGAGGGGCCGATTTTAACGTTTTCGCGTTCTTGCGCTTCGGTTGGGAAGAGCCATTTTCCGTTTTCATCTTGATAAGTTTCATGGGTGACCATGCCTTGGGTGAAGAGGCCCTTGAACGGCTCATCTGTGTTCACATACCCGCAGGTTTTCATGGTGCGGGTGAAAAAGCGCGCGTAAAGCAAGTGAAGCACCGCGTGCTCAATGCCGCCGATATATTGGTCAACGCCATTGCCTTCAGGCAGCCAGTAATCCGCCTTTGACTTATCAGTCGGTGCTGCGGCATTGTGCGGGTCGCAATAGCGGAACTGATACCATGAGCTTTCGAAGAAGGTATCGAAGGTGTCTGTTTCGCGGGTTGCGGGCTCGCCTGTTTCCGGGCAAGTGGTGTGTTTCCATGTTGGATGATGGTCGAGGGGGTTGCCGGGTTTATCGAAGTTGATATCCTCGGGAAGTTCGACAGGGAGCTGGTCTTCGGGCACAGGAATGCATGCGCCGTCGGAGTTGCGATAGACTACAGGAATTGGACAGCCCCAATAGCGCTGCCGGGAGATACCCCAATCGCGCAAACGATATTGGGTTTTTCCGTAGCCAGAGCCGTTTTGTTCACATTTTTGTATGACGATTTTCTTTGCGTCTTCGATAGTTTTTCCGTTCAGCCACTCGGCGGAATTGATGACTTTTCCGGCGCCAGTATAGGCCTCGCTCAATGTTGCTTCGCTTGTTGCGGCATCGCTTGCCTCTGCTGCGTTTATTTCCGCATTCCCTGCCTCCGCGTTGCTACGGTTTGGAATGCGTGAGCTTTGGTCGCCGTCATCGGAAATGACTTGAGTGATTGGTAGGTCATATTTCTTCGCGAAGTCGAAATCTCGCTGATCATGGGCGGATACGCCGAAAACTGCGCCTGTGCCGTAATCCATGAGGATGAAATTGGCGATGTATACAGGAACTTCGCGTCCCAAATGCGGGTTAGTTGCGGTGTAGCCAGTATCAAAGCCAAGCTTTTCAGCCTTTTCGATGGCTGCTTCGGATGTGCCGACGGCTTGGCAAGCCTTGATGAAATCGTCAAAGCCGTCTTTATCGCCAGCAAGCTCTCTGGCTAAGGGGTGGTCGGGGGAGATGCCTACGAAAGCTGCGCCAAAAAGTGTGTCTGGGCGCGTGGTAAAGACTTCGATTTGAAGTTTTTGCGCATCGCCTGCCTCCGTTTCGCTGCGGTTTGCGGTGCGGGTGCCATCTGGGGAAATCACATCCCATTTGAATTGCAGGCCAACGGATTTGCCGATCCAGTTTTCTTGCATGATGCGGACCTTTTCAGGCCAGCGGTCTAGGGTTTTGAGGCCGTCCAGAAGATCTTCGGCGTAGTCGGTGATTTTTAGGAACCATTGGTTTAATTTACGGCGCTCAACGGGTGCGCCAGTTCGCCAGCCGCAGCCATCGATCACTTGCTCATTGGCGAGCACGGTGTTGTCGACGGGATCCCAATTGACCATAGATTCTTTGCGGTAGGCGATGCCTTCTTTAAGGAATTTGAGAAACATCGCTTGCTCGTGCTTGTAATAGTCCGGCAGGCAGGTTGTAATCTCGCGATCCCAGTCAATGGCGAGCCCCATCGATTTGAGCTGCTCTTTCATCTCGCGCGTATTTGTTATTGTCCACTCTTTCGGGTGGACACCGCGATCAATCGCTGCATTTTCGGCTGGTAGGCCGAATGCATCCCAGCCCATAGGACGAAGCACGTTAAAGCCTTTTGCACGTTTATAGCGGGCGACAACATCGCCGAGGGTATAATTGCGCACATGGCCGACATGGATGCGGCCAGATGGGTATGGGAACATCTCGAGGACATAGTATTTATCCTTGTGTGTGTCATTACCCTCAATAGTTTTAAAGCACTCTGCTTCGTCCCAGGCTTTACGCCATTTTTCTTCTGATTCGCGGATGTTGTACTTATCGCTCATAGTATTGCCATGTCCTTAAAATTGCATAAATGATGATTAGCTAAATTTTTGACTAAGGGCAAGGTCTGGTTTCTCGGTGGCTTTGAATTGCTTCTTCTTGCCGATGGCCTCTTTGAGCTTAAAGACTGGGCGTCCGACTTTAAAGCGGAGCTTGTCTAGTCCTTTAAGGTGGATGTTTTTGTCATGGCGCGCATCGCCGATGGTGGTTTGGAAGTTTTCTTCGTCGGGCACAGCCATGGCGGGTTTGATGGAGTAGGCGTTTATTCCCGTTTCCCAGCATCGTCCTAAAACGGTGTCGATAGGGAAGGCGAATTTTTCGGTGGCTCTGACAAGCTTTTGAGCGCCAGCGCGTGAGATGAGCGTTGCGTGTGCACCGCCTGGCGTCGTTGACATTCTGGTAAGGTAAAAGCGTCTGTCGTCTTTGCTATCTGAGTGCGTTGCTTCACTCCTCAAATAGTTATCCATATTCGTTGGCTCTTGCGCCTGCTCAGAAGACAAATCCGTTTGACGTGAATCGAGGAGGGGCAGGATTATGCGTTGTTTTGAGCGCATTACTTTGGGTGAGCCCATCAGGCGGATGATGTCGTAATCGATGTTTTTGGCAAGGAAGCTTTCCAACACTTGTTTAGCCTCTGGCGCGAGGCGGGTGTCATCTTCAAGCAAGAGCGCATGCTTATATCCTTTGTCGAGAATGTAATGATAAGCGGCGCGGTGGGAGAGCATGCAGCCAAGCTCTCCGCCTTTAAGGTCTCTTCCGTGTGCTGCGAGACGTTTGGGTCTGAGGTAGTCGGGGTGTGCGAGGACATCCATTTGTCGCCCATCGATGGCGTCGAAGAATTCGGCCTGAAAACCGCGCTCTTGAAGGTGTGATTCCATAGCCGCGCGACGGGCATGATCGCATTTCATTGAGATGATGAGAGTGTTTATACGGCTTTCAGCCGCTTCGTACTTGCTGGGTACAATTTCAAAAACGTTGTTTTTGAAATCACTATTCATCGCTAATCACCGTTTTTTTCAATAAAACTTAATCAATCTGGCTGACGCGCATTTGGCGGGCACGGGTCAGGATTGCATCTTCCAATTTGGTGGCCATATCGGCGGGCGGCTGAATATCAAACCAAGTGCCGGAGCGTAAGTTTTGTTGGAATACGCGCACGCGGACACCGTCAGAGCGGAGCTGGCGGCCCATGATAAAGACATTGATCTTGTAGCGTTCGCCTTTTGATTCGTCGGGTGTATACCAATCGGTTATAATTGTACCGCCAAACGGGTCGGCGCTGGAGACCGGCATGAAGGAGACAGTGTCTAATGACGCACGCCATAGAAAGCTGTTAACGCCTATGCCAGCGCCGCTGTTATCACTTTTATCTTTCTTACCGCCAAATGAAAGACCGTCAGGGCCAAAGACGCTGCCGGGCTTTGCGTATATGTCTTCACCGAGGTTGCGGTCATGGCCTTGCGGGTATTTCGCTTCGGTTTTGATGCCGCCGCCCTCACCGTCACTGCTACAGGCGCTTAGTGTTAAAGCGCTTAGCGCTATTAGGCTTAAAGTGAGAAGTGGAGTGCGTTTGATGTTCATAATCATTAGTTCCATGTTTAAAGTGTATATACTCAAGTGACTAACATAGGATAGGCCTATGCTCAAGTGAAGGATTGTTAATGCCCATGTTAGGTTTGGGTGAGTCAGATTCGCCACATTTAGATTGTTTAGGGTGAGTCATATATGTAACTTTTTTGGAAATGCTTGGTGATTCTGGTGTTTTTTGGGGTGTTGCAAAAATAACACGGTTTAAAAAAATATTTTTTAAAGCTTTCTAACCGCGTTGACGATTCTAAAAAATTTCGGCTTACTGTCCATGTTCACTGGATATATGTGGATACTCATCACCTTCAAGTGATTGGGTTTTGTTCAATAAATTATCATCTATTTGAAATTGGAGGAATGATAATGAAAAAATTACTTTTAACGACTGCTGCTTGTGGTTTGTTTTTTGCCGCTTCCCCAGCATCTGCTGCTGACGGCGTTAAGCTTGATCTTGGTGGTTATGTAAAGGCTTACGGTATCTACGTAAACCAAGATGACGATACAGGTGTTGCTGGTGAAGCACGTGACTTTGATATCGTACGTTCAAGCGAAGTACACTTTTCTGGCGAGACAACTCTTGACAGCGGTCTAACAGTTGGTGGTCACATCGAAATCGAAGCTGATGGTAACCGTAATGCAGCTGATGGCCTTATCGAAGAGTCATATGTTTACTTCTCAGGTGGCTGGGGTCGTGTAAACTTTGGTGCTGAAGATGGTGCTGGTTTCCTTCTACAGGTTGCTACTCCTTCTGCTGATGCTACAATTGATGGTGTTCGTACATTGGTTAACCCAGTTAACGAAACAGCAGCTGCTTTGACAGGTCTTACAACTGTTGACTACGATATGGATCTTGGTGGTTCAAACGGTTTGCCTTATGATGACAAATTCACATATTTGTCACCAATCATGAATGGCTTTCAGGTTGGTCTTACATACACACCTGACACACTTGATGCTTCTACAGAGTCTGCAGACAATGAAGATGATGTAGCTAACGCATTTGGTGAAGCTTATGAAGCGGCTCTTCGTTATGAAGGTCAGTTCAACAATGTTGGCGTTAACTTCGGTGCTGGTTATATCCATAACGAAGTTGAAGCTACAGATAACACATTTACAGCTGGTGAGCCAACAGATGATCGTACAGCATGGAACCTTGGTCTTGACCTAGATATCGGTGCTTTCGGTGTTGGTGTATCTTACTCTGAAGATGACTTTGGTGAGACAAAAGCAACTGCGACTACTCAGCGTGGTGATGAAGAAACACTTGTTATCGGTGCTGACTATACAACAGGCCCGTTTAAGCTTGGTGCTAGCTACTTGAACAAAGAAGGTGCGCAGAACGTTGCTGGTTCAGCTGGTACAGATGGTGTTGAAATTGACCGTTACACAGGTGGTGTTGTTTACACATATGGTCCTGGCGTAACATTCCGTGGTTCTATCTCACACATCGAGTATGAGAATGTTTCTACTCTTACAACTGGTACAGAGTCAGACGCTACATCATTCCTTCTTGGTACACAGGTTAAGTTCTAATCTAACCTTAACTATTTAAGAATTTTGGAAAGAGCCTCTTCGGAGGCTCTTTCTTTTTTTGTGCAGTGCCATTAAAGTGCGCTTATGTCTGTAAAAGAAAATCTCCATATTATTCAGGATCAAATTGCGAAAGCGGCCGAGTGGTCGGAGCGAGCCTCGACTGAGGTTGAGCTTGTTGCGGTGAGTAAGGTTCAGCCCGAGGGCCGCGTGCGGGAGGCTTTGGAGGCAGGGCAGCGTGTTTTCGGTGAAAACCGTGTTCAGGAAGCTAAGGAGCGCTGGGTTGGATCGGGGTGGCGCACGGAATATCCAGATTTGAAGCTCCACCTTATTGGCCCTTTGCAAACAAATAAGGCCGGGGATGCGGTTGCATTATTTGATGTAATTCAAACGTTGGATCGTGAGAAATTGGCGCGCGCGCTGTGTAAGGAAATGGATAAGCAGGGGCGTAAATTGCCGTGTTTTATTCAGGTTAATACGGGCGAAGAGCCACAAAAAGCAGGGATTTTGCCGCATGAACTGGATGATTTTTATGCATTTTGCACGCAGGAATGCGCTTTGGATGTTATTGGATTGATGTGCATTCCGCCTGTAGATGAACCATCGGCCCTTCATTTTGCATTTTTGCGTAAATTAGCAAAATCCATCGGCGTTGCGGGCCTTAGCATGGGAATGTCTGATGATTTTGCGCAAGGCGTCGCGCTGGGCGCGAGCCATATTCGGGTCGGAAGCGCGATATTCGGCGCGCGTGATTAAGCGTTTTTCAGATTCTCAGCTAAAGCGTAAAGGCCAGACGGCGCGGGCTTATCGCTATCATTGTGCGTGCCGTTAGAATATTTGATCTCGACATTGTCTTTTTGAATATCTGCAAATGTCATCAGCGCTGGCGGTAAATCGTTATAGGCTTTATTTTGAACGGGCGTTGTCGGCCCTGTTTGCACGAGCTTATCTTGTTTTTCCTGTATGGCGTATTTGAATGTGGGTTTTTCACCTGTGCGGACAAAGGCGAGTGCGTTCTCAGCTATATCCTTGCCAGTCTCTTCACGTATTATGGCGTTGGCAATGCCTGCTGCTGCGCCGCCGAAACCGCCATATAAAGCACCGCCGACGATTTGAGTGGAGGATTTGATTTGATCGCCTGTTATCTCGCGATAGGCAATATTGACCAGTGGTATATGTTGAAGCGGGTTGACGATGTCGAGAATATCGGCAAAGCCGAAGTTTTTCTCATTATTGCGGGTGTGGTTCATGTCTGCATGAAAAGAAAGACGATTCATCTGAGCGGGTGTTTTTTGGGTGCTCGCGCTAGAAAGTTTTTGCTCTAGTTCTTGCAGCGCGTTTTGCGGTTTATCCCAGCTAGCGACTCTTCCGGCCATACGTTCATTTTTCACAAAGCTTAATGCTTTTGTTCCATTTTTTTCGCTTTTATAAGCGACTGAATGCGCGCTTTGCGCCGTGTTTTTATAGAACTCAATCATAATATTACTTTCTCACAGGTTTTACATTGCAAGCCCTATGCCAAAAGTATTTTGCATTTACATTTTTTCGATAAAAGTCGATCATAAGGAATGTGCGGAAAAGACAAAGTGACGTTTTATTGTGAGAATGAGTTGATTGCAGGCACATTGAATGATGTGTTGCTATCACAAGAAAAGCAGATGGATTTTGAAGCGGTCGTGATGGTTGATAGCCAGCTGAGCGGTCAGATCTGTATGGGCTATAATGGCGGTGAGTGTGCAGATGAAAGTGTAATTTTAAGGCCGCCATATCGTATCGGTAATATTATTGATAAAGCACATTATGGTCTGCGAAAAGTGGGAGAAGGGCGTATATTTGTTTGGCAGGGGCTTAGTCTAAACCCACTAGAGCGCCGATTAGAAGTTGATAGCAAAGATATCGAGCTGACCGATAAAGAAGTCGAGTTAATGATTGCGCTAATTGCGGCAGCCGGTAAACCAATAGTGCGGCATGAATTGCTCGAAAAAGTGTGGGGCTATGGTGAAGGCATCGAGACCCATACTTTGGAAACGCATATTTATCGCTTGAGACAAAAATTGGAAATCGATCCATCCGAGCCAAAGATATTGGTAACCGTCGGAGAGGGTTATGCGCTGCAATCTTCTTAAAGATTAAGGCGGGCGCGCTTGATTGCGTGATCTATATTCTCAATGAAATTACCATTAAGAGGGATCTCGATATGGGTGTAGCCTGCGCCTTGCAGTAAAAGTGCGTCCTTGCGCAGTGTTTTTAGTGCTGTGAGGGGAATAGTCTCTTCGCTGAACTGCATACCATCATTATCGGTATCGCGTGCCTTATATATATGTTCATCACTTATATCGGCCATTTTGGAAGTGGTGTTATAAAGTGATGTGGCGTAATAAGCCTTTGGTGAGGGAGCGGGCCTATCTTTCTGTGAATGCTCAGCTTGGGTTTCATCGAATTTTTTACCGAGTTCGCGTTTCGATTTTATTAGCTTTTCGAGGTAAACATTGACCGCATTGATAGAGATTGTGCGGTAATCATCCTCTTCGCTGTCGGTTAGCATGCGGCTTCGTCCATGATTTTGGCGTTTGTTACGGCCTTTTTGGTCGTGTTGTTCAGGGGCATAAGGATTGCTCTCCTCCGTAATGCGGGGTGAGGATGTAGGCAATAGTGTATTTATCCTGTCAAACATATCCTGTGCCTCCTTTCGCTTTTCGTCCTGAAATGCGCGGATTTGCTACCTTTATTCTACCAGAATATAGTCATAATGACAAATTCTGCGAAAAAGTCAATTATGGAATCAGTACACGGGTATATTCCTGCTATTTAACAAAAGAAAAAGCAGGGCTGTTGGTTCCCTGCTTTTTTTTATATAGCCAAATTTTCTTAAAACTTAAGGCGCTTTAAGTTTTTGATTTGAGGCAACTCTTCGACCTGTTTAAACAGATCATCTGGTAGTGGCTGATCGAGGGCGATCAGACAGATGGCCTCTTCGCCGTCGGCTTTACGGCCAAGGCGGAAGTCCGCGATGTTGTGGCCAGCAGTTCCTAAAATAGTGCCGACATTACCGATCATGCCCGGCTTGTCGTTGTTGCGGATGAACAGCATGTCCGGTGATAGCGCCGCTTCGATTGGCACGCCCTCTATATTTACGATGCGTGGCTCTTTTCCAGTGAAGAGCGTTCCGGTCACATTGCGGGTGCGCACATCGGTGGTAACGATGACATTGATCATTGAGCGCCAACTTTTGGAGGAGCTGTCATAGCTTTGCTTCAGCTCGATCCCGCGGGCCTTGGCAACTTGCATCGCGTTGACCATGTTGACGCTTTCGATCTGGGCGCCGAGAAGAGTGGAAATTAAAGTCGAAGTGATGGGGTCTGTATTAACATCACAGATCGTCCCTTCATATTCGATCTCGATTTTCTTGATCGCGGTATTGCTAATCTGTCCTGCGAATTTGCCAAGGTCTTCTGCGAGTTTCAGGTAAGGCTTAAGGCGTGGTGCATCTTCTGCCGAAATTGACGGCATGTTGATCGCGTTGGTGACAGCACCTGAGTTGAGGTAGTCGCTCATTTGTTCTGCGACCTGAATGGCGACATTGACTTGGGCTTCTGAGGTGGCCGCACCGAGGTGGGGCGTGCAGACAACCTTGTCATGACCGAATAGGGCGTTTTCTTTGGCGGGTTCGACTTCGAACACATCAAGAGCAGCGCCAGCGACTTTTCCGCTGTTTAAGGCTTCGAGCAGGTCGGCTTCGTTAATGATGCCGCCGCGCGCACAGTTGATAATGCGTACGCCGTCTTTCATCTTGGCAATTGTTTCTTTGCGGATGAGGTTGGCGGTTTTATCATTTTTCGGGACGTGCATTGTGATGAAGTCAGCATTGGCAAAAAGTTCATCTAGTTCGACTTTCTTGACTCCAAGTTCAACAGCGCGTTCCTCGGTTAAGAATGGGTCAAATGCGATGACGTCCATTTTAAGGCCAACTGCTCGGTCGGCAACGATGCCGCCAATGTTTCCGCATCCGATAACGCCTAAGGTCTTGTTATAAAGCTCAACGCCCATAAAGCGTTTCTTTTCCCATTTTCCGGCATGTGTGCTCTCATTGGCTTGCGGAATTTCGCGGGCTAAGGCGAACATCATGGCGATCGCGTGCTCTGCCGTTGTGATGGAGTTGCCGAATGGGGTGTTCATCACGACAATACCGGAATCTGTTGCGGCGGGAATGTCAACGTTATCAACGCCGATACCAGCGCGACCAACGACTTTTAGATTAGTCGCTTTAGCAATCATCTCTTTCGTCACGGTGGTAGCCGAGCGAATGGCCAGGCCGTCATATTGATCGATAATTGCCAGTTGTTCTTCTGGGGAAAGGCCGGGTTTGAAATCGACTTCAATGCCGTTTTTTTCAAATATTTCCACAGCCAAAGGGTCCAGCTTATCGCTGATGAGTACTTTAGACATAATTTTATCTCCTAATTTTGTCTTGTTTAGGAAGGGTTTTCGTCACAAAAGGCTCTAAAAACCCAAACAGGCTTAAACAGTTATCAGGTCTAGCGCGGGAAAGGAAGGGAAAAAGCACGAGGATCATCAATTTAACATAATTTTTTTTGATCAAAAAGCCTTATATGGCATGATCTTTAATCAAGACGAAGATATTCCGAATAATAAAAGAAAAGATGGGACGGCGATCATGGCGTTTGAATAGGCGCGTAAAAACCGGGCGGCACATTTTTCTTTGATGATGTGCATATGTCTTTACATTCTTCAAGAACGGGAAAGCCGGTTATTGAATTTGGAAAAGGTGATGGTGTTCCGAGCCGTGTTCTATATATCGGTCTGGAGAATGATCCTTCGAGTGAAAATGTTGATCCTAATGCTGTGGGTAAGCTTGCGAATGAAAAGAGCTGCCTTTCGGATGACGGTGGGGAGGCTAAGTAAGGCAATGATTCTTGTGCGGAGCTGACTGTACCAGAGCTTAATAATTGACATAATGATATATTGTCGTTATAATGCTTTTAAATTTTCGGGTGTTTTTTTGAGAAATACCCTATATATTAAATAGGAAACATGGAGAGACAAATGCGCACATTAAAAATTCTAGTTTTGGCAGTTATTTTCACAGTCGGTATGAGCACTGCGCACGCTGCTGACGATTTTGGCAGTCCGTTTACAAACGAAGAGCCAAGCGCATTTGCTGATCCGGTTGATATGAACAAGGATTATGATGCGCTAGCTATGGATGAGGCGATGAACGCATTGAATGACATCATGCCCGCAGCCGGTGATGAGGCGCAAGCCGAGCCGTTGATTATCGACCAGATGATGAGCGAGGATGAGGAAGAGGCTTTAGAAGTAAACATTGTTGATATGCCAGAATAAGCATAGCAACATATAGAGTTGGAAGCCGTGCATGAAAATGTGCGGCTTTTTTGTTTGTCGATAATTGCAGCTTGCGATTTCGGGGACTTTTAGCTAAAGACAAAAGCATGGAAGTTGCCGTAGAAAATGCAAGTGCCCGTCAGCAAGGTGTGCTTATATTATTGCCGTTAACGTTGCTGGCTTTAGTACCTGTTATTGCCTATTTTTCTCCTAGAGCTTTAGCAGTTGTACCCGGGTTATTCGGGCTTATCTCTTTTATATATCTTAAATACTGCGCAAGGTCTGAGGTGCAAATCGCCAAGCTGCCTGTAATTTTCAGTGTTATGATTATTGCGCTGGCAAGTCTAAGCGTCGTTTGGGCGCTGGAAGGGGCGCTAGCGGCGGAGCGCGGATTAAAGCTGGGGCTTATCTTGTTACCGGGGATGTTGCTTTTGGCCGTGGCCAAGACACAGATATTCGATAATCACTTTTTCAGGCGCGTATTTACAGGGAGTGTTGTCGTCTGCGGGCTTTTATGCTGTGTGGATCTGTTCGGGAATGGTGCCCTGTACCGTCTTTTGCATGAGGGGGATTTTGGGCGCACATTTAATGTTTCACAAATTAACCGATCGGTAAATGGCTTTGCGATGTTTGCTTTTATAGGGTTGGTTGTTAATTTTCGGCCAGCTAAAAGTGACAAGGTCTTGCGCATACTAAGTGGTATGTTGGCAGTTACGTTGGTGGCTGTGCTTTATCGTACCGATAGCCAATCTGCGCAGGCCGCTCTTGTTTTCTTTGCATTGTTTTACTTTTTCTTTCCTGTAGCCAGAGATTGGGCATGGAAGGTAAGTGCTATCCTGATTGTAATCGTTATGCTTGTTTCGCCTTGGGTAGCGCAAGGGTTATACAACAATGTGGCCGGGCGCGTTGCTGGTGCAAATCAATGGGCAAGCGACAGCTATATGGCAGACCGGATGGAGATCTGGGATATGGTTTCGCGCAAAGCTTTGGAGAGCCCTGTTTTTGGCTTTGGGATTGAGGCAACGCGGGAGATCGATCATTTTGATACGCAAAAGATTTATACACCGCTTGATCATGTGCTTCACCCGCATAATTCGGTTTTGCAAATCTGGATCGAGTTTGGCGTGATCGGTATTTTGCTGTATGCCGCAATCATTGTGGCGCTGTTTAGATATATGTCGGGATTTGAGAGCATAGAGGCTAGACGTTTGTCCATTGCTGTTTTCGTGGCTATGTTCTTTATGATGAATACGGCCTATGGCCTTTGGCAGGGCTGGTGGCTGGGGCTAATATTTTATCTTATGGCGCTTGTGCTGATGATGACATATAAAACAGCCCCATTAGACAAGGATTATGAGTATGCAGGAGCGTAGTCAGGCCGCAGAGTATCCTTATCTTACCGGATTAAATACCGAGCAATTGGCTGCGGTGGAGACTATGGATGGTCCTTTGCTGGTGCTGGCGGGTGCTGGCACAGGTAAAACGCGGGTTTTAACGACTAGGCTGGCGCATATATTAAATACTGGGCGTGCGTATCCTTCACAAATATTGGCGGTGACCTTTACCAATAAGGCGGCGCAGGAGATGAAAGAGCGCGTTAGTGGCCTACTGGGCGGTATGCCAGTAGATGGTTGGGCGTTGGGCACGTTTCACGCCCTGTGTGCCAAGATGCTGAGACGTCATGCGGATCGCGTAGGATTGTCATCTAATTTCACAATTTTAGACCCTGACGATCAGGTGCGGCTGCTCAAACAGATCATGGAGGTTGAAGGCGTCGATACCAAGAAGTGGGTCCCTAAAGTTATGATGGGTGTCATTGAACGCTGGAAAGATCGCGCGTTGACGCCTGATAAGATCGGAATGGATGAGGTTGGTGAAATGGCCGATCGCAAGCTGGGTAAGCTTTATGAGATTTATCAGCGCCGCCTTAGAGAGATCAACGCTTGTGATTTTGGTGATTTGCTTTTGCATATGATTACGATTTTGCGTGATCCGACTGATAGGTCTGTGCTGGAGGAATATCACCACCGCTTCCGCTATATCATGGTTGATGAATATCAGGACACGAATGTGGCGCAGTATTTATGGCTCAGGCTTTTAGCCCAAGGATCTAATAATATTTGCTGTGTTGGTGATGATGACCAATCTATTTATGGCTGGCGGGGTGCGGAAGTCGGCAATATTTTGAAATTCGAGCAGGATTTTAATGGGGCGAAAGTGATTAGGCTAGAGCAGAATTACCGCTCGACCAATAATATCCTAAAGGCCGCGCATGGCGTGATTGCCAATAATGAAGGGCGATTGGGCAAAGAGCTCTGGTCTGATAGTGGAGATGGTGAAAAGATCATCGTTCGCGGGCTATGGGATGGTGAAGCCGAGGCGCGATGGGTCGGTGAAGAGGTCGAGCAGTTACAGCGTAAGGGCTTTTCATTGGATAGCGTTGCAGTGTTGGTGAGAACAGGCTTTCAAACTCGTGAGTTTGAGGAGCGCTTCATTAAGCTGGGCGTGCCTTATAAGGTGATTGGTGGAGCGCGTTTTTATGAGCGATTAGAGATCCGTGATGCGCTGGCATACCTTCGGGTAACGATGCAAAAGGCAGATGATCTGGCGCTTGAGCGCATTATTAATACGCCGAAGCGTGCGATAGGGCCTGCGACGATTGCAGCGCTGTATGAGCATGGGCGAAAGTATCAGTTTTGCCTGCATGATGCGATCCTCGATCTGACACAGACTGACGAGTTGAGACCTAAGGTCAAGGGCACATTGATGAAGTTGATGGATGATTTTGGGCGTTGGCGCTCTTTAATCGATAACATGCATCATGCCGAGTTGGCGGCTTTGATTTTAGAAGAATCGGGATATATGCGCATGTGGCAAGAGGATAAAACCCCTGAAGCGCCCGGACGTATTGAGAACCTTAAAGAATTAATCTCGGGGATGCAGGAATATGAATCCCTGCAGAATTTCCTTGAGCATGTTGCGCTGGTCCTTGAAAATCAAGATAGCGGACTGGGTGAATTTGTATCGATTATGACGCTGCACGGCGCAAAGGGCTTAGAATTTGATGCAGTATTTCTGCCTGGGTGGGAAGAGGGTTTATTCCCATCCCAGCGTTCAATGGATGAAAACGGACTGAAGGGTTTGGAGGAGGAGCGTCGTTTGGCATATGTCGGGATTACGCGTGCTAAAAAGCGCGCTTTCCTCACTTTTGTTGGAAGTAGGCGGATTTACGGCAATTGGGTAAACTCTATCCCTTCGCGTTTTATCGATGAGTTGCCAAAGGTGCAAGTCGAAGTGCAAACAGAAATGGGGCTTGCGGGCGCTGGGCGTTCGTCACATTGGGATAGCAGTGGCCTTATGCCGCGCGTGCAAAAGCGCCAAGTGCAGATGCGCGTTGCGAAAGCGCCGTCTGAATATAGTGCGGGCAAAGTCATAAACGCAGATGGCGTTGTAATAGAACGCGGAATGCGGGTGTTTCATAATAAGTTTGGGTACGGCAAGATTATCCATATCGATGGACACAAGCTGGATATTGCCTTTGATAAGGCCGGTAAGAAGCGGGTTCTTGATAGTTTTATTAAGCCAGCCGACCAGATTTAATTTATTGTTTCGACTGTGTTGGTTTCTTCCTGAGCAAGATTTATAGACATTTTTTCTACTTCTTCTTGCTGTTTTAAATCCTCTAAGGCGTTACATAGAATATTGAAATGCGGCTGCATAACATCACGGTAGCGCTCTTTTCTGGGCCCATTCATATCACGGATTAAATGCTCGACAATCTCGCTGGCTTTGCCATGTAAGCGATTCTTCTCTATAGCTTGATCCATGCTTTCATGCTCATAGGTTTTTAGCTTTTGAATCATCATAATTATGACATTGAGAATTGAAGTATCTATGCTTGATAGCTTTTTTTCAAACTCTTGCCGAGATAAAATGACCACTGTTGTTTCGTTAACCGCCTCAAATGTAAGGGGGGTTGGTGTGTCAATAATGAGGTTTGTTTCACCAATGATATTGCCTTCCCTATATTGGCCCACTTCAATGGTTTCTCCCATTAAGCCGACTGTATAGGATTTAACTTCGCCTCTCTGAATGAGATAGGCATTACTGTGCGTCTCCATTGGTAAAAGTATTTTTTGTCCTTTATGAAAGACTTTACGCTCTAAAACCGATTTATCCATTTTGCTTCCCCGTTATGGCTTTGCCATCGCTTTTTTTGTAAGAATTTATTTTTATATTTTTTAAATTTATCCCTGTAATTTAATGTTATCATAATTTTTATGTAAATAAAATCTAATTTAAAGGAGTATGTTTAGGTTATCGCCTAAAAGTATATATTTTGATGGCTGGATTTTAGAAATTTTAAGCCTTAATATAGATATGTTTTATTCAGACAGGTGATGAGCATGAAAAAAGAGATCGTTACAGTATTTGGCGGAACCGGATTTTTGGGCCGATATGTGGTCAAGGAATTGGCAGATAGAGGCTATCGTATAAAGGTTGTGACCCGCACAAGTGAGAAGGCCTATTATTTGAAGCCATGTGGCAGTGTTGGCCAAATCGTTGCTGTTGGCTGTGATTATAGTGATATTCAGAGTCTCAAATCTGTGATTAAGGGCAGTAGCTTTGTCGTTAACTTGGTCGCCATCGCCTATAAGAAGAAAAAGGGTGATTTTGAGAGGCTGCATACTGAGCTGGCAGGTAATATGGCCAAGGCGTGCGCTGAGACTGGCGTTGAAGCCTTCACACACGTATCGGCCATTGCCGTTGACCGTACGAGCTCAGAATACGCAAGAACCAAGCTAGATGGGGAAGAGGCGATTAGAGGCGCATTTCCTAAGGCTGCCATTATTCGTCCGAGCGTAATGTTTGGCGAAGATGATGATTTTTTTAATAAATTTGCTGAATTATCACGGTATTTACCGTTCCTACCTTTAATCGGAGGCGGAAACACCAAGTTTCAACCTGTTTATGTTGGTGATGTTGCTAAGGCGGTTGTAATATCACTATTAGATCATAAAATTCATGGAGATATTTTTGAGCTGGGTGGTCCTGAGATTCTCACATTTAAAGAAATTTACGAGCGAATTTTCAAACACACCGGCCGCAGCCGCCCTTTAATCAAAATATCATTTTGTATGGCCAAGCTGCAGGCATTCTTTATGGGGATGCTTCCAAAGCCGCTGCTTACGATTGATCAGGTGAATTCACTGAAAAGTGATAATGTGGCAAATGGTACTTATAAAGGCTTTGAGGCCTTTAATATTGCTTCGACAGCCCTAGATCTAGTTTTACCGCGTTATTTGGAGCGCTACAAGAAAGGCGGACGTTTTGGTGAAAGCGTCTCAGCCTGATATGAGGAAAAGAATGCAAAAAATAAGACTATCACTGCTCGCCGTGGTTTTGATCTTCTCACTGGTCATGATAGGCTCTAAGCCTGTCGTGGCGGGAATGGAAAGCATTGCTGTTGTTGTTAATGATGGCGTAATAAGCCAGAGCGATGTCAATGAACGCTTAAAGCTCATCATGATTTCATCTGGTATGCCAAATACAGAGGAGCTTAAGGCACAATTATTGCCGCAGGTCGTGAATGGCTTAATTGATGAGAAGCTCAAGCTTCAAGAGGCGGAAAAATACGAGATAAGCGTTAATGATAGCGAGATCAATAGTGGTTTAGCGCATATCGCGGAGCAGAATAAATTGAGTGTTGAGCAGTTTAAGGGCGCTATGAAGCAGTCGGGGCTGGATGTGAGTACGTTAAGAAGCCAGATAAAAGCACAAGTAGCATGGTCAAAATTTGTCCAAGATCGTCTTCGTCAGCAAGTTGTTATAACTGATAGCGATGTGGATGTATGGATGGACCGTATGAAATCCTCCAAAGGGAAAAACGAGTATCTGGCATCAGAAATTTTCCTTCCTATTGATGAGAATAGTGATGAGTTTAAAGCCCGTGAGTTGGCGCGGTCTCTCGTGGCTGATTTGCGTGGCGGAAAAGCTTCATTCTTTAAGGTTGCGCAGCAGGTGTCGCAGGCAGCAGGCGCCGCCAATGGCGGTGATTTAGGATGGGTGCAACAAGGGCAGCTTCCTAAGGAGCTGGATGAGGTTTTGATGAAGATTGAAGCGGGTCAAATTACTGATCCTATCCGCTCTGTTGCCGGGTATCACATTATGCTGGTGCGTGAACGTCGTCAGGTCACGGAGGAAAATATGCCTGAGGTTCAGGATATACGCAATATGATCGGTTTCCAGCGTCTAAACCGTTTACAAGAGCGCTATATGATGGATTTAAAATCTTCGGCTTTCATTGAGAATAGACTTGAACAGCAATCCTGATATTTTTCCAGAGCTGCCGCCTCTGCGGGAAGTTATTGCCAAGCATGATTTGCGAGCGGAGAAAAAATTCGGGCAGAATTTTTTACTTGATGGTAATATTACTGACAAGATAGCGCGAGCGGCCGGTGATATGACGGGTGTTCATATCGTCGAAATCGGGCCTGGGCCGGGCGGTTTAACACGCTCATTACTAAGAACCGATGCCATCAAAGTCAGTGCGATAGAGTTTGACCCACGAGCTGTGGCAGCCTTACAGGATTTAAAAGATGTCTTTGCTGAGCGGTTGCATATTATTGAGGGTGATGCATTGGAATTGGATATTCCTGACATTGCTATAGCACCGCGTAAAATTATCGCTAATTTGCCTTATACTATCGCCACGCCGCTTTTGGTGGGG
>JAHQVU010000056.1 GCA_019634145.1 Micavibrio sp. | reverse complement strand
GGCATATACTCGCGTATTTCCTTTAATGCCAAAATTTTAGCGGTATAGATATTGTTGAATTCGCGCACATTCTGGTTGGTTTTGAAGAAAACCGTTTGCGTTGAAGACTCGTAGCGATAGACCTTAGGTCCGATATCAATCAGATATTGAAGCATTTTACGGTTGTTAAGTGTCCAGTATTTTGCTTCGGTCAAAAAGGCATTTACGACGCCGCGGTTATATTTGTAAGTCGAACGCACAGAGGATGTCTCGTTTTTCTCTTCGATAATCTGTTCGATGGCATCCATTTCGGCGCGTAAAGCTTTTTCCCAATACTGGAGAATAATCTCGGCTTTTTTTACATTGACCAACTGAGTCGTTAAAAATTCGATATCGGTAATCCTATTAGCATCACCAATACCTGCCATATAGCGGCGCATTTCATAGCCATAGACATCATATTCAGGTGGAACATCGGTTTTGATACCGAACATAAGGCGGTCAATGCGCTCTGAAAGAGATTGTGGTTCATCCAGTTTTAGAAACTTAACTTCTTTGAAGTAAGGCTCTTCAGTGAAGATGGACTCTTCAACCTCTGATTTTTTAGTGCTGTCCAATTCATAAGGACTTGGAAGTGTGGTTGATTTATCATTTGTAAATTCAAGCTGCAAATTTTTAATTTGTGCAGCCTGCACCGGGTGGGCGAAAGCGGAAATCCCGATTGCGCCAAGTAAAACGACAGTCGGTATTGCAATAAATTTGTTCAAAATATGTCCTCCACATTAAATCCAATATAACTATTTTAGCATATTTCTTATACTGAGTTACATAGGTTATACGAAAAAAGCGGGACAAACCCTTCGCCCCGCTTTTAATTTTTTTGTAATGGTTTACTCGCCTTGTGCGACGGTAAAGCCCGGCTGGCCGTCATAATTATAGAGCATAACAGACTTCGTGAAGTTCAGGTCGGCCTTATTCATGCGATCCATCAGCGCGATACACTGGCTGGTTTTGATCGGCTGGCCGTCATTGGACTTAAAGCGTAGGCGCCAGTTGTCCGCGCAAAATGTGCCCTTTTGACCATCGGGCCAGACCTTCGTTCCGCGGTTGGAGATCATATGCAGCGCCAAATTGTCACTAACGCAGGCATTAACCAGAGAAGCAAGCTCATCGGGGCTGCCCTGAAAGTTAATGCCCAGATCAACGCCAACGCGCTCGCGCGGCACTTCTACGCGGGGCTTCAATGGCGGCAATTTAAGGCCACCGGCCTGATTCGGGTATGACACAGAATTTAGTTTTTCAGGCTTCGCATCTAAGCGCTCGATCAGCGCCTTGGTGAAGTCATCCGTTCCGGCCTTCATCTTTGAAACACCCTCGCGGTAAATCTCGCCTGTGTGAATGCCATCCTCGAGGGTTTTAAGCCATGCATTGTGGATTTTACCAGCCGCATCGCCTTGGCCGATATGGGTCAGCATCATGACTGCGCCAAGGATCAAACCCGACGGATTGGCAATGCCTTTACCTGAAATATCAGGGGCGGAGCCGTGCACAGCTTCGAACATACCAAAATCAACCCCGACATTCGAAGAGCCGCCAAGACCGACAGAGCCGGTCACTTCTGCGGCCACATCAGAGATAATATCGCCGTAAAGATTGGTTGTCACAATCACATCAAACATTTCAGGGTGATTGGCGACTTTGGCCGTACCGATATCCACAATCATGTGATCGTTTTCAATGTCCGGATATTCCGCTGCAATCTCATCAAAGACGCGGTGGAAGAGACCATCTGAGATTTTCATGATGTTGTCCTTGGACATACATGTCACTTTTTTACGGCCATTCGCGCGCGCATATTCAAACGCATAGCGCATAATGCGCTCAGTCCCTGGACGGGTGATGATCTTGAGGGAGGCCATCACGTCTTGGGATTGGCGATATTCAATTCCGCCATAAAGGTCTTCTTCGTTTTCGCGGATAATCACCAGATCCATCTTCGGGTGATGGGTCTGAACGAAGGGGTGATAGGACATACAGGGGCGCACATTGGCGAACAAGCCAAGGGATTTACGCACTGTCACATTCAATGATTTAAACCCGCCGCCCTGTGGTGTGGTAATTGGGGCTTTCAGGAAGACGCGGGTACGGTTTAAACTCTCCCACGCGCTGTCGGCGATGCCGTTTTTAATGCCGCTTTTATACACTGCCTCGCCAATTTCAATTTCTTCAATATCAAGTTCGGCGCCGCTGGCTTCCAGAACTTTCAGCGTCGCATCCATAATCTCCGGCCCAATGCCATCACCACGTGCAACTGTTATTGGTGTCTTGCTCATAATCATATTATCCTTTTGAAATGCGATGCGGATTGCACCTAATCTGATGTAAACAGGATAACATGAAGAAAGTGTAAATCTAAGTGGAAATTTTTAATGGGATCGTATAAGCGTGAGAGCTCTATAAGAAATTGCGGGAAGATCAAAAGCACTATGTGAAAGAGCTGTCCGAGCAAAGCGGGGCGGATGATATTGTGGCTAACGCTGAGCTCAGAAAATGCGCCTATTTAGCCCTAAATAGCCCTAAATAGCCCTAAATAGCATTGCCTCAGCTTTAATCGGGTGCCAATATAGCCCCTATGAGCAAACACGATAAATTCGCCGATAAAAGACGCCGCACCCGAATTGTAAGGGCCGGTGTCGGTACAGACCCCGCTTATAATGCGGTCATTCCGCCGCTTTATATGTCCTCGACCTTTGCCATTGATGGTCTGGATGCGCGCGGCAATTACGAATATAGCCGCACCAAAAACCCCACCCGCGATGAACTTGCGGATGCGCTGGCCTCCTTAGAGGGTGGAATTGGTGCAGCCATAACATCATCGGGCATGGCGGCGCTCACGCTCATTCTGCATCTGCTTGGCCCTGATGATCTGCTGCTCGCCCCTTATGATTGCTATGGCCGATCATATTGGCTTCTGCGCGCATTGGCGGAGAAAAAGCATTTCCGCCTGAAATTTGTCGATTGCTATGATAGCGAAGCTTTTGACCGTATTTTGAGCGAGGACGCGCCCGATATGGTGCTGCTGGAGACCCCGTCAAACCCACTGATGCGCATTGCCGATATTCGTAATATTTCGTCCAAGGTAAAAGATATAAACCACGCGGCGCTGGTGGTGTGCGACAACACCTTCCTCTCGCCGATGTTGCAAGCACCGTTCTTGTTCGGGGCGGATATTGTCTATCACTCCACAACCAAATTCCTCAACGGCCATAGTGATGTCGTTGGTGGATGCGTGATTGTGCATGAAAAGCAAGCGATTATGGATGAGCTGCATCTTTGGAATAATTCTCTGGGTACGATCGGCGCGCCATTTGATGCCTATATGACCTTGCGCGGAATGCGCACATTAGAGGTGCGTGTGCATAGAGCTTTGGAAAATGCGGGAGAGATTGCCGCGTTTCTGGAAGAGCATGACGCCGTTGAGCGGGTGTTCTATCCGGGGCTGAAATCTCACCCCCAATATGATTTGGCAATGCGCCAGCAAAGCGGGGCAGGCGCGATGATCAGCTTTTTACTGAAAGGCGATGTAAACAAATTTGTTGGCGCGCTGGAGCTGTTTTCACTCGCGCAAAGCTTGGGCGGCACGGAAAGCCTGATCAACCATCCCGCATCCATGACGCATGTGTCAATGGGCACAGAGGCGCGGGAAAAGGCGGGAGTGGTTGATAATCTGTTACGCCTGTCAGTGGGCATCGAGCATATCGATGATTTGATCGAGGATTTGGAAAAAGCCCTCGCAACCGTCGCGCAATAAAGGCTATAATAACAAGACTATGTCACCGTTAAAAACACTAAACCGTATCCTGACTGTTGTAATCGTGCTGCTTTGTGCAGGACTGTTAGGGATGATCGTGCTGGGTGTATTGATGCAGCCCTCAGGCGCGCCAAAGTCAGAAGCCGAGGACGTGGCGCAGGTTGAAAATGAAAATGTGGCAGCTGATGGCAGTTTTGAGGATGGCCCGGTTGAGGATGAATCTGCGGCCATTGATGCCGCCGCCGAAGAGGGTAAGGAAGATGTTGTTATGCGCGTAACCGATGCGATGCCCGGGCGATCTGAACTGGGACGGGAGCTGCTTAGACGGTTGAGCGAGCAGGAAATACCACCGGAAGAAGAGATCGAAAAATTCAAACTATCAAAACTGGATGATTTGCCCGAGCCTTATCGCTCTGCTGCTAAAAAACTGGAGGCGGAAAAGGCGGCTGGTCTTTGGCCAAATGACGGAACAGAGCCGCCGCCGGAAGTGGATGAAACGCCAGTAACGACGTCTAAGCCCCGTATTTTGCGGGGTGAAAATGAGCATGGTTATAGCCAATCATATCTGGCAGGATCGAAAGGCCCGAAAAATGACTTAAGTAATGCGGAAAATAAAGAGGCGGAAAAAGAGCGCGAGGAAGTAGAATTTGTACCCGCATTCCAGATTAATGGCATTGCCAGTGCTGACTTTGATGATGAGATTTTTGTTCTGAATATGTTTTCTATGTGGTGTACCGATAGCGAACGCGAGATGGCTGTCTTCCAGAATTTTAGTGAAGTCGCGGGTGTCCCGATGTATGGCGTAAATATTTTTCCGCGCGCCACAGATGCGCCCAAAGACTATTTTAAACCCTTCGGTGACCCATACGAAAAATGGGGACGCGATGATTACAACTTGATTTCAGGGGCATTTAGTCTGTACCAAACGCCCTCGACCTATGTTGTTAGCGGTAAGGATATGAAGGTTTTATGGGCGCATCATGGTGAAATTACCCAAAAGATACTAGATGAGGATCTGCTGCCCGCAATCGAGAACGCAAAATTCAAGATTTCGCAAAATGTCGAATAGCATCGAACCATAGAATTACCTAAGTCGGTATTTAACAAAGTCGGCATTTAATAAAGAGAATTTTTACTAAACATGCCCGATAATCCTTTTCACCCATACCTAAAAATTCTATATTCCCCTTTCAGTATAAATTAAACACAAAAGGTTTATTAGATTATGGGTAAGAGATCCGGTCATCATAGCACCCCAAAAACTGTAGGCGCATCAGGCGGCGGCGGTGGGCACGCCTATCCGTTTTCATATACGGTAAGAAAAGTCGCCAATATGACGTCGGATTTTTTGGCGATGGAGGCTTCTGCCGGTATATTGCTCGTGATTGCCGCAGTAATCGCCCTGATTATAGCCAATACGCCGCTCTACGGCATATATGACCATATTCTGCATGGAATCTATTTCCGCATCGGTTTTGACGATCTTGGGGGAAGTTTTGATCATGAAATCAAGAAGTCGCTTCTGCACTGGATCAATGACGGCTTTATGGCGATCTTCTTTTTCCTCGTTGGTCTGGAGATCAAGCGCGAGGTCGTGACTGGAGAGCTTTCCAGCCGCGCGCGAGCTCTACTTCCCGCTATAGCCGCGATTGGCGGCATGGCCATTCCGGCGCTGTTTTACTATGTGGTCAATATAGATACGCCTGAAAATATGGCTGGCTGGGCCATTCCGGCGGCAACTGATATCGCATTTGCGCTGGGTGTTCTCGCGCTTTTAGGCAGCCGCGTACCGATTTCGCTGAAAATTCTGCTGACCGCGATTGCGATTATAGATGATCTGGGCGCGATTTTGATCATTGCCTTTTTCTATACGGACAATCTGGCGATGGAGCCTTTGATGTTTGCTGCAGCCGCATTGGTGGGTCTGTTCATTTTGAACCGCACAAACATCGCCTTTCACAAAGCGCCTTATATTATCCTCGGTATAATCCTTTGGGTAGCGGTGTTGAAATCGGGTGTGCATGCGACATTGGCGGGCGTCGCCACAGCATTTTTCATTCCTGTACGCGATGATGATGATCCGAGCGTGATGCCATGTAAGGAGCTGGAGCACACGCTTCACCCGTGGGTTGCCTTCGGTATTTTGCCGATTTTCGCCTTTACTAATGCGGGCGTACCGTTCAAGGGGATGGGGTTTGACTCTTTGTTCGATCCGACAACGCTGGGGATTATCCTCGGCCTGTTCCTCGGAAAGCAGCTCGGTATTTTCTCGGCGCTCTTCCTTGCGATCAAAACCGGTCTGTCGCCTAAGCCCGAAGGGGCAACATGGTTACAGCTTTATGGTGTGTCCGTCCTTTGCGGGATCGGCTTTACGATGTCGCTATTTATTGGCGGTCTGGCCTTTGCCGATATTGAGCATCAAGCCTCAATAAGACTGGGCGTACTGGTCGGCTCTGTGGCCTCTGCAGTGGTCGGATACCTCATATTAAGAGCGTCCAAGCCAGCCAAGGCATAGACGCTGTTTCACACCCATTGAGAGCAAAGGGCACGCATTTGCCCTTTGTCTGAACTGCTAAGTGCGATATGCTATTAAGGAACCGCAATTAACTTTTGTGAGCTGATGCAGGACTTCGAAACCTTACTATTGCGTGAAAAATTCACCATCAAAGAGAACAAGATTTCCTATGACGGAAAGCCTGCAGCCACGCTTGTGGCTATGAGCAATCGCATGGTTGTGCCGCTTGTTACGGGGAATGCAAGCCAAAGGGCGGAGACTTTCATCGTGCGCGGTCAGAATATGCATATGGTGGCATGTTTTGCAGCGCGCATAATCAAGGATTTCGAGGCCGGTGGGCCAATCATGTCCCGCGCCGTTCCATATGAATGGGAAAAAGTCTGGAAGAGCATCGTTAATGATTATGAATATGCTTATAACTCCGCACGCTGGATAGCGATATATCATGAGGGGAAAGTGGTCTTCGACGATGGTGATCGCAACCCGTTCTTAGACATGATCGAAAAATGCGAGCATACAAACAATAAGGATTATGATTACGCCATCCCGATGGCTGAGCAGCTGCTCAAAAAAGCGAACAAGGATATGAAGATTTCCTACGATGCCAATGCAGCGCTGAACGTTGATTTTGGCCCGGAAGAGGGGCGCTGCGGCATCATCTTGCGCGGATCGAATAAAACCACCACCTTCAGCTTTTCATTCCGAAAGAAAGAAGGCGGCCCTAAGCTCAACATCGCACACGCGTTAAGTACGGCTGCGGCGTTTTTAGAGGGTGTGCAGCTTTCGTTTCTGGTCGGGTTTAATGTCGTGAAAATAGAATATGGAATCATCGAGCGCTTTTCTAAGGAAGAAAAACAAACCCGCGAAGGCGGTGAGCGATTAGGGCGTTTAAAGAATGAAATAAACAATTTTGAAGCGGCCTTTCAGGTGCGCTACCGCCCAGAAAAACCTGATTTGACGCTGTTGCTGAATGATGCATCCGAGCTGGCCTACCGTGTTCTTGAGCCTGTGCCCGAACCCGAACCAGAGCCTGAAGCGGATCAGGGCGGTGAAGATGGTGAGCCGACCGTTCAGGAAGAAGGCCTAAAAGATCAGGCCGCAAAAGGCGAGTAATTATCCTGCACGTAAATTGAGCGATTCATATTCATGCACGAGCGCCGCGATCTGGCTTTGTAGGCGATCACTTTGCTTTGACGACGGGCTGAACAGATCGGATGGTTTTGCCGAAAGTGAATTGAAAAGCGACTTCGCGCGTGGGCGTTCATAAAGGGCAATCGAGCCTTTACCATGGCCGAAATTATTGTGTGTTTTATCATCTTTGCTATTGAAGCGATCCGTATAGTAATCATCGGCGGCATCAATCCAGTCTTCGTCTATGCTGCTGATTGTGGCGATAAGGGCGTTGTCATTGGCGCTGCTACTACACATGTCGGATATCACCGCCCCCATGAATTGCTCCATCAAAATACTGCCGAGCATCCCGTCATTTTCTGATGCGGGCATAAGTCCCTGTGGTAGGCGAATATCCAATGAAGAACGGGCGGCAGGCGAAATATGTTGAAGTTCGCTTATCAGCCCGTTGATCTCACGCTTAATTGCTTGCGCGCGAAACTGCGCACGTAGTGTCCCCACACCCATGTAAACCCCCTGTTAATATTCTTTTTTTATTTATTGTTAAGACGAATATAGGGGGTGTGGGTGAATATTTATTTAAGAATAGAATCAATTTTAAGTAAAACTTGAAAACGATTACTTGGATAAAATTTATATAAAATTTTATTTATTTATAGATGAGGCTGAGAGCAGAGTTCACGCTGGTGCGCTCTGTATTTTATCCATGGCAGCGTGCGGGATTAAATCAAGTTTCGGGTGTATTGGTGTGCGCCGAGAAGATGTCGAGAATATCGATGACCTCAAGAATCTTGTGGATCTCGCGTTTGCATTGCAAAGCTGCGCGTTTGGTGGCAACGGGCACATGGATTTTTGAGGCTTCAAACAGATCGCCCTTATAAGGAATCGCCATGAAAGCATATTTCTTCTGGAAGAATACGGCTGTTAAATGTGATTTATCGAAGATATCTGCGGCCTCGGCCAACTCTTTTATCAGGCGCTTATCAAAGAGGTTTATCGCAAAAGCAGGCATATCCGAATAAACGCGGAAACGGTCGGAATGCGGGATGCTTTGATTAAGCGGGACGCTCTCCAGTTTCTTCCAGCGTGTGTCGCGATAATGCTTAGCCATCGGCAGGTTCGCTGTGATGATGGTGTGGCCCTCGAAGCTGGCAGTCGGCTTTTCGAGAAGAACAAACAGGCCGGAGAAAACGGGATCGTTGGGCGCTTCTTTCGTATAAAGACGCGCTTCGGAAAACAGCACTTTAACGCCCTTATATGTGCCCATAAAACAATCTTCGGCGTGATAATGATCGTGCGCGGGAATAACGCCTGTCTTAGGTAAGACACCGGGGCTTATGCCGCGTGTGGGGAAGTATTTGAGATTTCCTAAAACCTTGGCAAGGCGGGGGAGGAATTGAGATTTATACATTTCCTCATATCTATCGCGGCTTCCCTCGCTCCATAGATTGAGACCTGCGGCAACAGCAATGGCGAGCATAATGAAACCAAGTGCGGGTATGAGCTGGGCCTCGACAAAGAAATACCAGCCAAAGCCGCCAGCGCCCAAACAAATGGCGGCCAATCCAGCGCTCATGGCAATAAAGCCACGATTGCGCTGTTCAAGCATTGCGCGCAGGCGCATACTCTCGGCTTGCTCTAGGAGTTTATCAACGCGCTCGTTAAAGACATGATCATCCGAGCGCCTTATTTCGCCTGCTGGCTCTTCACCCGGCAATATAGCCTTGGGGTGGACAGCATTTTCGAAATCAATTTCTATGTGGTCGTCATCTTTACTCATTATCAAGAGTATAACAGATAATGAGCAAAAAAGTTTTATTCATCTAATGAGTTTTCATCAGGTTTTTTAAATTCTTCAGCTAAAGGCTCATACCAATCGCGCAGCATCCCTGCATCCTCGCGGCTTGGATGGTTGAAAGGTTTTTTTAGTGGGCCGTTGAAATATTCGCGCACCAATGCCTGCCAGGTCTCTTCGATATCTTTGCTGTGATACGCGCACCAGCTTTCAAACCAGACTGTGCCTGCGCGCACATGGGTAACTTCATCATCATGGATAATGCGTAGCATAGAGGCGGTTTTTTCATCCCCTTGCTGGATCATAGAGGATATCATATTCGGCGTGACATCCAGCCCGCGTGCCTCCAAAACCATCGGCACAACGGCAAGGCGGGCGGGGAAGTCGTGCGCCGTGCGTTCGGCAGCCTCCCATAAACCGTCATGGGCGGGTAGCTCACCATAGGCTGCATTCATGTCAGCGAGGCGATCTTGCAGCATTAGGTGGTGCTTGGCCTCATCATCGGCGACCTTAACCCAGTCGGAAAAGAATTGGTCAGGCAGGGTGAAGTTTTTAGGTGCTCTCGATTTCTTTTTTGCCTTTGGATCTGCAGGGCCATAAAGCGAGGCAAAACGCGCCACAATATCCCACGCCAGATCAATGGCGTTCAGCTCGATATGCGCAATGGCGTGAAGCAGGGCGATCTTGTTTTCCTTTGATCCACCGCCGCGGCGTTTGGGCATTTCAGTCGGCGCGAGAAGCTTTGGATTTTCGGGGCGCGCAGGGCGATCAGGCGGCAGGGTTAAGCCGATGGAAACAATTTCCCCATCACTCCACGCCTTGGCATATTCGCGGGTTTTCTCGGCCTTGTCCCGCGCATCAGCCGTGTTCAGAACATCAACTGCCGCCATGCTGAGGGTAAGAGGTGTAAGCTCCCATGTTTTTAAATGCTCTTGGCTATGAAGTTGCGGATGCGCTTTGGAAAACAGAGGTGTGAATTGGGATTTGAGCTGATAGGCTAGCGCTTTCAAGCCATCATCAAGCGTGGTCTCGACGCAGGTATAATCATCGCTTTCAAACTCATCGAGCTTAGCCAGATGCTCTTCGGTTAGCTCGTAAAGCTCGCCTGCTACCGCATTAATGCCGCCTTCAACCAGCGCGGGATAATAAAAATCCTCGCCGTTATTGCCGACATAGATGCTGTAGGTTG
>JAHQVU010000055.1 GCA_019634145.1 Micavibrio sp. | reverse complement strand
TGATATCCTTAGAAACGAGCCGCACAAGCTGGTTGAAGGGTGTTTGATAGCGGGCTTTTCGATGGGCGCAAACGCAGCTTATATCTATGTTCGTGGTGAATTTTACAACGAAGCATCTGAGCTTATGCGCGCAGTAGAAGAAGCCCGTGATGCAGGGCTTTTGGGTAAGAATGCCGCCGGTTCAGGCTGGGATTTTGATATTGTTGTGCATCGCGGGGCAGGGGCTTATATCTGTGGTGAAGAAACCGCGCTTATCGAATCGATTGAGGGCAAGAAGGGCCAGCCACGTAATAAGCCGCCATTTCCGGCGATGGCAGGTCTTTATAGCTGTCCGACTACAGTGAATAATGTTGAGACCATTGCAGTTGTTCCGACAATTATGCGACGCGGTGGTTCATGGTTTGCGGGACTTGGCCGTAACGAGAAAAATGCGGGTACAAAATTGTTCTGTATTTCGGGTCATGTGAACCAGCCTTGCAACGTGGAAGAGGTCATGGGGATTCCGTTGAAGGAGCTGATTGAGAAACATTGCGGCGGTGTGCGGGGTGGATGGGATAATTTACTGGCTGTGATTCCTGGCGGGTCATCAACGCCGATGATCCCGAAAGCAACGTGCGAGACGATAAATATGGATTTTGATTCTTTGCGTGAAGTTGGTACTGGCTTAGGAACAGCGGGTGTGATTGTCATGGATAAGAGCACTGATGTGATCAATGCGATTTGCCGTTTATCCTATTTCTATAAACACGAATCTTGTGGTCAGTGTACGCCGTGCCGTGAAGGTACGGGCTGGGTCTGGCGTGTGATGAGGCGTATGGTCGCCGGTAACGCGACAGTACAAGAGATCGACCAATTGTTTGAGGTGACTAAGGAGATTGAAGGTCACACTATCTGTGCTCTTGGTGATGCGGCGGCGTGGCCTGTTCAGGGCTTGATTAAGCATTTCCGTCCAGAGATGGAGAGGCGGATTATGGAGTATCGAAAGTCCGCTGCTGCATAGTCAAGAAAGGCCGGTATGAGAACCGGCCTTATTTTTTTATTTTGCTGTATAGTCGAACGGTATTTGTACTTTGCCCCGATAATTTTCAATAGGTTTATGCTGATTTCTTTAGTGCGCCGTTAAAATAGCGAGCGGCATTTTGGAAGATCTTAAGGCCGTCAGCGGGCTCTTCTACTTTTGAGCCAGTGCGCGCTGCCACATCTTTAATTTGCATGTAATCATCGCGCTGCCATGTAAACATACCGCGCTCGGGGTGGGGCATGATGGCAAGCACCTTGCCGCTTTGGTCTGTGATGGCGGCAATGTCGCGAGCTGATCCGTTGGGGTTGAAGGGGAACTCTTCGTTGGCTGGTGTGCCGTCAGGCTTTACGTAGGTTGCTGCGATTTGGCCGTTTTTATCGAGGAGGGCGGCTGTATCATCGTCCATCATGAAGCGTCCTTCACCGTGCGCCACAGGAATATGCATATTTTCAAGGCCTTGCAGCCAGGGTGAGTTGCTTTGAACCTTTAAATCGATCCATCTGCACTGATAACGCGCCGATGAATTGTAGGTAACTGCAACCTTACGATCGCCGTACGCGCTGTCAAAGGCAGGGACGAGGCCAAGATTGGCAAGGATTTGGCAGCCATTACAAATGCCGATGGTCAGTGTGTCGCGTTCCATGAATTTTTTGAGGGAATCTTGTAGCGCGAGTTTTATTTTTTGAGCGTATGCGTTGCCTGCGCCTGTGTCATCTCCATAGGAGAAGCCGCCGGGAATAGCAAGTATTTGTGCGGAATCGAGTTCAGTGGGAGATGCGATCAGGTCGTTGATATGGATGATTTTGCCTGATATACCAACATATTCGAATGCGTGAAGGGTTTCTTCTTCGCAATTAAGGCCATATCCTGCAAGTACCAACACCTTTGCCATTTTTCAAAAATCCTTGAGTTTGTTGTTTAAGGCTTTTTGCTTATAGCAAAGGTGGGAGCAGAATTCAAAGTGGTTATTTTTGTTTTTAGGCCTAAGGTGTAGGTTTAATCGGCTCAAAACCATCAACACGTTCAGAACGGGTCTTTCGAATTCATTTTCTTTTACCTTACCTTACCTTACCTTACCTTACCTTACCTTACCTTTTAAATAGTCTTAGATTGAAAAGGTTCTCTTCTGGCAAGCAGAGTGATCGATAGGGTGTGCTGCTTTGCACTATGTGTGGACGCCAAATAAGGCGATTTTAATATTAATAATTCTTGAGGGGTGCTTTATAGGCTTCCTCCAGTTTCTCAATTTCAATGTTTAGTGCATTGTTAATATTGAGAGTTTTGGGGTGTGATACATATCCTATCTCATGAATGTTTTCGAAACCTTTGAAATTTTTCATGAATTTCTCTTTGTTCTGTGGTGAGATGGTCACGAGGATGCGGCCTGTGGATTCGCTGTAAAGTGCTTGGGTTGAGGCAAGGCCGAGTTTATCGAGTGAGATATCTAGGCCAAATCCGCCAGCGATGGCCTTTTTCGCGAGTGCCGCGGCTAAACCGCCGTGATTAAGCGCGTATGCTGAGGCGATAAGACGGTCGCGTGACGCGCGGGAGTAGAGTTTATATAGGCGTAAATTTTGATGTCCGTCGGTTTCTGGCACATTATTGCCTGTACGTCCCAGATGGTCGTAATATTCAGATGCGCCAAGTTCGTCTTTCGTCTCGCCGAGCAAGAAGACGATATCTCCAACCGCTTTCGGGGCGAGGTCGATGGCGCGTTCAACATCAGGGATCACGCCGATGCTTGAGGCCAGCAAAGTTGGTGGAGCGGAGATTTTGACCGCGTTGCCGTTTGTGTCAAAGCCCTTGAAGTCGTTGAACATTGAGTCTTTGCCACTGATAAAAGGCGCTTGGTATTTCACGGATAGCTTGTAAATTGCTTCGACGGCGCGTTTTAATTGACCCAGACGCTCCGGTTCATCGGAGGAGCACCAGCAGAAATTATCGAGTAGCGCAAGGTGGTCAATCGGGCAACCCGCTGCCACGGCGTTACGCACCGCGAGGTCAACACCTGCCGCAGCCATATGATATGTGTCGATATCACTGTAGCGAGGGAAAAGACCTTGGGACAGCACCACGCCTTTTGGTGAGCTGAACACTGGCTTTGTAACAGAGGATTCAGCGTAGATGCGGCCCTTACCCTGAAGTGGCCCCATACAGGCGGTGCCTTGGACGTTGTGGTCATATTGGGTCGTTATGAACTCTTTTGAAGCTATGTTGAGGCGCCCCATCATTTCGAGAAGGGTTTCGCCATGGTCTGCTGGTGCTATGTCTGTGGGTTCAGCCTCGCCGCCGCGCGTGAATGTGGTCGCAAGTGGGGTTTCGGGATTGCCGTCATGGAGGAAATCCATCTCCATATCCATGATCATCTCGCCGTTATAGCTGATTTGTGCTTGGCCAGAATCGGTGTATGTGCCGATGTCTGTGGCTTCAACGCCGCGTTTGGCAAAAAGTGCGATGATTTCCTCAACGTTTTCAGGTGGCACGGCCATGGTCATGCGTTCCTGACTTTCGGAAATCCAGATTTCCCACGGAGCCATGCCGGGGTATTTTAGCGGCACTTTTTCAAGCTCTAAATGGAAGCCGCCTGATTGCTCGGCCATTTCACCAACGGAAGAGGCGAGACCGCCCGCGCCGTTATCGGTAATAGCGGAGTATAGGCCGAGGTCTCGAATTTCTTTGATGATCGCATCTGACATTTTCTTTTGTGTGATCGGGTCGCCGATTTGTACGGCTGTGGCCGGGGAGCCTTCATCAAGGGCAACAGATGAGAAGGTTGCGCCGTGAATGCCGTCGCGGCCAACGCGACCACCGGCGACAACGATTTTATCGCCAGGGTTTGCTTTCTTTATGTGACCTGGTTTGCCGTTGATTTGCCTTGGGATCAGGCCGATTGTGCCAACGAATACAAGGGGTTTGCCGACGAAGCGGTCATCGAAGTTCACGAAGCCTTGAGGGGTCGGGATGCCGGATTGGTTGCCGCCTGCTTCCACGCCTTCAACCACGCCCTTCATAATGGTGGCTGGTGGAAGGATAGGGTTTGTGCATTTCGAATCGCGGTAATATTCAGGGCTGGTGCGTGGATCTGCAAGGCAAAAGCCATAGCGGTTGATGATCGGTTTTGCGCCTTGGCCAAAGCCAACGCAGTCGCGGTTTACGCCGACGATGCCCGTGATTGCGCCGCCGAATGGATCAAGCGCGGATGGGGAGTTGTGGGTTTCAACTTTGTCGGTGATGAGCCAGTTTTCATCGAAAATGATGCCGCCAGCGTTGTCTGAGAATACGGATACACAGAAATCATCTTCGCCTCTGGCGGCTCTGATCTCTTTTGTTGCGCGCTTGATATAGCCTTTATAGAGGCCATCGGCAACTTCATCGATTGGGGAGGCGAAGATCGTGTGCTTGCAGTGCTCTGACCATGTCTGGGCGAGGGTTTCAAGCTCTATATCGGTGATGGTCTTGCCTTGATATTGCTCTTGAATGGCTTTCATATAGACGAGCGGCAGACCGAGGGGGCCGCGGCCCATAATGCCTTTTTGGCTCAGCTCCATAAGTGCCACATCATCGAGGTCGGTGAGTTCAAGCTTATCAGCGACTGCGCCGCCAGTGTTGGAAAGCGTAACGTGCGGCACGATGACGTCCATGCCGTTTTCGGAAATGAACTCGGCTTTGCTCTTGATAGATGCGCGCTGTATGAGCTTATTATGAATTTCGGTTGCGATTTTTTCTACATCGTCTTTATTGAGATCCCCTGCAATCAGGAAAAGTTTTGATGAAAAGCAGGCCGTGTCGTCATTCGCGCCAATCAATTCCAAGAGCTCAGATGTCGTGTGACCGACATTATCGGTTACGCCCGGAAGGTATCCGATTTCTAGCGCCCAATCGAAATCTTTCGGCAAATCGCCTGATTTCTCGGTGACGGGATTTGTTAGGCTGGAGATAAAGGCATCGCTGGAGGCCATTTCATTTTCGGATGTGTAGACATCCACGATGCGCACTCTGGCGCTCTTTCCGAGGCCGGATATGATTTTTTCCAAAGATTTGGCGCGGCCATCATCTTGGTGAGCGAGAACTTCAATTCGGTGTGCTGTCATATAAATATACGTATTTAACGGTTGATCTTAATTCCCGCGCAGATTAAATAGAAGTTATGGAGATTTCAATCATCTTATCAAAGTTTTATTCATATGCCCAAACTCACCATTAATAATGTCGAAGTCGAAGTCGAAGCCGGAACCAGCATTTTGCAGGCAGCCGAAGCCATAGGCGTTGAAATTCCGCGCTTTTGCTATCATGATAAACTCTCCGTTCCCGCCAATTGCAGGATGTGCCTGGTCGAGGTTGAGGGCGGCCCGCCTAAGCCTGTTGCATCATGCGCGATGGCGTGTGGCGAGGGGATGGTTGTGAAGACCGAATCACCGATGGTGAAAAAGGCGCGCAAGGGCGTGATGGAAATGTTGCTCATCAATCACCCTCTGGATTGTCCGATTTGTGATCAGGGCGGCGAATGTGATTTGCAGGATCAGGCGATGGGTTATGGTTTTGACCGCTCGCGCTATCATGAGAATAAACGCGCGGTTGCGGATAAAGAGCTTGGGCCGCTGATTAAAACATCGATGAACCGTTGTATTAATTGTACACGTTGCGTGCGTTTTGCCGAGGAAATTGCGGGGACACCTGTTCTCGGGCAGCTTAATCGCGGCGAAGAAGCAGAGATTTCAACCTTTATTGATGAGATTGTGAATACCGAGCTTTCAGGGAATTTGATTGATGTCTGTCCTGTTGGAGCGCTGACGTCCAAGCCTTATGCATTTAAAGCGCGTTCA
>JAHQVU010000054.1 GCA_019634145.1 Micavibrio sp. | reverse complement strand
ACCCAAAAACGGGGTATCTTTTCTGGATCGAGTTGAAATGTCGGTTCCATTATATGTCAACCATCCTGATGAAAGTGCATTACCGCAAGGGTGGAATGAAGGAGCTGGAAATAATTTAGGTGGTATTATAACTGCAACGAACAAGCTAACAGATAATATTAACACTAATTTTTACTTAGGGGCTATGGGAGGAGCATACAAAAACTCTGTCTATGAACAGTCTATTTTAGCTGGTGGTGTCGTGGGCGTGGATCATCATGTTGGTAAAGGGGTTCATGCTCGTGCCGAAGTGGTTGCGGGCGCAATTTCTGGATATAAAAACGATCCTGATAAGTTTATACCAGCTTTGGGTGTTAGGGGCAGTCTATCAAGAACATTTAATGCTAGGTCTATAGGAGAGGTGGAAGTTGGCATCAAAGCCACTTGGCTTCCATCTAAAACAGCGGAAAAAATGGCGTATGGAAGAGCAACAGAAGGAAATTCAGATGCATATGTTGTCGAGGCTATGATTGCAAAACGTTTTTGATAGGGCATTGCCTCTTCCAAGGTTAACTCATTCAAGCCAAAAGATAATACGCAAATCAAAGGGAATCGCTAGTCGGAAAAATTGCTCATAAATATAGCATCTATATAATAAAGCGCCGTTAGCAGATTTATCGCCTCGTCCTGATCATTAGCGCTTTCAAAATCGCTAAGGCTAACTTCCTCACCCGCATTAAATTTTTCCAGCAATGGCTTAAATTTCACACACACGCATAGTACTTTACCACATACTGCGATATTAAACGCGCCTTCAGATGAGGTGGTGATCGCTATTTTTACATGCTCAGGCTTATAAAATTTCGCACCTGTTTGTAAAGCAGCTCGCATACCCTCTGCGCTTAAATCCCCCTCTTCGCTCGTTTCACTATCTTCAATCTCTTCATGCGATGGCGCAGAGAAGTACCCCGCCATCCACGCGTTAAAATTATCCGATTGAATAGAGGAAATCACATCATCCCTAATAGAGCCCTGCGCCGCGTTCCCAAGCGTATAACCCGCGCTTTCCGCATTTAATCCGTCACCCAAATAGCGCGCATTCAACTCTTCATTTTCTTCTAAATAGTGCGCGTAATCACCTAGCATCTCAGAGAGCTTAGGGCCCAAAAACCCGACAGAAAACGTCATTGCGGCCTCCAGCGTTTTTCCCTCATGCCCAAAAAATGGGGGCATGTAAATCACATCGCCGACATGAACCTCGAACGTTTCGCCATCAAAACCATGCGCCAGCACCTTAACATCGGGATTATCAACATAGCGCTTATCATCAACCCGCTCAGCGCTAATCTTCCAATTGCGCTTGCCGATCCCTTGTACCAAAAATGTGTGGTAGCTATCCGTATGCGGGCCGACGCTTCCTCCAGGTGCAGAATAGCTCACCATAATGTCATCCAGCAGCCAGCGCGGAGAAAATTGAAAATATTGGAGCAGCTCTGCGGTTTGCGTGTGATATTGCTCGACATTTTGCACAAGCAGTGACCAATTCTTATCCCCGATAGCATCAAATCGATCCTCATCAAAGGGGCCATGTTCAACCGCCCAATCATCCCCGCCAGCACTGTTAGTAATGATACGTGATTTAATCTCCTCTTCCGTTGCCAATCCAGCCAGCGTGTCACCATCAATAAGCCCATCGATCACATCAGGCGGGATCGCACCGCGCACAATAAAGGGCTTTTTACCCCAATAGGTCTTATAAAATTCTGCGGTATCTGGGAAAGTGTCTAATATCATGAAGCGTTGTATCACTGCCAAGACCAGCGATGCAAGAATAAGAATCCTTTATTGATGGCGCTTTCTATGTCATAAGCACCCCCATAAAAGGAATAAAACTATGCTTACAGTCTCAGACCTGTCGTACAAAATCGGCGCCCGTACCATTCTTGATGAATGCAGCTTTACCATCATGGATAATTGGAAAGTCGGCGTTGTCGGCCTGAACGGTGCAGGTAAATCAACGCTCTTTAAACTTATTTCCGGTGATTACACCCCCGATGGCGGAAGCGTAGAGATCAATGCGAAGCAGCGCATGGGCATGGTCCGCCAAGACATCCCCGAGGTGGATACCCCGCTTCTCGATCTTGTGCTGGAGGCTGATGAGGTCATGGCTGACCTGTGGCGGCGCACAGAGACGGAAGAAGACCCGATGAAGATCGCTGATATCTATGAGCAGCTCTCCGATATGGACGCCTATTCCGCGCCAGCAAAAGCCTCTCGCCTGCTCACCGGCTTGGGCTTCAGCGATGAGCAACTTTCCGAGCCGTTCTCCTCTTTCTCAGGAGGCTGGCGTATGCGTGTGGCCTTAGCCGCCGCTTTGTTTGTAGAGCCGGAAATCCTCCTCCTCGATGAGCCGACCAACCACTTGGATCTTGAGGCTATTATGTGGCTAGAGGGCTATCTGGCAACCTATCCGCATATGCTGCTGATTATCTCCCACGATCGCGAAGTGCTGAACAAATGTATCGACCATGTCGTGCTCGTCGATAAGCAAAAAACCACCATGTATACGGGAAATTACGACACGTTTGAGCGCGAACGCGCCGAAGCCCTCGGCCTTCAACAAAAGATGCACGAAAAGCAGCAGGCCGAACGCGCTCATATGCAAAAATTTGTTGACCGCTTTAAGGCGCAAGCCTCCAAAGCCAGCCAAGCGCAAAGCCGCATCAAAGCCTTGGAGAAAATGGATATCGTTGATGCCGTGATTGCCCACCGCGCGGTGCAATTCACCTTCCCTAATCCTAATGAAGAGATAAACCCGCTGATTTCCATCGACCGTGCCGACATCGGCTATACCGAAGGTCAGCCTGTCCTTAAAGATGTATATGAGCGCATAGACAGCGATGATCGCATCGCGCTTCTCGGCGCAAACGGCAATGGTAAATCGACCCTTATTAAGCTCATCGCGGGCAAGCTAGCGGCCATGAACGGCGAGGTCACCCACGCCAATAAGCTGCGCATCGGTTATTTTTCGCAGCACCAGACAGAAGAGCTTGATCTTAACTCCACGCCCTATCAGGAAATGATGAGCCTCATGCGTACCAAAAGCCCGGAGGTCACCGAGCCTAAAGTGCGCGCAAAACTCGGCGCTTTTGGCTTTAACAAGGATTTGGCTGACAATAAGATCAGCGCTCTTAGCGGTGGTGAGAAAGCGCGCCTGCTGTTCGCAATCATGAGCTTCGATGCACCGCATTTGTTGCTTTTGGATGAGCCGACAAACCACCTCGACATCGATGCGCGTGAAGCCCTCGTCAATGCGCTCAACAATTATGAAGGCGCGATTGTAATCGTCAGCCACGACCCCAACATGGTCGAGCGCGTGGCCGACCGCCTCTGGGTGGTGCGTGATGGCGGGTGTCACCACTTTGATGGTGACCTCAAAGACTATCGCGACTACACCATCCAAGCCCGCCGTGATCAGCGTAAGAAAGATAAGAAGAAGAAAGAAAAGGCCGCAGAAAACGCTGCGACGGCAAGCGTAGAAGCGCCGATAGATGCGCCCGCAAAGCCAAAGCTCGATAAAAAACAAATCGATAGATTAGAAAAAAGAATAGCTAAGCTCGAGACCAAAAAAACCAAACTCGAAACCACCATGAGCGAAGACGGGTTTTATGCGCGGCCCCACACCGAAACCGCGCCCGTGCAAGATGAGCACGCGAAGGTCACAGCGGATTTAGAGGGTGCGGAAGCAGAATGGTTGGAAGCGCAGGGCTAAGGTACGGCCAAAAGCGGGCATTAAAACTGTGTCAGCGCTTATTCAGAAACAGGTTTTTCAATATTTATATCAACAATATCGCCAGCATCATTTTCTTTGTTTCTAGAAATTTTGGGGGCCTTATTTTGAGCTTTTTTTAAGTTTTCTCCAACATGAAAATAATAGCTATCGGTAGATTTTTTTACTATTTCTGGAAATTTTCTAATCCCTTTAATCTCAGACAGTTTTAAGTCATTTTTTAAATACACATCAAAGCTATGTGGAATATTTTTTCTATTATCGTGAGCTAAAGCTTGATATCCATCTTCAATCAGAACATTTAGCGCACAGGTTTTATTACTATTCTTACCTGCATAACATGCAGTAACGTGAAGACCATCAAGCTCAACACCCTTTAACTGCTTAAGAATCCAACCGATAGCGCCCTGAGCAGTTTTAGCATCCTTTGAAACACGTAGCGTCATCGAAACAGAAAAATACTTCTCTCGAACGTTAGCCAATATTGATAAATTGGACGCTGCATTAGTAATCTTAATAGATGTTGATAGGCAACCATTTACATACAAGCTTTCAACGTCATCTTTCAGTTTTTCAGTATAGCCATTCTTTGGTTTAATATATTTATTCGGAATAGCTTGCGCCACGTCTACACCTGTCTCCTCTGACAAAGTTAGCGCCAAATCACGGCAGAGGCTATGCCAACTTAAAACAGCCGCTGTGGTGTCTTCTGTTTTGTTTTCTAGGCCACCCTCACTGCAAACAACTGACCAGCTCTTATCCATTTGCGCATGTACAGTAACACCAGTATTCTTGTGCTTTAAAAACCTCTTAAACTCATTCAGTATATAAAGCTGAGTTTCATCATTAACACTCTTTACGTCTTTATTATCATCTGTATGCAAGGCCGCCTCAGTTAATAGAGACTTCCATGACCAGTGATGCAAATTAACCGTTCTCGTCTTTTTACCACTTACCTTAATAGGGTAATGGGAAGGAATGTTAGCATGCTGGTTAGATATAGTAATGACAGCATCAATGTTTTGCGCGCGCGCTAAATCAAGGTACCTCTCAACTTGCCCAGCATCCAAATTAGCACTTCAAATCTTTGATTCAACAAGCGCCGACCATCTAGCCTTCCCTGTCTTCACTACAATGATGCCATCTGGACGATCACTTCCTTTTATATCTACATGTTTTCCATTTTTATCCAAGAATACGATTTCAGTAAAACAGCGAACCTTACTCCGAGTATTAATTTTACAACCAGCTAAGCTAAGCATATGTATTGCAAACTCAGGCACCCCCATCAATGTGGCCAATAACGCAGAAGTGATTTTTGCTTCTTTATTTGCATCGGGTACAACTGGAATTAATCGAGCTAATTCACCTTGCCCTATATTCTCAGGTAATACGTTATTCATAAATTCTCCATTTTATTACGCCACTATAACAACAGTAAACTAAAGATTGCAAAAACCAAAACCCACAATAAAAAACACGAGCTGCCGAAGCAACTCGTGTTCTTAAAACCTTATAAAAAGCGCTAAGACTATGCAGCTGCTTTTAGGTTACAAGCAGACTGCTTGCCTTTTTCTTCTTGGATATCGAACTCGACCTTTTGGCCTTCGTCCAAGCCGTTAAGGCCTGATGCTTGTACTGCGCTGATGTGAACAAACACATCGCCGCCGCCGTTTGCCGGCTCGATGAAACCAAAACCCTTAGTTGGGTTAAACCATTTTACTGTACCTGTTGCCATTGAGAGATCTCCTTTTGCAATTGTTTAGGTATGTTCTCGCCGCACGATTGCGATGAGAACGGTCTGCCTGATAATGAGCTTTCCTCATTTACTACAGTTAACCAAAACGAAATCGAACGGCAAACAGAAGTATTTATATATATAATAATCAAACTAATGCGCACTAAGCCTATATTTTGCGCTCCACGTCAACAAAAATCAGCATTACGCCCTATCTAAATGCTAAAAAAAGCGCAGGCGCAATTACGCTAGCCCTTCTTTTTTCCTTTAAAAGTTTTTGGCTTTTTCTTGCCCAATGGCGCGCCGTCTTTCTTAAAGCGCTCACCCTTTGGTTTGTCACTATGATGCTTTGCGCTCTTCGGTTTACCTTGATACGGGGGTTTATCGCTTTTAGGTTTATCACCTTTGGGCTTGTCCGCCCACGGTGCATTATCGCGATTACCTTTATGCTTTTTCTTTTTAAAACCCTCGCCGTCTTTGGGCTTATCATCCCAAGGCTTCTTACCGTGCGGCTTTTTATCGCCATAGGGCTTCTTCTTGTCACCATAGGGTTTCTTATCGCCTTTACGGTTCGGGCGATTACTGCGGTCTATGCGGCCGCCTTTTTGAAGCTCCGGCGGCTCATCCAGACGTGAGACGATAATGTTCTTCTCAAGCGTGCTGCCATCCGCAACATGTTTAAAGAATTTCTGCGTACATTCAGCCGAAAGCTCAATATAGGTTACGCGCTCTTGAATACGGATTGCCCCGATATCATCGCCTTTCAAATGCCCCTTGCCGCAAAGCAAAGGCACGATCCAGCGCGGGGTCGCGTCCTCGTTACGCCCGACGGACAGCGAAATCCAAGCGCCGCCATTAAACTCATCACGTGATTTTTTCTGCTTTTCATGCTTGCTCGGTACAAAATCGAGCAGCTCTTCCGGCGCGGGTTTTTGTGAGTTATGCATTCGCAAAAGCGCGGTGGCAATTTGCTCCGCCCCATAGGACTCTAACAAATTCGCGGCGGCCTCTTTCTCGTCAGCGCGCGGTGGCTCAACAAGCGCAGGGTGAGCCAAGAACCGCTCTTGATCACGGCGCGTGATATCTTCGATTGATGGTGGCTTTATCCACTTCGCATCAATCTTGGCATTCTTTAGCAAACGCTCGGCGCGAGAGCGCCAATTATGCGGCACCATAAGTGCACTAATCCCTTTAGAGCCTGCGCGTCCCGTACGCCCAGAGCGGTGTAGCATCGTGTCTTTGTTCTGCGGTAAATCCGCATGGATCACGAGGCCAAGCCCCGGCAGATCAATTCCGCGCGCCGCCACATCCGTTGCCACGCACACATTTGCCCGCCCATCACGCAAGGATTGCAGCGCATTGCTCCGCTCTGCCTGACTAAGCTCGCCCGAGATCGCTACAACCGAAAACCCGCGATTGGTCAAACGGCTCTTCATCAAATTTACTGCCGTTCGTGTTCCGCAAAAGATAATGGCATTTTGCGCTTCGTGATAGCGCAATACATTCACAATCGCATTCTCACGATCATTCGGCGCTATGCTCAGCGCTTGATATTCAATATCGACGTGCTGTTTTTGCTCTTCTTTAGTCGTCACGCGCATCGCATTGCTTTGATAACGCTCTGCCAATTTCGCAATAGCCTTCGGCACCGTCGCCGAAAACAACAATGTCCGGCGATTTTCCGGTGTGGTCTCGAGAATATATTCCAGCTCGTCACGGAAGCCCATATCCAGCATTTCATCCGCCTCATCCAGCACAACCGCGCGTAAAGCGCTCGTATCAAATGCGCCGCGCTCGATATGGTCACGCAAACGCCCAGGCGTGCCGACAACAATATGCGCGCCTTTTTCTAGTGCGCGCCGCTCCGTACGGGCATCCATTCCACCGACGCAGGAAATAACGCTCGCGCCGCTCTCCGCATAAAGCCATTCCAGCTCCCGCTGAACCTGCAGGGCTAGCTCACGTGTTGGTGCAATAACGAGTGCTAAGGGCTTGGATTTGCGTTCAAAACGCTTTTCTTTACCCAGCAAGGTTTCCGCGCATGCCAACCCAAACGCGACTGTCTTACCAGAGCCCGTCTGCGCAGAGACCAGCATATCTTGCCCTGATAAAGCAGGGTCTAAAACAGCATTTTGTACAGGGGTTAAACTCTCGTATCCGCGTTTTATAAGCGCGGTGTTAAGCGCCGGATGTGTCTTGTCAAATGTGGGCATATGCGTTCTTTCGTGAGGCACTTAAATTTTAGGTTAGGTGGGGTGTACAGTGTTTACGCGGATTATACAACAAAACTCGCACAGGCGCGTCGATCAGGCGTTAAATTTTGCGACACTACCAATAATAAATTTCTAAAAGCATTTAGAGGTATATCACCCCAAAGCATCGGTTTTGAAAAGTTTGACCCTGATGCCGCCATGCTGGATTGGCTCTGAGGGCGGCAAAAACGGCAATCCGGTAGCCTGTGCCAAAGAGTTCTCTGTCGTAACAATACCCACGCGCCAACCTGAAAAGCGTGAGCGCAAGGCCGCGCCGAGGCTTTGATATAGTGGCATAAGTTTCTTATTATCGCCGATACGCGCGCCATATGGGGGGTTGAGGATCACCAACCCAGGCGCTTCACATGGCGGCGAAATGTCACTAATCGCCTTTTGTTCAAAGCTTGTAAGCGCCCCTATTCCTGCGCGCTTCGCATTTTGAATGCTCATTTTTATCGCGCCATCATCACGGTCACTGCCAAAAAATTGAAGAGTGCTTGCGCCACCGCGCGTAACGCTGCGCATTTTTTCCCAGTCTTGCCGGTCGAAATTGACGAACTTTTCAAAGGCAAAATGCCTTGCCCGCCCGGGGTTTAGGCGCGCGGCGATTTCGGCGGCCTCTATGACGAATGTGCCGGAACCGCACATCGGGTCAAATACGGTTTCACTGCCTTTATAGTCGCAAAGCTGTAAGAACAATGCGGCCATATTTTCGCGCATGGGGGCCTTATTCACCAATGATTTAAAGCCACGTTTATGCAGTAGATCGCCGGATGTATCGATGCTGATCGTGCAGATATCGCGCTCGATCCGCGCCATGATTTTTACGTCCGCATCGGGTGAGTATGGCGCTTTTAGCGTTTCACTAATAGCGCGCTGGATGCGCTCGGCTGCTGCATCGGAATGATAGATGCGCGATTTAGAGCAGCTTGCCTCAACGCGAAATGGAAGTGCGGGGCTGAGGATATTGCCCCATGCAACTTCGCGCGCGCGCATGTCCAGATGCGCCAGATGTAAAACCTGAAATGATGCGATACGCGCCAAAACACGTGAAGCCCCGCGAACCCAAAGATTAGCGCGCCAGACCTCCGGCCATCCGCCCTTGATGGTCACGCCGCCTTTGGTGGCTTTTGCTTGCTTGAATCCCTTGCCTTTGACTTCATCATAAAGCGCATTTTCCAAACCCGGCGCAGTCGCCAGAAAAATTTCAAAGCTCATGAGTGTGTCGTCTTTCCGTGTAAGAGTGTCGCGAAACATCATAGATGCGTGCGCGTTTTTTTTAAAGGCGAGACTTTATGAATGGAAGATTAGCGCTTTAATTAGCCTTTAAAATCTTTCATGATATGCAATGTTTTGGGGCTGATATGATGCTCCATGCCTTCCGCATCAAACTCGGCGGTTTCCGGATCAACCCCTAGCTTGATTAAAAATTCCAAAATAATCTGATGGCGCTTTTTGCAGGCGTCTGCTAGTTCTCGTCCTTTCTCGGTTAAAAAAATTGAGCGGTAAGGCTCGCTATTGATATAGCCCTCCTCCTTCAACCGTGCGACAACTTTGTTGGCGGTTGCGTGCGCTACACCTAAGCGTGCCGACAAATCACTAAGTCGCGCTTCTTGCTTGGCATCGAGTAAATCGGCGATCAACTCGACATAATCTTCCGTGGTCTCTGTCTGGTGGGCCTCGCGCACGCGCGCAAACCATGAGGCTTGCACTTCAGGATCGGCAAGTGTGGTTTTAGGATCTGACTTGCTCATAAGATCTCCTTTTTCGAATTTCGGCATATAAGCTGCTTGTGACAAAAACCCCTGCTTGAATGACAACAATCAGCGGCGCGGTCGATACATCCATATGAAAGCTGAGTAACGTTCCGATAAAGCAGGCTGCAATCGAAGTGGTCACAGCAATGAGCATCATTTTGTCAAAGGCCCGCGCCAGCACAAAGCCACAAGCGCCCGGGATGATTAGCATGGCGATGACTAGAATAATCCCCGCCGCTTTCAGTGCGCTGACGATGGTAAGCGCCAAAAGGACAAGCATACCGAAATGTAAGAATTTTATGGGAAGTCCTAAAACGTTGGCCTGCACAGGATCAAAACAAAACAGCATTAAATCTTTGCGTTTAACGAGCGTGATGGCCGAGCAGATAATGGCGATCACACCGGCACTTAATAGGTCTTGCCATGTGATCCCAAGCACATTGCCGAAGAGGATGTGCATGAGGTGGATATCACTTTCGATTTTAGTGATGATAACAAGGCCGAGCGCGAACATCCCTGAAAAAATAATACCCATGACAGCATCTTCTTTTACGCGGCAATTATCTTTGATATAGCCTATCACACCAGCGCAGGTCAGGCCGCTTAAGAGCGCTCCGATCATCAGCGGAACGCCCGCCAGATAGGCCAACGCCAAACCTGGCAATACGGCATGCGAGATAGCATCGCCCATCAGCGACCATCCTTTTAAAACCAGAAAGCAGGAAAAGATCGAGCAAACGCTGGCGACTAGAACAGACATGAGCAAAGCGCGCTGCATAAATTCGTGCGCAAGAGGTTCGGTAACAAAAGTGAAAAAGCTATCCATGAATAACCTCTTTTTTTCTGTGCTTTAGCATCCCATGCTTAGGCGCAAATATAAAAGCGGTGATAAATAAAACGGTCTGTATACAAACAATTAACCCACCCGAATTGGCGTCCATGTAAAAACTTAAATAAGTGCCTAAGGCATTTGAAATACTTCCAATAACTATTGATAGTGATATCATTTTTCCGAAACGATCGCTCAACAGATATGCCGTGGCGCCGGGTGTTATAACCATGGCAATGACAAGGCAAGCGCCCACGGTTTGAAGGGCCGCAACAGTCGCGGCGCTTAAGAGTGTGAAGAAAAGGATTTTATAAAATGTCGTTTCGATACCGATTGACTTTGCGTGCCGTTCATCGAAAAAAACAGCCAGAAAATTCTTCCAGTTAAATATTAAAATTAAGGTGCAAATAATTGATATTATTAATATTTGAACACTTTCTTGATGTGATATTGTAAGAAGATTTCCTAAAATGATTGCTTGAATGTTTACTGCTATCGGGTTGATGGAAAACATTAAAAGCCCGATTGCAAAAAAAGTCGTAAAGACAAGGCCGATAATGGCATCTTCTTTTAGGCGCGTTTCCTTTTTGATCCAAACCATGCTGCCCGCCGCGATAAATCCGGCGAAGAATGCGCCGAGCGAATAAGGGAGGCTTAAGATATAAGCGAGTGCAACGCCGGGCACAATTGAATGCGATAAGGCATCGCCGATTAGTGACCATCCTTTCAATATCAAATAGCATGAGAGGAATGCGCAGACGCTTCCGACTAAAGCGCTCACCCAGATCGCTCTTAGCATATACTCATAGGCAAATGGCTCGAGTAAAGTTTCAATCATCTTTGTTTCCGGGCTGAGTGATTTTCTGGCCACCCTGCTCTCCATAAAACACAAGCGGTCGCTCGTCATCGCTTAAGACCGTAAGGGTGCGTGCATCTTCGTCATCATGCAGGTCATCGCCCACTAAATGATGATGGCGAAGCATTCCGCCAAAGGCCTTACTTAAATTTTCTTGTGTAAATGTTGTCTCGACTGGCCCGTGTGCAAGTAGCGTTTTATTGATCAGCATCACCTCATCGCAAAAGCTCGGCACACTGCCGAGGTTATGGGTGGAGACTAAAATCAGTTTTCCTTCCGCGGCTAGGGCTTTAAATAAAGCGATAAGCGCATCTTCGGTTTTAATATCGATGCCGGTGAATGGCTCGTCCAATAAAATGATCTCGCTTCCCTGCGCCAAAGCGCGGGCGACGAAAACACGTTTTTTCTGGCCTCCGCTTAGCTCCCCAATTTGGCGGTCTTTGAATGCGATCAAATTTACGCGCTCCAGTGCGTTATCCACTGCTTCGTGGTCAGTTTTGGAAGCGCGGCGCATAAAGCCCATATGCCCATAGCGTCCCATCATCACCACATCTTTCACAAGGACGGGAAAATCCCAGTCAACTTCATCGCTTTGCGGAACATAGGATATTAGGTTTTGTTGAAGTGCTTTCTTAACACTACTTCCTTTAATTTCGATTCGTCCCGTTTTAGATTTAATATGTGCAGTTAAGAGTTTGAAAAGCGTTGATTTTCCGGCGCCGTTCATGCCCACTAACCCACAGATTTTTCCGCTCGCAACCTGCGCATTTATCCCTTCCAACGCGTGCTGCCCATTGGGATAAGCGAAGCCAACATTATCAATTTTAATCATGCTGCGTCTCTTTTCTTGCTTGCTCAAAACCATCGGCGATTGTTGATGTTGTGATGCGTAATAGATCGAGATAGCTCGGCACTGCTCCGCCCTCCTCGCTTAACGAGTCAACATATAATACCCCGCCATAATGCGCCCCTGTCTCGGCGGCGACTTGGCGGGCGGGTTTATCAGAGACTGTGCTCTCGCTAAAGATGACAGGGATATGTTTCTCGCGCACTGTGTCAATAACTTTACGAACTTGCTGGGGCGTGCCTTGCTGTTCGGCATTAATCGGCCAAAGGTATAGCTCTTTCATGTCCAGATCATTAGCCAGATAGCTGAATGCGCCCTCGCTGGTGACCAGATAGCGTTGATCTTTGGGAATTGCGCGCAGCTTTTCGGATAAATCATTCATGACGGCGCTGATCTCGGTGCTATATCGCGCGGCATTCTGGTCATAGATTTCAGCGTTTTTGTGGTCTGCTTCAACAAAAGCTTTGCGGATATTTTCAACATAGATCAGCGCATTTTTGCTCGACATCCAAGCGTGGGGGTTTGGTTTTCCCTCATAGCTTCCCTCATAAATGGAGAGCGGCACGACCCCTTCGGAGACAACCACGCTCGGTACATCCTTAACATCTTGCAAGAAGCGCTCAAACCATCGTTCAAGATTAAGGCCGTTCCACAGGATCAGATCGGCATCTTGCGCGCGGACAATATCGCGCGGTGTAGGTTGATAGTCATGGATTTCAGCGCCTGGCTTAGTGATAGATTCTACAATCGCCGCATCCCCTGCGACTTCCTGCGCAATATCGGCAATAACGGTGAAGGATGTCACGGCCTTGAGCTTATCGCTCTCTTGGCTGGTTTTCGCCGAGCCATCACAAGCGCACAATAAAATAAGTATGAGTAATAGTTTCTTCATATGCTTGAATGTAGTTATTTTTTTAGGGAAGGCAATATTTTTTAGCAGCAGCTAAAAATTCATGAATTGTATAGTGGCCAGAATTTATATATGTTTTAATATCAATTGATTAAAGCGATTTCATTATGAAAAAAATTGTCTTCCATCATATTCCCAAATGCGCAGGAATGTCTTTAACTGCCGGTCTGGCGATGAGTTTTCATCCCCTTTATCTATTACGCTATGGCAAAAAAGGATTTTCAGGTCGGCTAAATGCCAAGGCAGCGCACGAAACGGCGGACGCGAAAAACCTTAATGATTATGCTTTTCGTAGAAATCTGCTCTTTTATCAGCTTTCAAATGATGATAGCCCGATGATATCTGGCCATTATCCTTTTTGCCCAGAAGTTTATAATCGCTTTCGTGATGAGTGCGACTTTATAACAGTTCTGCGTGATCCTGTTGCGCGCTGGTATTCGGAATATTTCTGGAATAAATATAAAGACCATGACTACAAGAAAACCGATCTTGATCTTGAAGCTTATATTGAAACAGATCAGGCCAAAAAAGATGCTTTTCTCTATGTAAATTTTCTCACCCCGCGCGAGGATGAAAACGCGAAACCCAACACGGAAGATGTAAATAAAGCGTTCGAAAATTTGTCAAAATTTACCGTAGTGGGTGATGTTTCCGATACGAGCAGGTTTAAATCCTGTGTCAAAAAAAAATTCGGTCGCCCTTTATTTATTCCCAAGCGTAATAGCTCGCCTGCGCCAAAAGGCTCTAGGAATTTTCCCGATAAGGAAAGCGATATCCAAAAGCGTTTGCTGAATTTATTAGAGGCAGATATAGAGCTTTATGAACGCGCTAAGGGCCTCATGTAATTTTAAACACTGTAATAATTGTTAAAATTTTAGAAAACGGGGTGGAGATAGACTGAGTATCGGTACAGTTTCAGCAATATAAACATATTAATTTCTTATGAGCAAAGATTGATAAAAAATCGTTGAAATCCAAATTCAGGCTGTGTCTCGTCTTTAGCTATGGTATTCTCTACGTCATGTGTGGGATTGTAGGATATAGCGGCAAAAGTAATTTAGAGTACAAAGTTCGCTCAATGGTGGACGTTATAACCCATCGTGGGCCGGATGATGAAGGCCTTTTCACCGATGAAACGAATGCTTTAGCGCTGTCTTTTCGTCGCCTTGCCATTCAGGATTTGAGCCCCGCCGGGCATCAGCCTATGACATCTCTTAGTGGGCGCTATACGGTTATTTTTAACGGTGAAATTTATAACTTTGAAGATCTGCGCAAAGACCTCGAGCAAGATTATAAAGGCCATTCCGATACAGAAGTTATTCTGACGGCGTTAGATGCATGGGGGCTGGAACGGACACTCGCACGCATAAGCGGCATGTTTGCGATTGCACTTTATGACCGTAAAGAAGACCTGCTTCATCTAGTGCGCGATCATATGGGGAAAAAACCGCTTTATTATGGGCATGGAAAAGACGGATTTTATTTTGCCTCGGAGATGAAATCGATCCTTGCAGCCTTGCCGGAAAAACCGTGCCTTAACCGTGATGTGGCGGCGCTGTATTTTCAATGGCGCTATGTCCCTGATCCACACTGTATTTTTGAAGGGTTTCACAAGCTCTCGCCGGGTCATATTTTAACATTACCTTTGGACAAACCTGAAAAGCTAGAGATAAAGCCATTTTGGTCGCTGCGCGATATTGCTGCCAAGGAGCCTACATTCGAGGGCAGTAAAGAAGATGCACTTAACCGGCTCGAAGAAATTTTAAGTGCGGCGACGGCGCGGCGCATGATTGCCGATGTACCACTGGGCGCGTTTTTATCAAGCGGCATTGATAGCGCCCTGATTGTCGCGATGATGCAGCAAAGTAAAAAAACGCAGACTTTTACGATTGCTTTTGAAGACAAAAAATACAATGAGGCCGAACACGCACGGGCGATTGCCGCACATCTGGGCACAGATCATACGGAGATGATGCTGACCGCCAAAGAGGCGTTGGAAACGGTCCCCGCCCTGCCCGCTATGTTTGACGAGCCATTTGGCGATCCTTCAGCTATTCCAACCTATCATGTCTGCCGCCTTGCCAAGCACAAGATGACGGTGGCTCTATCAGGGGATGGAGGAGATGAAAGTTTCGGCGGTTATAGCTGGTACAAGCGCGCAGCAAAGATTAACGCTCTACCCTTAAGCCATTTAGCGGGCTGTGTGTTAGGTGCGTTGCCGCTTTCACCGCAAGTGCGAAAAATGGCTTCGGTCATGGCCGCGCGAGATGATAAAACGCAATACCGCGCGCTGCACAGTTACTGGCAAATTGCGAGCCTGCTGAACTATGAGCCTAAGTTTCTATCCACCCCGCTTGATAATATGCAGGGCGGACTGATGGGATATGACAGTGTGATGTTCCTGCCGGGGGATGTGCTGACCAAAGTGGATCGGGTGAGTATGGCGAATTCTTTAGAGGTGCGCGCGCCGCTGCTTGATCGTGAGGTGGTCGAGTTTGCATGGAGCTTGCCGCCGGAAATGCGCGTGGGTAAAAGCCTCCTTAAAGAGCTGCTATACCGCCATGTCCCGCGTGAACTCATCGACCGTCCAAAACAAGGCTTTTCCATTCCGCATCAGGCGTGGCTGCGCGGATCCTTGCGTGAATGGGTAGAAAGTATTTTAGAGCAACCGCATGATCTGCTCGATATGCCAACAGTACGCAAAATCTGGCACGCCCATGTTAGCGGCAAAGCCGATTACGGGCACCTGCTCTGGACGATCACACAGTTCCAGAGCTGGTATGCGCATATGTATGGCAATAACGTACAGGAGGCGCGCGATGCTGCCTAAACCTGTTCGCAAGATTTATTATGCCTTAGCAGGCAGCGGCCCGATCGGCAACGCGCTAGCTTATTTCGTGACTTTTCTATATCACGCCTATCTTGTGGTTTTCCGCATAGAGCCGAAACAAGACCGCACGGCGCTTTTAATTGTGAGCCATAAATATAAATTCATCTATATCGGTGTACCGAAGGTCGCGAGCCGCGCTTTTATGGGAGCGCTTATCGAGAAAGGCCAAGCAAAATATGAGAGCGAATGGTTTGAAACAACTGCTGATTTTAAACGCGTTCTTGCGCAATATCCCGATTATTTTAAATTCTCGATCGTGCGCAACCCTTGGGCGCGAATCGTCTCGTGCTATAACTCGAAAATTGGTGAAGGTATTACATATAGCAAATATGTGCGCATTATGGCGGCCTATAAAACATTGAAGGCCGGCATGGCGTTTGATGATTTTGTGCGCTGGCTCTGCACGCCGATGGGGGCGGATGCGAATGCCGACCGGCACTGGCTTTCGCAGTATGTTTTGCTGACACATAAAAACGGTGAGCCGATCTGCGATTATGTCGGACGGTATGAAAATCTGGAGGAAGAGATCAAAGTGATTTGTGGGAAGATCGGGGTTGAGCCCTTTAAGCTCCCACAGCGCGGACATCTGTCTTCTACCAAAGATTATAAGAGCTATTATATGGATGAAACGGCGGCGCTTATAAAACAGCGCTACGCAAAGGATTGTGAGTTGTACGGCTATGAATACGAACCCTAAAATTTTAGTGCTAACCATGTATAGCGGTGAGAATGAGTTCGAGGCGTGCAAAGAGGCGCTGGCTTCGCAAAGCTATACAAATCATGAGCTTGTGACCATAGAGAATAAGCCCAATCGCGAGGCGCATCACACACTTTATAGAACGATTATGGAGCACGCCGATGAATTTGATCTGTTCGTTAAGCTCGATGCAGATATGGTGTTTAAAAATGATGGAGCGCTAGAGCGCATTGTCGATCTATTTGCTTCCGAACCAGCGTTAGATCAAGCCGTTTTTGCCGTACATGATTTCATACCTGATAAATTATCATGGGGGATGCACACCTTTTCAAACCGCGTGAAATGGGACCTGGATGAGGAGGCGTTATTCGTTGACCCTAATCCGCATTATCCGGGCAAAAAAATGGATATATGGAATGATATTGAACCGTTAGTCGATCATGCGCCCGATCCCCTGCCCTATCATGCGTTTCACTTTGGCCTGCACCGAGGGCTTAAAGCTTTTCAGTGGGGACGAATATCCGCGCACCCGCAAGCGATCGGTATGTGGGGTGCACTTGAGGCCACATGGAATCATTTTAAACGCACAAGGGAGACTAAGCCTGGCCTTGCTATGATGGGCGCAGAGATTGCGCGTAAAAAAGGCATTGATGCGAGCGGTGCAGAAAAGAATAGTAAAGGCGCGCATGCTTTATTTGAAAGTGTAGAAGAAATGAATCCACACGATATGTATGAACAGCTTGCCCCGTTTTGGGAGAACCGTTTCAAGCGTAGGGTTTATTGGTATGCGCTTGTCTATGCGCGGATTTTACCGAGCGCCCTGCTCCGCCGCATAAAACGGATGATGGGTCTTAAGCCGAAGCTTTAATCGCCATTGTATCAATACCTTCCGCGTAGCATTGATAGCCCTTTGATTTTAGCAACTCACAGGCCGCGATACGGTCGGTGCGCGATAGGCAGCAATGCTCGAAACGGATGATGCGCGGCGTTACTTTTGTAAAATCAATCATCTTCAAGATCTCGTAATCTAACCCTTCGGCATCGATGAGCAGGTAATCCAGCGCCTCCACTTTATTACGCTCTAGAAGCTGCGGGAAGGTCACGGCCTCAACGGGCAGCTCAATAAGGTAATCCTCGACACTGCCTTCCAGCCCTAATTGCTTGCCATAGCGCTCAAAACCACCGGCGGCGCTTGCGCGGTCAAAGGAGGCAAAGCCGGACAAATTCATATCAACGTCGGGAAATTGCAGTTTACTGTCATAGGTGTAGAGCGTCATCTCGCCGGGTTTCGGGGCGATTGCGACATTGGCAAAATCCAGTTGATCCTGGCCTGTATAGTTTTTCTTGAGGTCTTCGAACACGGCGGGCTGTGGCTCTACAAGGCAGCCGCTCAGGCCGTTCTTGACGATCATCTTATACATCGGGTCCTGCATCTTGCCGTCATTGGCGCCGATCTGGATGAAGTAGAAATTTTTCGGGTCGATACTCGCAAACCAAAAATCGAGGAAATCATCGAACATGAAAGGTGCCGCTGCACCGTCACGAATTTGCGGATTTTGCCTTAGCAATTCATAGCCTGTTTTCTTAATGGCGTTTTGAACGGGTTCTTTGAGGCGTTTTTTGAAGGGTTTTATTTTGGTCATGCTTCTCTGCAAATTTTCAGGTAACTTTATCAAGCATATAGTTTATAGTTTTTTTCATGGATATCACGAAGTATTTTAAATCCGGTTCTGTCGCTCTGCTCAGTAAAGTTCTGATGACACTTTCATCGCTCGCTATCATCTGGCTGGCTACCGCATATCTAGGCAAAGAAGATTTCGGGAATTTTATCTATGTGTATTCATGGGTTTCGATTTTGGCGGCCATCGCCTCTACCCCTTTCGCAAGCATCGTGCTGTATCGCATATCCCGCATGGAAGACGGGGAAAGCGCAGGGGAAAGCTATGCGAGTTATGGCACACTCGGCACTGTGATTTTTGCCCTTATGATCTCAGTCGCTATGGCCTCTACATCCGGCTTTTGGTCTGGATGGATCGAAAAGCCCGGCGCTGAATACTGGTTTTTCGCGATGGCGCTTTTGCTCCCGCTTGATGCATTGCGCCTGACATTGGCGAGTTGGCAACAAGCACAGCAGAAAACCGTCTTCATGATGCTATGCCGTGATATTCTGCCATTTACTTTACGCGCGGTCTTTTTGTTTTTCGTCTGGGTTTTTACCGCAGGAAATTTTGCGGCTGTCATTCTGGCCTACGGCCTATCGCTGGTTATCCCGCTGCTTGTGCTCTACGGATCACAGCCTCTCCAATTAAAAACGCTCATCCAAAAAAGTCCGCTCAATCGCTGGGATATTTTTTACAGCCTTAAAAGTTTGGCAATTCAGATTATTCACCGCCCTTCACAAAATATAGATATCCTTTTGCTCGGTGCACTCGCGCCAGCGGAGATCGTCGCCGAATATGCGCTCGCCTCGCGGCTGGCCGGTCTGCTCATGATGGGCAAAGATGCTTTGATGCCGCTGCTTAATCCGCGCATGGGCAAGTTCATGAAAAGCGGCGATAAAGCCGCGCTTGAAAGCGAATATAGTCATGCACGTAATATTTCGCTCGGACTGGCTTTGCTAGGCTGTCTGTTCTTCGCCTTTGCGGGGCCTTACGTACTGAGGCTTTTTGAAGGTTATCAAAGCAGTTTTCCGCTTCTTATGGCGCTGTGCGCAGTGATGCTAATTCGCGTGGGGACAGGTGCGAATGGTGAATATATCATCATGCGCGGCAATGCCGGCTGGAGCTTAAGTGCAACTATACCCTCAGTGATCATCGGCGCTTTGACGGGGTGGTGGCTAGTGCCGCTCTTAGGTGGGCTGGGCGCGGCCATCGCTTTATTTGCCATGGTGCTGTCAATCAATGTGCTCTTATGTATTGTGATCTGGCGGCAGGACGGCTTTATCGTATGTCCTCAATATCTGCTGGCCTTACTCGCTTTGACCAGTGCAATTTTGTTTGCGGCTTCATTCGGAAGTATAAATAGCGTATGGTTGATGGTCAGCCTTGTGCTTGTCACCGCATTCTTTGTCTTGGCAACGCGCAAAGACTGGATGACTTTAACTCAACTCATAAAAGCGGCTATACCTAATGCAAAAAGTTCATAAAGGCGCGGATCTTTTTCACATCGGCCCGCCCAAAACGGCGACAACATGGGTGTATTATTGTTTAAAGGATCACCCGGAGATTTGCGCGCCGTCCCGCGATGAGATCCATTATTACGATATGCTCCATGGTTTTGGATCAGCCTGGTATGCACAGCATTTCAGCCATGCCCAAGAGGGGCAAAAGCTTTTTGACCCGACCTACACAACGATCAGCTCACCGCGCGCCGCCAAACGTATTTATGCCGACAACCCTGAAGCGCGTTTCTCTTTTGTCCTCAGAAACCCAATAGAGCGCGCCTTTTCCCATTATTGGCATGAAAAGAAATTCGGTGTAATTAAATATGATTTCTCGCAAACGCTGGACGTTTACGGGCTTTTTGAAAGCTGGCTTGGCATGGGGCTTTTAGCTGATCGTCTGGAAGAATGGTTTGCGCTTTTCGGACGGGATAGATTTTATTACTGCCGCTATGAAGATATCGCGGCTAAACCTGAGACAGTGATTGCAAACATATTTGCGCATTACGGCATCGATCCGGCATATAAGCCCGCGCATTTAACAAAAAAGGTCAACACCACCGGCCCTAAACAAACACTTCTCAATAGAGGTGCAAACAAGCTTTTCAAAAAGGCCGGGATGGAAAATACATCGCTTGCTATTCACTTAACAGGCAAAACAGAATATCATACGGGCGTTGAGCCTGAGCTCTATAACCGTATGCTGGAGATTGCCCTGCCAGATATAGAGCGTATGGAAAAGATACTGGATATTGATTTATCGGAATGGAAACACCTCAAAGTTATAGGAAACACTGCATGATTAACAAACAAACCGTAAAACGTACAGTTCGCAATACCCTGCGCCAAGTCGGAGTCAATGTCTCTCAATATAAGCCGCGCGGCCAAGAGCGCTTTCCTCAGCATTTCGATGATGCGTTCGGTGAGATTTATCGCCGCAACTGTCACAACACTATGGTGCCGTCATCTGCACTGCACGCTGCCTATCAGGCCGCCAAATATGTCGCGCAAAATAATGTGCCGGGTGATCTGGTTGAATGCGGTGTATGGAAAGGCGGATGCGTGGTTATGATGGCCGAAACGCTGGCGTATTACGGCGATACCAGCCGCAAAGTTTATCTCTATGATACCTTCGCCGGTATGACTGAACCCACAGAAGAAGACCGCGATTATATCCGCGGTTATGATGCGATTGATCGTTTTAACAAGAGCAAGAAAGATACACATACGGATTGGGCTTACGCCCCGTTTGAAGAGGTGGAGCGCAACGTTGAGGCCAGCACATACCCCAGCAAACAATTCGTTTATGTGAAGGGAAAGGTCGAAGAGACCATCCCTGGCACTTTGCCTGATGCCATCGCCCTATTGCGGGTTGATACGGATTGGTATGAATCAACCAAGCATGAGATGGAGCATCTTTATCCGCTGATTTCCAAAGGTGGGGTGTTTATTTGTGACGATTATGGGTCTTGGGCGGGATCACGCAAAGCCGTCGATGAATATTTCGAAAAGACCAAAGCTAATATTTTCATGCAGTATGATGCCGGCAGCAGCGCCATTACCGGCGTTAAAATGGAGTAAGCATGGCCGGAAGCCTTGAAATCGCCATGCTCCATCGGGTGATGCCGGAGCAGCTTAGCGCAGATGATCCATATCGCTATATCACGCTTACAAGCGATGAGTTTGAAGATTATCTGAAAAGCCGAAAAGACTGGCGCGCGTTAAGTCTCGAAGAGCTTGTAAACGACGCGCCGCAAGATGAGAATGTCTTTGCTGTGACGTTTGATGACGGATATATGGATAATAAAATCCATGCCCTACCTCTCCTCGAAAAATATAATGTGCCCGCGACAATCTTTTGTGGGGTTGATTTTATCGAAGGCCGGCTGGAGCCTTTTGAAAGCCTGCTTGGTAAAATGCTTCGCAGCACCGATCTGAGTGCGGAGCAGCAAGGTGCGGAATATCGCAAGGTCTTTCGCCCGCTAAAACGCGGGTCTGTGAAGGCGCGGATGGCAAATCTGGAGGAGCTTGCGACTCATTATGGCGTTCCTGCTCCAAAAGTTAACGGTGAGGATTTTATGCGGTGGGAGGATGTGATCGAAATTGATAAACATCCGCTTATAACTATTGGCTCGCATGTTTGTAGCCATACAGTGCTATGGCGCAATAACCCGCTCTTTATTTGGCATGAATTAAAACACAGCAAAAATGTGTTAGAGGAAAAACTAGGACGCCGCGTTGATCTGGTTTCATATCCATATGGGCGCCATGATATGCTCGTGCGAAGTTTAGCGCGCCTGGCAGGCTATAAGCTTGGCTGTTCGACCACGACCAAAGTGAAAGATAATATACTCGCTTTGCCGAGGCGGGATTTGAATGCTTATGAAGCTTTTTGAATAATACCGAGCTTACGGTTCATAATATTTTCCGGCAGGCCTTTTTCTTTGATAAACTCCATATAAGCCTGATACGCCCCGTTCCAATTAGGATCGTCTTTATCACAATCATCAATAACAAGAACGCCGCCAGGCACAAGTTTCTCATACAACGTCGGCAAGACAGCAGCGGTGGGCTTATAGAGATCAACATCAAAGAGACAAAACGCAATATTCTCAATTTTTGAAAAATCGAATTTAACGATATCGCTTTGATGAATGGCTAAATCTACGCCGTTATAGTCCATCTTTTCCTTGAACCAAGTCGGATCGTTATCAGAAAAAACGTACTGCATATTAACGCTGGGCTTAAGCTTACGGCCTTCTATTTCATAATCAACATCTTCAGGTGTAAAACCCGAAAAGGTATCAATGACATGATAGTCAACATTTAAGGCGTGGTCCTGAAAGAGCTTGTTCAGAAAAATTGTCGTGTTACCGTAGGCGCAGCCGATCTCAACAAACGCCCCCTTTTTATCCGCCGCCCTAAGCGCAAAATCACACAAAGTGAGCATCTGCGCCGGTGTGAACATATAAGGATATTTCATTAAATACCCCTTCCAGCCTGCTGGAATATTTTTTCGCAAAAATATTTTAGCCTGTGTTTTAAGTGCTTTCATGCGCGCCTCTTTGTTGAACTTGCAGCTATGACTATAGCGTTTCGGTGCAGTATATTCTATAGACTTTTTTAACTATTGCACGCATACTTGTGACGATGTCTACGGCTGCTCATATTTTCACCCAGAGAAGAATTTCGCATAAACTGAGTGCGCGCTATGCGTTATTCGTGTTGCTACTCGCGCAGCTTATCCCGACTTTTGGTGATATATTCGGATCTCCGGGCAACGCTATCCCGCTCTTAACAGCGATATTTGGCTTTACCCTCTATCTGGTCGCCAGTCTTAGCGATGGGGTTCCTCGACGGTTCTTTTTATCTGTCACGGCTCTGTTTTTATTGGCTATTGCCTACACCGGTATCATCACGATAACGTCGCCTCATGGCGTTGTTCTGAGAGATTTAGCCATCTGGATCAAACTCGCGGCCATCTATGTTACCTTTTTAGCTGGCTATATCTATTTCAATAGTGGCGGCAGCTTGCGCACGCTTTTCAGCATACACTTGTTCATATTGCTGTTTCATATTGCCCTTTTCTTTGACCACCTAAGAGATCCAAACGGGCCCATTCAGGTTTTGTACCATTACAAGGCCCTGGTTGGCGGATGGGGCGGGTACGGGATTAACCGCTTTCCGGGCACCTGGAATTTCCCATACAATGAAACCGTATTTCTCATTTCAAGTGCCGTTCTTATGTTTTTTGCCTTCACCAAAAGTAAGAATTTAAAGCGCATTCTTTTTTTCTTTTTGACACTTGTCGCTTGCTATATAAGCCTTTTTGGCACCCAATCTAGAGCCGGATTTATTGCCTTTTTTATCTGTATTTTTTACGGCTCCCTTGCTTATGCCTTTATTTCCCTGATACATAATCGCGGTAAAGCCCTGGGCGCATCGCTCAGTCTGTTTTTCATTTTCTTGCTTATCGCTTCGGGCGTTGTTGTTTTTATGCTCTTTGGTGATATGAGCGCATTCAAGCATTTGAATAAATTTACAGATCCCCAAGACGCTTCAGCGTACAAACGTCTAGAAGAATTACCGGTTTTTTATTCGGAATTTGATAAATACCCTTGGCGAATAATTATCGGCTTTGGTAATGCCCGCGCGCAAGGCTTATACTTTGAGAGCTTTTTAAACTATGTATACAACTATGGCCTTATAGGATCATTTACAATCTTAGGAACTTGGATATATCTGTGGGGTTTGTTTCTTTTTAAAGCGCTCAAAACCAAAGACACAACATTGTCTCTCGCCTTTCTTTGTATCAATATTGTGATTTCTTACACGCTATTAATTGGTGTTAGTGCTGATATCCTTCTCCATTACCGCTTTATTCCGCTTTATTATTTCTATGCTGGTGTTGCATACAGCTTCTTGAACTTACACCATGTTAAGCACGGCGTTAATTCTGTCCACCTTCGATCTCGTGACATGCACGTAGCGTCGGCTGCCATGCCGGTTAAGCACTGAACGATACAGTGAAAGAAAAATCAACTTGACAAACACACGTGTTTAAGAATATATTCCTCATATCAACACCGCGAATCTATCTTAAATGAGGAGACTTCATATGCTAGAACGCCTTGGCCGCGGTATGTCCGCGTGCGATTTACGCAGCAACATGCCTGCAATCAACTGGAATTTCGGTATCGCCACTGCCCTGCCCTCCCCCCTTTCTTTAAGCCGCGCGAGCGCCGCGCTATATCAAAACAGCAGCGGAGAATGGTTAAGCGCCAGTGCTCATCAACCCCGCTTGGGTTACCTGTTTGGGTTTGGCCCTGGCCTCGTGCGCGAAGAAACTGTTTCTGCGCTCAATAACTATGCGCGTCCATCCAGCGGCGCGGTGAATGATCATTTTCTTGGCAGTACAAGTGCACAGCTCCTTGGTCGCTCAATCACCAGCATTAATACAGGTGTTACGTCTGCGCCAACACATAATTTAAATAATGGCGCTTATGTCTGGGATATCGACCACGACATAAGTGGCACAGCTGAACTGGCACTGAGTGGCGGTACAGCGGACACAGATCCCAAAAGTATCATGGTGCATTACAAACACATTACAGGCAGTGCGGTTACGGTTTACTTAAAAGACTATAGCGGAAGCACCATAAGTATTGGTACGCTCGGCACTTCCGGTAGCTGGGAGCTCAGCCGTTTTGATGATGTAGCTGCTGGAAACAGCAATGCGCATTATATTGTTTTGGATATTCCTGAAGGGACGCAGATACAAATCGCCCTCGTCAATTTGCAAGATAGCAAATACTGCACATCCCCGATTGATTGTTCCGAAGCGCCCGCCGCGCGTACAGCAGATACTATAAGTGATGGCAGTGCGGATTGGTATAACGCCGGTGCTGGCACTTTTGCGCTAAGTTATTGGGACTGGGCCGCCGATCACGCTAATGATTTTCAATCCTATCTTTACATCGGCGACGGTGGCAATACCAACCGCATTGAGCTTGCTAAAAATGTTAACCCTGAAGGTGAAGCCTTGGTGCGTATCCGCTTATCAAACACAACACAATTTGATTACGATTTGAGTGCTCTCAGCGTGGTTAACGGCTTTACGAATGTTGCCATAGCCTATATGCAAGATGATTTTGCCTTTGCGTATAATAACAGCATCATCGCTACAGATATTAGCGGCACACCGCCGAGCAATATGTCTGGTGGGTTTGGTCTGGGCAGTCGTCCTAATGGGCTAATTCCAGCAAGTATGGTTATCGCTAAGCTTAGCTATTACAATACGAGATTAGAAAATAATATCTTAGAATCCCTGTAAAATTATAAGGCGAAATTTATTAAACATTTGTTATGAGCGTACCTTGCTCAAGAAGCGCGCGCTGAGAGTTACCACCGACATCCAAATCAATATATTCACCCGGATTTAGGTTGATACTTAAATCCGTTGTGAAATTTGAAAAATCATAAGTGTCTTCACCATTGCCATCCCAAATCGTGCGGAAAATTTTATCGCCGGTCTTCGTCACCCCTGCAGCAGAAGCCTGATCGACGCCGTTAATAGACATGGCACCAGTTGAGGTTGAGAATGTATAGACTGTATCTGTAGCATTCTCACTAAAATTTGCTCCATACATTTGCTGAAGAGCCGCGATATCGAGCATCATAAAGCTCTGCGGATATGACCCGCTTCCGACTGTTATTGCATCTGCAGAAACGTCAGTCTCATCGGTCAGATAAGTCATAATCGAATATTCTTGCCCACGGTAGGATGCAGGAGTAGCGCCCGATCCGCTGGACTCATGACCATGTTTAAGGCCTAAAGAATGGCCTATTTCATGTGCAATCGTGTGATACTCATATGAACCAAGTAATGGGTCAATATTGACCGAAGAAAAAGAGCCACCGTACCATGAATCACCACCGACCGAGTTAGACGTCGGATAGTAAGCATAGGCTGTAGACGGATTGGAACTATGCGCATGCATGAGATCGGCATTGGCATCGTTCGAACCTGTTAACTCTGTAAAAGTCAGGCTAGAAAAAATCTCTATTTGATCATAGATATGACTAATGACCTCTTGCTGCGCGGCATTCATTTGCGTAAAGCCGCTATTTAATGCGCTTTGATCATAATAGCTGGCGCCACCATAATCGCTAGTGCTGTTTGGAAAACTATATGTAAGAAAAGTTGTAGCCCATTTACTGGATCCATAAAGTGAATCTACAGCGTCTTCGAGAGTACCATCGGTGTAGTATACAGTAGTGTAGGAGTTAGATGTCCCTGTAGCTGTTTGCTCGTCATAATTATAGACAGGGTTTTGGTTAACAGGTGCTCCACAACCACTGCACCCACACCCCATACTGTATACGGTATTCATTGACGAATTAATATCCACTTACTATACCCCACACCCCGATTTTTTTATGTAATCACCTATCCGCTTTTTATAATATAGTCATTTCAAATAAGAATCGTATATGTTATGGTTACGTATGACTTATTCAATAGACCTACGAAAGGCAGTCATGTCTTT
>JAHQVU010000005.1 GCA_019634145.1 Micavibrio sp. | reverse complement strand
TGAAACCCTAGGAAAGGAAATTATCATGTCTTCAGATGTAGTATTGACGTCCGCCTTACGGACAAACCTCTTATCTCTCCAAAACACGCAGTCACTTATCGACAAGACGCAGCTAAAACTTGCGACTGGTCTTAAAGTTAATAGTGCTTTGGACAATCCACAAAGCTTCTTTGCTGCCGAAGGCCTAGACAACCGCGCAAGCGACTTGACTCGTCTTTTGGACGGTATCAGCCAGTCAATCAGAACGATTGAGGAAGCAGATAACGGTGTGACAGCATTGAACAGCCTGATCGAGCAAGCCCAATCTGTTGTTTCTACGGCTCGTGACGAACTTGCATCTTCTGCAGGTGAAGCGCGTATCGTTGGTACAGTTGACTTGAGCGAAGAGTCCGATTTGGCGACATTGGCCATTGATGATGGTGATCAGTTCTCGATCTTCACAACAGACGCTGATGGCACCCAAATCACTCAGGAAATCACCATTTCTTCTGGTGACACCATTTACTCTCTTGCAGCACAGATTACTGATGCTTTTGCTGATAACGAAGAGGGTGAAATCACAGCCTCTGTAACCGACGAAGGTACGCTATCCATCCAAAGTACGGACGGTCGCTCCTTCAGAGTAACAGATGATGTCAACGGTGCTAACTTAGTTACACAAGCTGGTTTTGACGCCTTGGGACTTGGCGATTACTTTGCCGATCAACTTCGTAACGGCGCTTCCGTTGGGGTTGGTACAACTGTCATTGGTGGTAGCACAATCGAATCAGTTTCTCTTTTCGAGAATACTGGGGATGTTGTTGAAGCTGGTGATACCATAACAGGTACATATACTGACGCCGATGGTAACACTGTGTTAAGTGCAGCAGCCACATCAACGATTGGTATCACTGTAAACTTGTCGGATGGTAGCTCTCCTACAACCACGAACGTTACTGGTGCGGATACCTTCCAAGCGCTCGTTGATTCTGTCAACCTTGACACTGGCGTAAACGACTATATCTCCGCCAATTTTGACAGTGCTACTGGTAAGCTCAGCTTCTCTTCAAATAGTGACGAAGTATTGTCCATCGAAGTTACCTATACCGAAGCAGCAGGCGGTGAAGTCTTTGACATTGGCTTGGGAGATCCGGAAGGCGCTCTTGATCCTATCACAACAGCTGGTGCAGGTGCCGATGAACAAGTGTTCCGTTTCAACAACTCAACTCAAGCGCTGGACTCACTTGCGGATGACTACAACAATATCCGATCACAAATTGATGATATCGTTGCAGATGCTCAGTATCGTGGTACCAACCTTCTGCAAGGTGATGATTTGACGACCTTCTTTAACGAAGATAGTTCAAGCCGCCTAACAACAGAAGGGGCAACATTCACAGCCAACGGTCTCGGCCTTAATGAAGCGACATTCCGTTCATCCGCTGGGATTGAGGCAACAAATGTCGAAGCACGTAACGCACTTAACAGCGTTCGTTCATTCGGTTCTACTTTGTCGAACAACCTGTCTATCATTCAGACACGTCAGACATTTACCGAGCAGACAATTAATACGCTGCAAGCCGGTGCGGATGACTTGACTGTGGCAGACCAGAACGAAGAAGGTGCGAACCTCCTTGCTCTGCAGACACGTCAGCAGCTGGGTGTTACATCCTTGTCATTGGCGTCTCAGTCACAGCAGGCTGTTCTACGACTGTTCTAATCAGTCGATTAAAAGTTTCGAGGGCATTGCCCGAATACAAAAAACCCCGGAAGAAGTCTGGGGTTTTTTATTATGTTTCTAAAGCGTTGATGAGCAACGGCCCGCAGTCGCGGGTTCTAGTACCCCCCGGAAGAGGTCCCGTTATTTTATTTATAACTAAACACAAAAATTCCATCGTATTTCCTTCCCCCTCCCCTTACGAATATGCTATAATGAATAATAGTCTCCGCACTTTATGGCGCAGTGACTAAATATAGGCAGAAGGCCAACCCAAGCTAGAAAGGAAGAAGTCCCATGGCCCTAGTAATCGATCTCAAACCAGGTGAAAAAATACTCATCGGCGATGCCGTAATCACCAACGACTCACAGCGCACACGCCTGCACATTGCAGGGGAAGCGCCTATCATGCGTGAAAAAGATATTATGCGCGAAGAGCATGCGGTTCAAACGCCCTGCTCTCGCCTGTACTTCCTTGTCCAATGTATGTATATGGCGCGCTCGACTGAGGGGTACCAACCCCCCTATTTCGAGCAAGCCGAATTGGTGCAGCAGGCCGCACCCTCTTGCAAAGTTTTCATCATACAAATGAATGAGGAAATTTTGGCCGAGCGCTATTATAAGGCGTTAAAACTTGCGAAACAACTTATCGAACATGAAAAGGAGCTGATCGAAAATGCCACCCAACAATCCGCATAATCCATACGCAAAAGCCGCCGGTGCGTACGGCGATCACGCCCAGAAACACACACCTGACCAGCGCGAGCTGGAAGCGCGGGTATTGCTTAAATCCGCACGCACGCTCTCAATGCTACAAGAAAAGTGGGACGAGCGCGGCAAGGATGATCTTGATGTGGCCTTGCAATATAACCGCCAGATCTGGATGATGTTTTACGATACTGCACTGGAGAACCGCGAGGGCGATCGCCCGAATGATTTACGCAGCAATATCGTCAATCTGGCCAATTTTGTTTTCAAGCGCGAACTGGAAGTTAGAGCTAAGCCGGAGAGAGAGAAGCTCGATATCTTAATCAATATTAACAAGGAAATCGCAGCTGGCCTTATAACCAAGCAAAAAGCCGCAGAGCAAGAAGCAAATCAGGAATAAAAAAGCGCCCCACAAAGAGGCGCTGCTAAAAAAAACTTCAAAGTTATCTTTTACGTGTCAACGCTAACTTGGGATACATTGGTTTGACCCGATACCGCGCCGGTACTCAAAGCTGCAATTGCTGCTTGCGCCAACCCAGGACCGCCTTGGGATTGCGTAGGAGCGGCTTGCGCCAATGAATTAACTTGTTGCTGAGATGTGCCAACCAAAGGAGCGGCCTCTGCATCCTGAGTTGATACATTAAAAAATTTAGCATCACCATCGGCACGAAGCTGCTTCAACGATTCTGCTCTATCACGCACAGCTTCCGCTCGCTGACGTGCTTCAAGTGTTGATTCGGACGGATATTGTTTAAGCACATCGCCCGTATCACCATCACGAAGTTCAAGAACCGCTGTATCAAAATTTGTGTCCATAGATATACGGTCAACATAGGGCGCAACGGGGCCGGAAGACACCGTATCCTCTTCTGCTGGAGCAAACGCAGCACTAACGACCTGTTGTGCACTCTGGCGCAACAGGGTCGCATTAATCAGTACTGAGCTTACTGCCTCAATCATAATAATTCCCTAACCTCCGGTGCGCAAGCTATTCACGCATTTCGGATATACTACCCTAGTATCATATTACGATAAAAAAATACAAATGTCAAGTTTTATTTTTCATAATCCAATTTCCCCTGTGGGAATTTACACTTTATTTATAAATAACTGCATGATGGAAAAAGCTTTTAAAAAAGTCTATAATAATATAAGCGCGTGCTTAGTGATTCGCAAATGAATAGCTAAAAACCGCGAATAATAAAAATAGCACCCCCATCCTCTCTTTGGGTCTTCAACGCTAACACCGACATGTGACAGGTATAATTTATTTAAGAAAGTAATGCGATCGTGAGCACCTTAACTGACACAATGATGAAACTCGGCCCGGCGCGCCTAGCCATTCTCGGGGCGATTGTAGCTGGCCTGATTTTATTCTTCGTCTTTGTATCTATGCGCGCGACAACACCGCAAATGAAGCTTTTATATAGCGACCTTTCTACAACGGATTCTGGCGCAATTGCCGCCAAGTTGGAAAGTAGCGCAATTCCCTATGAAGTCTCCCAGGATGGTGCAAGCATCATGGTTGCTGACCGCGAAGTCGGACGATCAAGGCTCCTTTTGGCCGAGGCGGGGCTGCCTAATGGCGGTTCAATGGGATATGAAATTTTCGACAAGCAATCCGGTTTTGGTACAACAAACTTTGTACAAAACATCAATCAGGTCCGCGCCCTTGAAGGCGAATTGGCGCGCACGATCAGCTCATTAGAAACCGTTCGAAGTGCGCGCGTCCACTTAGTGCTGCCGCAACGCGAGCTTTTCAGCCGCGAATCTCGCCCATCCAGCGCCAGTGTTTATATCGGTATTCGCCCTGGTGGCCGTCTGGAGCGCGAGCAAATCATAGCCATCCAATCCTTGATCGCGTCCGGTGTTCCTGGGCTAAAAGCAACAGATGTCACCATTATTGACAGCGACGGCAACTTGCTTGCGCGCGGAGGCGAGGATGGCGACGTCAATCAAAATACTATGAAGGCCGAGGAAATGCGCCGCAATTATGAAACACGTCTGACCAGCAAGATCGAGGATCAGGTTAGCCGCATTGTTGGCTACGGCAATGTTCGCGCCATTGTCACGGCCGAGATGAATTTCGACCGAATCAGTACCAACGAAGAATTATTCGACCCAGCCAGTCAGGTTGTTCGCTCTTCCCAGGTTACCGAAGAGCAATCAACAGAACGTGAGCTGCAAAAACAGGATGCAAGCCTCCAAAACAACCTACCGGGTATCGGCACAGACTTATTGGGTGATGAGCCAACCGCAGAAAGCAACCGCATCGAAGAAGTCACAAACTTCGAGATAAGCAAAACCATTCGCAGTGTCGTTCGCGAAGTCGGTGAGATTAACAAGCTTTCAGTTGCCGTTCTGGTTGATGGGCGCTACATCACAAATGAAGAAGGTGAACGCGTATATGAAGAGCGCAGCCAGCAAGAGATAGAACAGATTGAGGAACTCGTGCGCAGCGCTGTGGGATACGATGCCACACGTGGCGATGTGCTCGCCGTCAAAAATATGCAGTTTGCAGATGTAGACACTAATCAGGATGCAGTTGATGACACGCTGTTTATGGGCATGCCTAAAGCCGACCTTATAGACGCCGCAGAATTTATACTTGTTGGTATCATGGTTATATTGGTTGTGCTCTTGGTGTTGCAGCCTATGGTCGCCCGACTACTCGCGACAGAAGATGAAGGGGGAAGCGGCGATGACATAGATATGGATCTTCTCACAGCAGGGCCGGCTCAACCTGCCTTATCAGCCCCACAGCAACAAAGTGGTGTTGATGGTGAAGAAAGCGATGAAAGTGAAAACCTGATTAATATGGCTGGCGTGGCCGGACAAGTTAAGTCATCATCAATCAAAAAGGTCGAGGAAATTGTTGAGAGCTACCCTGATGAGACCATTTCAGTTATCAGAAGCTGGATGACACAGGAAAGCTAAAGAAGAGTTTTAAAAGTAGGATTTATTGACAGATGCGGGTACGCGAGGATTACAGAACACTATCAGGGCCGGAAAAGGCTGCCATTCTCATGCTCTCATTGGGCGAAGAAGCAACCGCAAGATTATTCGAGCAGATGGATGACGACGAAATCCTAGAGATATCCCAGACAATGTCCAATCTGGGTAAAGTTAGCCCTGCCGTTGTAGAGCGCCTGTTCGTTGATTTCGCAGAACAAATGAGCTCTACAAACGCACTCGTAGGAACGCACGGCTCTACAGCGCGCCTGCTTGAAAAAGCAGGCCTTCCCTCAGATCGTATTGAAGGGATTATGGAGGAAATCCGAGGCCCTGCAGGACGCACAATGTGGGAAAAGCTCGGCAATGTTAATGAAGAAATTCTTGCGACATTCCTGCAAAAAGAATATCCGCAAACAGTGTCGGTTGTACTATCAAAAGTTTCGACTGAACATGCAGCCCGCGTACTCGGATTACTTCCGGAAAATTTTGCCCTTGAGGTTATTAATCGCATGCTGCGTATGGAGGCTGTTCAAAAGGATATTCTTGATGAGGTAGAAAAAACATTACGCCAGGAGTTCATGACGAACCTCGCCAGAACGCAGAAAAAAGACCCGCACGAGCTAATAGCGGAAATTTTCAACTCGCTGGAACGCTCGGTCGAAACGCGTTTCATGGATGCGTTGGAAAAGCACACCCCCGATTCCGCCGAGAAAATTCGTTCACTTATGTTTACATTCGAAGATTTGGCAGGGCTGGATCCAGCATCTGTTCAAACACTTATTCGTGCCGTGGACAAAGACAAATTGCCGACCGCTCTGAAAGGCGCAACAGACACGATCAAAGACCTGTTCTTCTCCAACATGTCCGAGCGCGCAGCAAAGATTATGAAAGAAGACATGGGCGCGATGGGGCCTGTAAAACTGCGCGATGTCGAAGAGGCACAACAATATGTCGTTAATGTCGCCAAGGATCTTGAAGGGCGCGGCGAAATCGCCATCTCCACCGGAGAGGGTGATGACGAGCTTATCTATTAATTTACCGTCTCGTTATAACAGTACTATTTAGGGGTTGAAAATTTTTGGCCGAAAAAGATAAAAAATTTTTCTTTGATATGCATAGCTTCGATGAAGTGAAAGAGGAAGAGGAAGAGGATCTTCCTCCACCACCGCCCACATTCAGCGAAGAAGAATTAAGCGCGGAAAAAATCAAGGGCTATAAAGAAGGCTATGCCAAAGCGCAGGAAGATGAAAAAGCCGGACGCGACCAAGCCATCGCAACCACCCTTTCGCGCATAGCGAGTAATATCTCTCCACTCGTCATTGCCGAGACCGAGCGTGAAAAACGCTTTGAACAAGAAGCTGTTCATCTTGTTCAGCATATATTTAAAACACTCTACCCCCATTATGCCTCCAAGTGCGGCTTCGAAGAGCTAAAGAGCACACTTAATGAAGTGCTGGAAAACAACCGCACAGAAACAACAATTCAGATCTATGTTGCGCAAAATATGCTTGAAGGCATCACAACACACCTTAACAGCCTCAGCGCAAGTCAGGCAAACCTCTCCTTCGAAGTGAGCGCCGACCCTACTCTGGAAGACACAGCCTGTCGCTTGAGCTGGAAGGAAGGCGGAGCATCGCATAATCCAGAAAAGATCGCCTTATCCATTCAGAAAATATTGGTACAAGAATTAGAACATGATGGATTTACAGTGGACAGCGAAGAAAAAGACGCTGCACACCTGACTAACGAAATAAAAGATGATATAGTGGATGATAGCGCACACGAAGAATTGCAGGCTCAACCTGATGCCCCTGACAATCAAGGAGAGATTGAATGAGCGATGAAATAGACGACACTAACGAAGGTGAAGACGATTCCACCTTGGGTGGCGCAATGGGTCTGGAGGAGCTTGAAGATGCCGGCTCCAATGAAGAGGCAGAGAATCCTTATGCCGTAGGCCAGCCAATGGCCGAGGATGTAAACGCGATCTATGACATTCCTGTTCAGATATCTGCCGTACTCGGTCGCTCAACCATGCAGGTCAGCCAGCTCCTAAAATTGGGGCGGGGCGCGGTTGTTGAACTAGACCGAAAAGTGGGGGAAGCGATCGACATATACGTCAATAATCGCCTAGTTGCCCGTGGTGAAGTTGTCGTAGTCGAAGACAAGCTTGGTATAACCATGACCGAAATTGTTAAATCCGACCGCGGTTAGTGCATAATTTTGATTGAGACAACTATATGAGTGAAACGGCAGCAAAGAGTAAGACATCGCCAGAGGCGCAAGATGCGGATACTGCGTCTATTCCTGCCCTCAACATTGTACGACCTACATTTTCTGCTGATTTAGCTACTATTTTAGGGTTGACCTTCTCGGTTGGCGTTATTGCTATGGCTATATTGATGGGAAGCAATGCCAACTTCCTGAACGGCCCTTCAATATTAATCGTTTTCTTTGGGACTTTGGCCGCAACCGCAATTTCATACAATACAGATGAGCTTAAAGAATGCGGACAGATTTTCAAAAGCTCGCTTATGGTCAAAAAACAAGACCCGTCCAAACTCGCCTTATCACTTCTTGATGCCTCAGTCATTGCTAAGAAAAAAGGCGTATTGATGCTCTCTCGTAGTGAAGACGAACTCGGCAATCAAGCCTTCTTGAAAAAAGCCATGCAGCTGACGATCGATGGATTTAACCCCGATGATATTGAATTCTTTTTGGAACAAGAAATCGCAAGCGAAACTGAACGCAGCCGTCGTGCAGCCAGCATGACGCGCCGCGCTTCAGAGGTCGCGCCGGCTATGGGTTTGATCGGTACGCTGGTTGGTCTGGTACAGATGTTGGCCGATCTGGAAAATCCAGAAACTATCGGGCCCGCAATGGCAGTGGCCCTTCTGACAACTTTTTACGGCGCTATAATCGGCACCGTTATCACTGCCCCATTGACGGTAAAGCTCGAAAAGCGTGCGGCCGATGAAGCCTTGATTAAAACTCTTATTAAAACCGCCAGCGTTTCCATAGCAAGGCAAGATTCACCCCGTAAGCTTGAAATGCTTCTTAATGCCGATCTACCACCGTCTAAGCGCGTGAGGTATTTCGATTAGTGAGTAAAAAAAAGAATTCTCTTTTCGCGGAATTGCTGTCCTTCGTCCTTCTCATGTTTGTGCTTTATTGCGCGGGAGTGGGGGCGCTTTATCTCGGGCAACGGTTCCTGATTTATCATCCGGACAGAAACACGCCCACGCCACCTGAAAATGCACAAATCACCAGCGTGGTAACACATGATAATGTCTGGATAAACGGATGGTGGTTCAAGCCGCGCTACAAAAGAAATCCTGCTATTTTGTTCTTGCATGGCAATGCCGGAAATATTGAACATAGGCAGCATAAAATAAAGGCATTTCTTAAGGCTGGATACGGTGTATTACTCGCCGAATACAGAGGCTATGGTGGCAATGATGGCTATACAAACATTAATGAAAAAAGCCTCTACATGGATGGTGAAGCCTATCTCCGATGGCTACAAGACTACAAGGTTAAGGACATCATCATCTACGGCGAATCCATTGGTTCTGGCGTTGCTGTCGAACTGGCCAGCAAATATAAGGTTAAAGCCTTAATTCTTGAAACACCGTTTGCATCACTCGCCGATGCGGCGCGCCATCATTATAAATTCATACCTTTCCTAGATTTTTTTATGAAAGATAAATATGATAACATCTCGAAAATCGGGAATGTCGACGCTCCCAAACTTTTCTTAATCGCCGGTAGGGATGAAGTTGTAGGGTGGCCCACATCAGTCAAGCTAGCAAAGGCCGCGCCCGATCCGAAAGCGATTAAGGTCTATAAAAACTCCGGGCATAATACCATCTATCAGACAGGTGTAGAAACCGACATTCTCGCGTTTCTCGCCTCTATTGGCTCGCAAACAGAGTAATTTCCCCCTTTCATTTGCGGGGCTTAGGCTTTAGAATTTCTTTTAAATATTAAGGGATACAAGAATGCGATTAATCATCATCGGAACACTAGAAGGCTATATCTCACAAGCTGGTAAAATTGCTCTGCAACGCGGGGCGAAGGTCATTCACTGTGAAGATACCGACCAAGCCATAGGGGCTCTGCTCAACGGCAAGGGCGCAGACCTCGCCATGGTCGATGTGAAACAAAATATCCGCAGCTTCGTTGATCGCCTCGAAGTCGAGCGAATCCATATGCCTGTTATCGCCTGCGGGATCGGCACTGATGCCCGCTCTGCTGTGAAAGCCATTCAACAAGGCGCGAAGGAATATGTACCGCTGCCGCCTGATGCCGATCTGATTGCGGCTGTGATCGCTGCCGTCACCCAAGAGCAAAGCGATATGATCGCCACAGATGAAGCGATGAAGCCGGTTATGCAGCTCGCTGACCGGATTGCGCCGTCCGAGGCCACCGTTTTGATTACAGGCGAGAGTGGAACGGGTAAAGAGGTGATGAGCCAGTATATTCACAAAAAATCCAAGCGTACAAAAGGGCCATTTGTGGCGGTGAACTGCGCGGCGATTCCCGAAAATCTCCTTGAATCCGAACTATTCGGCCACGAAAAAGGTGCCTTCACAGGCGCGACAGGCCGCCGTATTGGTAAATTCGAAGAGGCGCATACCGGCACAATCCTCCTCGACGAGGTGACAGAGATGGATCCCTCTCTCCAAGCCAAGCTGCTGCGCGTTTTGCAAGAGCGTGAGATTACCCGTGTGGGCTCGAACAATGCTGTTAAGGTTGATGTGCGCATTCTGGCGACGTCAAACCGCGATATGGAACAGGCCGTAAAAGAAGGCCAGTTCCGCGAAGACCTTTATTTCCGCCTGAATGTGGTGAATATCGCCCTTCCCCCTTTGCGCGATCGCCCTAATGACGTTGTAAAGCTGGCGCAGTTTTTTGCCGACAAATACGCCGATGCCAACAGTGTTGGGAAAAAGAAACTCTCCGCCGAAGCCAAAGACAAGCTCACCGCCTATAGCTGGCGTGGGAATATCCGCGAGCTTGAAAACACGATGCATCGCGCGATTTTGATGTCGCTGGAAGATGAAATCGAGCCTACGGCCATCCACCTACAAAATGCCCCCGCGCAAGACGCGCATAAAACACAGATTAATTCACCACCAGCAGCCTCGGCTGTAGCTGATAGCCAAGCAGGGGCAGCGCCGTCAGCTGGTGCAGCCTCCGTTCAAAACCGCGGCGGGGTTGAGAATTTGATCGGGCGAACAATCGCCGATGTTGAGCGAGATATGATTATCGACACGCTGGAACATACCCTGGGCAACCGCACGCACGCGGCCAATATCCTCGGTATCTCTATCCGCACATTGCGCAATAAGCTCAACCAGTATCAAGATGAAGGCGTTGCTGTGCCTAAGGCTAGCGGTGGTTAAGGCTTTAAAACCTCAACCTCAAGCACCGTTCCATCGATCGCGGTAACGCGCACTTTTGAGCCTACATCCATATCGGTGTCGCATTCAACCTTCCAGAGGCTGTCATCCACCTTGACCTTGCCGAAGCCATTCACAATCGGCTCCTCCAATGTCAGAACACGTCCGATATATTGTTCACCGCGTTTGTTCAGATGCGGCTCGTCTGTGGTTACAAGCTTCGGCTTTTTCTTAGACATGTAAACGCGCCATGCGAAAATATCGGTCACTGCAAGAAAAGCCCATAGACCGAATTGGATCTGCCAGCTCATCTCCGGTGCAGCCAGTAACACCAGCCCGACCACGACAGCCGATGCACCGAGCCAGAGGAAGAAAAAGCCAAGGGTGAGGATTTCGAGAACAAAGAATATCCCCGCCAGTGAAAGCCAATGCCAGAACTGGATATTGTTTAGGTCAAAGCCGAATACTTCCATGCCCCTACCCCTTCTTACCCAGCGCATTCTTGGCCAGCTCGGCAATACCGCCGATCGCGCCGATCACGCCTGAGGATTCCATAGGCATAAAGACCAATTTTTCATTGGGTGAATGCGCGAACTCCTTCAAGGCCTCGACATATTTTTGCGCGACAAAATAATTCACCGCCTGCACATCGCCCTTTGCAATGGCTTCAGAAACCATTCTTGTAGCACCAGCTTCGGCCTCAGCCAATCGTTCACGCGCTTCAGCATCCCTAAATGCGGCCTCTCTACGGCCTTCGGCTTCCAAAATCTTAGATTGCTTTTCACCCTCGGCGCGTTCGATTTCGGCCTGACGATCACCTTGTGCTTCCAGAATAGTTGCGCGTTTATCACGCTCCGCCTTCATTTGGCGGTTCATAGAATCGACCAGTTCGCGTGGCGGGGTAATGTCTTTAATCTCGATACGCGTGACCTTAATGCCCCACGGCTCGGTTGCTTCATCAACGATGGTGAGCAGGCGCGCATTGATGCGGTCACGCTCGGAGAGCAGCTCGTCCAAATCCATAGAGCCCATAACCGTTCTTAAATTCGTCATGGTCAGGTTCAGCGTTGCACGCTCAAGATCACGCACTTCATAGGCGGCGCGGGCGGCATTCAGCACCTGATAAAACACCACACCATCGACCTGTACCATCGCGTTATCTTTGGTGATCACCTCTTGCGATGGCACATCCAGCACAGTTTCCATCATGCTTAATTTTGCGCCAATCGTATCGACAAATGGTACGATAAAATGAAGACCCGGCTCCAATGTTCCGGTATATTTGCCGAAACGCTCGACCGTGAATTCATAGCCTTGCGGCACGGATTTAACGCTTTTGAATATAATCAAAATGCATAGGACGACAAATATGCCGATAAATGGCTCCATAGTTTCACCTCATAGTTTTTACGAATACCGTTCAACTATAGCGGTCTTTAGGAAGATGCGGAAAGCGTAAAAGGCATATCTTAAAGGTTTATTAACGACTCATATGCATAATGGGCACAAGAATAATAACTATAATTTTTTTGAAGGTGTAAAATATGGGCGGTCAAATGGATCGAAATAATGGCGAAGGCGGCACTATAGATGCTGCATTAGAATTGGGCAGCGCCGTCAAAGATGCCGTGACAAACCCCGAGAATTTGAAAGCTGCGGCAGGAGTCGTAAGAGGTTTATCCGAAAAAGGAAAGACTACACTAACCGAGAAGATGACTGAAGCCGCGGATGGCTTAAGCAACCTGACTAAAGAAGACCTTACTGAAGAAAAACTCAACGCTATCATGGGCGAGCATGGTAAAGACGGCGTGGTGCAAGCCATCAAAGCCGCAGGTCTTATCGGTAGTTTCACAGGTGGCCCCTTAGGGGTCTTAGCTGTATTAACAGGGGACGGGATTTCAGGCGTATTGAATAAAATCAAACCAAAAAGTGAAGCAGAAGACCCCACAAAGAAAGACAGTAGCTTTTCATTAACGTCGCTTATGGATGCCGCCAAGACAGGTAATATCGGTGGCTTTATCAAAGATACGGTTATGTCGCCGTTGAACGGTATTATGGATACCTTAAGCTCCTTCGGTGGTTTTGTTAAAGCTATCCCAGGTCAAATCGGTGATACATTGCGAGGCATTTTCTCAAGCGTGATGGGGTTTGCCAACACAATGGTTCCTCAGCTTAACAGCGCGGTTGATAATATCGCTTCTAATGTTGATGGGCAAATTCAGCAACAGCCACAGAAGCCCCTCGTGAATCGTGATGCGGAAGCTGTACCGCGCAAGGGAGGACTGGCTGGTGTAGGTAATATTCAAGCTACATATGCAGATGCAGCGAGCCAAGAGACCAGACAGCAAGATGAGCCTAAGGTAGAGACGACCGTCGAACCGGTCAGCTCTCCGACCTTAAACGGTTAATCCTCTTATAAATCTGTTTAAAGCCATAGCGATCATTTGCGTTTAGGCGCTGCTGGCTATAGAATAAAGCTTGGCGGTGAATTTCGTCCGCTTATCCTTGCCTGAAATACATCAAAGGTTTTTAAATTAGTAATGGCCGAACCGACTGGATCAAAACTTCCGGCGCAATCAACCGGATCACGTGGCGCCGCTGCTATGGGCGGCTTTAACACTGCGCGTGCGCGGATCATGCCCTATTTCCGATCCGATGTCATATTCGCACTCGGCGTGATGGCGATTATCCTGTTCATGCTGGTGCCTATTCCGACTGCTATTCTTGATCTCGGCCTATCAATCTCGATCATGCTTTCTGTCATGATTTTGATGACGGTGCTGTTTATTCAGAAACCACTGGAATTCTCAACCTTTCCCACTGTTTTACTGGTGGCGACATCACTGCGTCTTGGCCTAAATGTGGCCTCGACCCGACTGATCTTATCTGATGGTCATTCAGGCGGCGATGCGGCGGGGGCGGTTATTGGCGCATTCGGAAACTTCATTATTCACGGCAATTATATTGTCGGGGTCATCGTTTTCGCCATCCTTGTTATTGTTAATTTTGTAGTTATCACCAAGGGTTCGGGGCGAATTGCGGAGGTTGCAGCACGCTTCACATTGGACGCGATGCCGGGTAAACAAATGGCGATTGATGCCGACCTTTCGGCTGGCCTTATTACCGAGGACGAAGCCAAAACCCGTCGCTCGGAATTAGAGCAAGAAAGCACCTTTTTCGGGGCTATGGATGGTGCGGCGAAGTTCGTGCGCGGAGACGCTATTGCCGGGCTATTGATCACTTTCATCAACGTCATCGGCGGCATCATCATCGGCACAGTGTCCGAAGGCATGAGCATGTCCGATGCGGCGGCAACTTATACATTGCTGACTATTGGTGATGGTCTGGTTTCCCAGATCCCCGCTTTGATCATCTCGGTGGCTTCAGGTTTACTGGTTTCAAAAGCCGGTGTAGCAGGCTCTGCCGATCGCGCCCTTATGAATCAGTTTAGCGCCTATCCGCGCGCATTAGCCCTTTCATCAGGATTGATGCTGGCGCTGGCCTTCCTGCCCGGTATGCCTATGTTGCCGTTCTTTACATTGGCGGCGATTACTGGCGGTATTGCATTCTTCTCGCTTCGTACGCAAAAAGAGCTTGAGAAAAGCGGTGCAACAGCGCCCGGTAAAGGCGGCGCTCCCGCAGGAGCGCAAGGTGCTGGCGCCCAGGCTTTAGGCGGGCTAGAAGGCGCCGCGTCCGCCCCTGTTGCAGAAGAACCGATTTCCAACGCATTGGCTATGGACACCATCCGTATCGAGCTTGGCTATGGCCTTCTGCCGCTTGTACAAGGGGAAGCGAGCCACAAGCTTACCGACCAGATCAAGGGGCTTCGCCGCCAATTGGCCGAGGATATGGGCTATGTCCTGCCTTCAGTTCGCATTCAAGACAACCTCCAGCTCGAGGCCAATACCTATATCGTACGGATCAAGGAGATCGAAGCAGGCCGTGGCGATGTACGCCCGCATATGATGATGTGCATGGATCCGACGGGTGCGAATATCAACTTGCCGGGCGAGAATACAACTGAGCCAACCTTTGGCCTACCCGCTATGTGGATCGACCAGCAATATCAGGAAGAAGCGCATTTCAAGGGCTATACGGTCGTTGATGCGCCAACGGTCATCACCACACATATTACCGAGATCATTAAGGATAATATGCCCGACCTCCTTAACTATGCCGAAACGCAGAAATTGCTGGACGAGCTGCCGAAGGAATATCAGAAGCTGGTTGCCGATGTCATCCCAGCTCAGATCAATGTCGGGGGCCTCCAGCGCGTCCTTCAAAAGCTTTTAGCAGAGCGCGTATCGGTGCGTGATCTTCCCACCATTTTGGAGGGCATTGCCGAGGCCGCGACCTATACAAAGAATATCTCGCACATAACCGAGCATGTCAGAAGCCGCTTATCGCGCCAGCTTTGCGATTCCCACACCAACCCAGCAGGGGTTTTGCCGCTGGTCACACTCTCCCCCGATTGGGAGCAGTCCTTTGCTGCAGCCCTGATGGGCGATGGCGAGGAAAAGCAGCTGGCTATGCCGCCAACGCAGCTTCAGCAATTTATCACTGATATTCGTGAGAATTTTGATGATATTATGGCGACGGGCGAAATACCGGTTCTTCTTACATCCCCAGGCATCCGCCCCTATGTGAGGTCAGTGATCGAGCGCTTCCGCCCGCAGACAACCGTAATGAGCCAGAACGAGATTCATCCCAAGGCACGCATTCAAACTTTGGGGCAGGTTTAGGGAATACGGCATTGCGATAAGCGGCAGCGACGAAGCAACCCAAATAACATAAGTGAATAGCATGGATTGCTGCATCGGCTTTCAGCCGTCTCGCAATGACGATCTTAACATCTTAGAAATCATACGGGCATAAACGCTTCGCGCCCGATTGGCTTCGTTTCTTTTTCAGTGACTTTTTCAGGATCAGGCATATCCACAATCGCCCAATTCCCTTTTGCGCACTGATTAAAACGATGCAGCCCCTTACAACTTCTGCTTAATTCAACCGCATATGACGACAGCGCCCCAGCAGCGCCTTGCAAATCTCCGGCCGCGCTCCAAGCAATAGCGCCCCCCGCACTCCAAGCAATATCTACCCCACCGTAAATGCCATAAATTAGCCTTGCCCGCTGTATAGCGAGTCCATATTTAGTGACGCTCTTTACAGCCGTTTCAGGATCAGGGAATTTATCGATGCATAAACTTGATAGTTCTTTTTTACCAATCAGCAATGAATTTTTTTCATTAAAACGATTAGTAGCAAACTTCTCCATTATGAATCTGCTTAATAAGAAGCCTGATATATTATTATGCAATACACTCAAAGCCATACTCACCGGTGATTTTTCAGGATCACCCATGATCTCTGCGCAAACTGCACTAAATGCTGGCGCTAATGCCGCCAACTTTAAATCACTGCCCTTTAATAAAGATGCACCAATAGAATTATGGATCGGATCCCCCAGTAAAGTGATGTACCTCTTACTTTGCGGGATTTCATTTTTATCGCGCGTGTCTTCTTTCAACATTATTATCCATCACTATTTCTAAAATATAGCGAGTGGTATAAAAGGATTTCTAGCAATATGTCAATAAAAAATCATTTTACCTGATTTCATTTCCATTCTCTCTGAGGCTGCATCAGGTTAATTTCGGCTTATTGCGGCACGCATTCAAACTTTGGGGCAGGTTTAGGGGGCAAAGCTGTGCTTTTGCTGCTTGGATTGGTCAACCCATCAACATAGCTCGCTTCCTCTCCTACCTTGCCGACAACCTTCAGGCCACTCTTATGCATCTTTGTCCCTTCATGTCGTAAATCTGTAGAAAACAATTCCTATTTCTATAAAAATATAAAAATCATCCACAGGCTTATACAAGGCTTTTATGGATAAGGGATGGTGTGTTATGATGGAAATACATATAATAATAATTAAGAAGATTCGATATACCCGATGCGGCTAAAATCCTTTTATGCCAAGACAATGAGAGAAGCAATGCAGATGGTGCGCGACACGCTCGGCGAAGAAGCCGTTATTGTTGCAACCCGTGACGAGCAAGGAGGCAAGATGGTTCGCGTGACTGCTGCCATAGACCCAAGCGATTATAATGACCCCGACTTTGAAAGTACGGCGTTTGAAACGCATGACCGCGATGCGCCTGCGTCCTCCGACAGCTGGCTACAATATGATGATGAGCAAGATGAGGGCGCGGTGGCAGAAGAGCTAACCGATACATTACTACGCCATGGTGTCAGCGAAGATGTCATGGATCAGATCCTGTCATGCGCGACCATCGTTGGTTTTGATGAGGCCAGTGTTGCATTGGTGGCTGCGGTCGAGCACCTGTTCAATTTCAAACCTATGCCTGAGAAATCCGCTAAAAAAGCGTTGATGATGGTCGGGCCGCCGGGTGCAGGTAAAACACTGGCCGTTGCCAAACTTGCTACACGCGGGGTTATGGCCGGCCTCAATATCGGCGTTATTTCCTGCGACACGGTACGTGCTGGCGGTATTGACCAGCTCAAGAATTTTACCAATTTATTGCAAATTGACCTGCAAAAAGCCGATAGCCCGCAAGCCCTTTCTGCGCAGCTTTCTCGCCTTCGCGCCTGTCACCAGATCATTATCGACACGCCCGGCACCAATCCGTTTGATAGCCAGAGCGTTCGTAATCTTGCCAAATTGATCGGTGCAGAAGAAATCGATCCTTATTTCGTTATGCCCGCTGGCCTTGATCCGGAAGAATCGGGCGAAATGGCGCGTGTATTCGCAACGATCGGCGCGCACACTATTCTACCAACCCGCATTGATGTCGCACGACGCCTTGGCGGTCTATTGTCTGCCGCGCACCATGGTGGGATGTCATTCAGTGCGGCCTCGAACACACCAAAGGTTGCCGAAGGTTTCTACTCGCTTAATCCGACAAGTTTAGCTAAACTGCTCATGCCGTCCGCGTTCAGGAGGGCTTCCCCCTCATCTCATGAGGATTCCAGAGCATCCACAACCACGAATGCGCGCCAAAAAACAGGACTATACCAATGAATGAGAGTATTGCCACCGCTAACCCTAAGCCAAAAACCCCGACTTTCCGTCGCGGTCCGAATTTGATTGCTGTAGCATCGGGCAAAGGTGGTGTCGGCAAGACATGGTTCTCCATCACACTTGCCCACGCACTGGCGAAGATGGGTAAGAATGTACTGCTATTTGACGGTGATTTGGGTCTTGCGAACGTGGATGTGCAGCTCGGCCTGATGCCTAAGCGCGATTTGAACGATGTTATTCGTGGCCGTCTTAGCCTCGATAAAGTTGTCCAGCGCTTTGATGATGGCGGCTTTGATATTGTTGCGGGACGCTCTGGACAAGCTTCACTGTCATCGCTCCCCTCTCAGCGCTTAGCGCATTTGCGTGATCAAATCATGGAAGTTGCAAAAAGCTATGATGTGGTGATTTGCGACCTTGGTGCTGGCATTGACCGCACAGTGCGGATGCTCTCGGACTCGGCCTCTCAAAGCATATTATTGACCACAGATGAACCAACATCTCTAACCGATGCCTATGCCTTTATCAAGCTGGGCAATGCGGCGGGAATGTCCAAAAATATTTCAATTGTCGTCAATCAGGCGTCCAGCGAAATGGAAGGTGAGAAGACTTACAAGACCTTGCTCAAAGCCTGCCAGAACTTTCTCCGCCTGACCCCGCCTTTGATCGGCATGATCAATCATGACCCCAAGGTCAAGGAAAGCATCCGCCATCAAACGCCGATCCTTACCCGCTCGCCAAACACGCAAGCGGCAGAAGATGTGGAGTTCATCGCATCCAAAGTTTGGAAATCAATCGCTGATGCGACCAAGGAAAAAGCCGAAGCTTAAAACTCCTCTTATAAATTATCCCTTCGCGGCACCCCTTATCCCGTGTAAAATAGAGGGATGAGCGAAACAGGTTTCACAAAATTAACAGCATTTTTGCGTGGAGATGGCGCGGGTGGAAAAGCATCCGGCGGCAATGAATCGCGAATTTTGACCCTGCCCGCTGCCCTGCGTGCCGAGGCGTCAACCCTAAGAGCTGGATTGCGCTTACGTGGCGAAGTTGTAAGCCAAAACCCTGATAGCTCGGTGAGCGTGCGCACAGAGCGCGGTGTTGTTGACATTATCCCGCCTAAAAACCGTTCGCTACCGACCAAGGGAACAGAAGTAGAGATTAACATTGCGCCGCAAAGAGGTGGGAGAGAAGAAACGCCAAGAGCCGAGCTGCGCATCATTCGTCAAGCCGAATCTAGCCGCGGCAATACCACCCCCGTTGAGGTCAATGTCGAAAGCGGAAGGCGCCCCGAACAAACCCAATTATCGCGATCACAGCAAGAAACGAGCAATGCCTTAAGCCGTGCAAAAGCACAGTTAGAGAGAATGACAGGGGCACAAACCAAGCCAACACCAGCCAAAGACGTAGCGCCCGCACCAGATGTAAGCAGCGAAAAAGTACCCAAACAAGCAAATACTGCGCAAGCCCAGAATAGTAGCGCCAGCACACAGAAAGTCAGTGAAGCACTCAAAGCATTTTATACCCAAGGACTGCCCGATGTCGGGGATCTGGTGCGATTGACACCCACTAAGACAGGCCCATCACCCGCCGCAGCATTAGC
>JAHQVU010000053.1 GCA_019634145.1 Micavibrio sp. | reverse complement strand
TTTTTCGTACGGCGCGAGAGAACCTGAACCGTTCGGCGGATTTCTTCGTCACGCCCGATAATGGGGTCGAGCTTGCCGTCGATCGCAGCCTGCGTGATGTCATGGGCATATTTGTTAAGAGCGTCAAACTGGTCATCGGCGCTAGCGCTATCAGCGGTTTTGCCTTTACGCATATCGTTAATCGCTTTGTTAAGGTTTGTGTCCTTAACACCTGCATTTTCGAGAATTTCTGCAATATCAGAACGCTTTTCAAGCAGCATTGCTTGAATAAAACGCTCTGCCGTTACAAATTTATCACCAGCCTTCTCCGCTATATTCAGTGCGTTAGCGGCTATCTTTGAGAGATCACTTGAGAGGCGAAGCCCCCCTGCACCGCTTCCTTCAACAATCGGAAATTTTGCAACGGCCTGATCAACTGATTGCTTTAAGCTCGCAACGTTAACATCTGATGCCTTTAGGATTTTTGACACCAACCCATCACTGTCTTCAAGCATAACTTTGAGCAAATGCTCTGGCTCGAGCGATTGATGCCCATTGCGCATAGCCAATGTTTGCGCGACTTGAAGATGAGACTTAGTTTTTTCAGTAAATTTATCAAAGTTCATAGTAAAGATTATAGCTCGTACATGAAAAGCTTCAATTGATTTAAATCATTTTTTTTATGATCTAAACTCTTATAATGGATTACTGAAATAAAAAAGGCAGCCACAATGTGCTGCCTCATAAATTGTTTAGAAGGAGCAAAAGACGATTATTCTTCTGCCATCTCAACCGTACGTTCGGATGTATGCTCCCCATCCACAGCTTTAGAAGTGGGCGTTAAGATGCTGGCTGGCAATGACAAATCATCTTCTTTCACAGTGTTTCCTGCATTCTCTTTTACAGATTCTGATTTATTTTGTTGCCCAGCTTGTACCTCTTCACCCCAGCTATTGATAATGCGCTGATAATGCTCGGCATGTTGAAGATAGCTTTCAGCCATAATACGGTCGCCTGCAGCAGCCGCATCTTTCGCGAGAGCCATATACTTCTCATTAACCTGAAAGGCTGTACCACGAATTCGCACATCCGGACCATTACTGTCAAAGACCTGCATTCTCTGGTTATTATTACGACGTCCGCCGCTATTGTTATTACGACCGCGTTGGCGCCTGCTGTTTGATGTTCCGTTTCTCATCTTTTTCCCGTCTAGCTTGTTGATTCTATTGTCACACATACACGTACACCATACACTATTTTGTGTACGTATGACCAGCTTTTTACAGCTTTTATTAAAATTGTTCGGCGGTTTCCCTCCAACATCAAACAGGCTAGATGCACGATGTTTGTGTTGATGAACCTAAACTACATCCAGATGCTTTTTTCGATCAAGCTAGCGTGCAGAAAAAAAACCACTTATCCCCACTGCTTATTCGAATAAATTTTCCACAACCCGCGGCATGCCTTGCGAATCAAGATGTACGTGCAAAGGGTTAAATCGCGATTCTCTGCTGAGTCGCATTACTGATTCTGCTTGGTCATATCCGATCTCCAAAAAAGCATATCCACCTTTTTTTAAAAGTGATGGAAGCTGTAAAAAAATCTCTTTATAGGCTTGCAGGCCATCATCACCTCCATCCAGAGCAAGAATCGGATCGAATTTACGAACATTTTCATCCAGATTCGGAATGATTTGATTCGAGATATAGGGCGGATTCGACACGATGAGATCAAATTCACCCACGACCTCATCGCCCCAAGAACTGCAGATAAATTCAGATCTATCTTCTACACTATTGATATGAGCGTTATTACGGGCAGCTTTAACTGCCTCAGCACTCAAATCCACACCAACACCATGTGCATCCTTGAACTCACTCAATAGAGCGATCAAAATGCACCCCGAACCGGTACCTAGATCTAAAATTCTATCCGGGGGATTGTCCTTGTAGCGCGCCAATACAGCCTCGATTAAAGTTTCGGTGTCCTGCCTAGGGTCTAGCGTGGCGTCCGAAAGCATAAAATCCAGCCCCCAAAACTCACGTTCATTATATATGCGTGAGAGCGGCTTGCCTTGCTTAGCCAATGCGACATCCTCTAGAATCAGTTTAACCACTGAACTATCCAGAATCTTATCCACAGCGGTAATTAGCTCTACAGCTTCGATTCCGCCTCTTTTCCTCAAGACATATCGTGCATCGGGTTCGGATAAATCCGCTCGCAATATTTTATATAAATCATGAAGAATCACGAAAAAGCGCCCTAGCCTTCCATGGCAGCGAGCGCAGAAGCATTATCCTCTGCAATCAATGCCTCGACGATCTCATCTAGACTTTCACCACTAACCACCTCATCCAGCTTATAAAGCGTGAGGTTAATGCGGTGGTCGGTCACGCGCCCTTGAGGGTAGTTATAGGTGCGAATGCGCTCTGAGCGGTCACCTGAGCCCACTTGAGATTTACGGTCCTCGGCGCGCTCGGAGGCCAATTTCTGACGCTGCATATCATAAATGCGCGTAGCCAAAACCTTCATTGCTTTAGCACGGTTTTTATGTTGAGAGCGCTCTTCTTGCATCTCCACGACCACGCCGGTCGGAACGTGAGTAATACGCACAGCAGAATCAGTGGTGTTGACGTGCTGCCCACCCGCGCCTTGCGCTCTGTAAGTATCTACCCGCAAATCTTCACTGCGGATGTCCACCTCGGCTTCCTCGGCTTCGGCGAGAACAGCAACAGTCGCCGCAGAGGTATGAATGCGCCCCTGGCTTTCGGTTTTTGGCACACGCTGGACGCGGTGTGTACCGGATTCGTATTTCATGCGCTGAAACACATTACGGCCATTGACCTGACATATAATTTCTTTATAGCCGCCTACATCGCTCTCGGATGCTTCGACGACCTCAAACTTCCACCCTTGCGCAGCGGCATAGCCTTTATACATGCCAAACAAATCACCAGCGAACAAACCTGCCTCATCCCCACCAGTTCCTGCGCGGATTTCTAGGATCGCGTTCTTGGTGTCGTCCTCATCTTTAGGGATAAGCGCATATCGTATCTTCTGCTCTAGCTCGGGGATTTTTTCGTCAATTGCGCGCAATTCCTCAGCGGCCATTGCTTTCATTTCAGGATCGGAGAGCATCTCTTGCAGCCCTTCGCGCTCTTCTTTCGCCGCAGCAAGCCCCTCAATTGCCTCAACAATAGGAGAAAGCTCAGCATATTCCATGGAATAAGCCGAGAATTTATCGCCGCTCAAATCACCACCAGACATAAGTGATGCCAATTCCTCATGGCGGGATCGGATCGTATTAAGTTTTTCGGTCAGAGACATAGCTACAAATTCGGTTTCAAATCATTAATTTCATGCAGATATACTTAAATTCGCCTATTTTTGGCAAGCGAATTAGTAAACTGCACACCTTTTTTACTGGTAATTCTCTTTCAAAAACGCTGCATCAAGCGGAATATTGCGCTTTACTTGTGCATCAGCGCCCAAAGGCTTCAGTGCTTGCCCATCGACTTCAATCTCAACACCGCCGGCGTTCCCTAAAGACATTAAGAGGTCGGGACGATCCGGTACAAAGTAGCGATCACCGGATTTTAAAACACGAGAAATAATGCGCTTACCATCTTTATCGCGTATCTCAACCCAGCTATTTTCTTTAATCACCAGCAAAATCCCCGTCATTTGCTGGTTTTCAGCACTTGCCGCCGGGCTACTATTTGTTTCAGAATTCTCAGCTATTTCGACAGCCTCTGAGGCAGTGTCAGTATCAGTGTCAGCTGCCTCAGCCTCACTTTCACCCTCAGTGCCCACGCCTTCAGAAGCCGCGCTTTCAACCGGCGCCTCCTCAATCATCTCTGGCGTATCTTCGGATATTTCGGATTTAACTTCTGCTAAATCTTTATCATCCGTTTCTTGTGATGTGCCAAAAGCCTGCTCTTGTATTTCTGTAGGCACAGGCGGCACTTGCTCAACATTATCTCGTTGCGTGTTCCATTCATTGGCCCAGAAAGACACCGCCACACATACGAACAATATCGTGAATATGATCAGCCACACTGGCGGTGCTTTATTATCTTCCTCTGCTGTTGGAATATAAAGCTCTGGCCCCTGACGACTGTCACCGCCTTGCGACTTATAAAGCTGCACCATTTTATCAGGATCAAGCCCAAGATATTGAGCATATGATCTAACAAACCCTAGCGTATAGACGCGAGCGGGTAGCTTATCTGCGTCATTTTCTTCCAATGCGTTTAAAATATGCGCACGTATGCGGATACTTTCTTCAACATCCTCGATAGCTTTCCCATAGTGCACACGAGTGCGGCGTAGGATTTCGCCTACGGGAATGTCTGTTTGCTGATGTGATTCTATAGTATTCAAGGAGTGTGTCATCTTTCTGAGGAGACACTATATCAAATTATACTGCCGCATCCAAGCCATATGCTGTGTGCAATGCACGCACAGCTAACTCGGCATATTCTTCGTCGATTAGAACACTCACTTTTATCTCAGATGTAGAGATAACTTCGATGTTAATGCCCTTGTCAGACAACACTTCGAACATGGTTCCGGCGACACCTGAATTACTGATCATGCCAATGCCCACGATGGATATTTTTGCAACATTATCGGCGCTGCGTACTTCTTCACATTCAATCCCGGCCTTTTCAATGGCATCCAAAGCGCGGGTTAGTTCTGAACGACCAACGGTGAATGTCATATCGGTTAATTGACCATCATGCGAGATATTTTGCACAATCATGTCCACGCTAACGCCGGCCTCAGACAGTGGAGTGAATATCTTAGAGGCTGCGCCCGGCTGATCCTTCACACCGATGAATGTAATTTTGGCCTCATTCCTTGAACAGGCGATACCGCTTACAAGTTGTTCTTCCATGATTTTTTCCTCTTTAACAATTAGTGTTCCGGGCAGATCGCTGCCGATACGATCTTCGAAACTCGATAAAACCTGCATAGCTACCTTTTTCTTGGCGGCAATCTCGACCGATCGGGTTTGCAATACTTTAGCGCCCAGTGATGCAAGCTCCATCATCTCTTCAAAGCTAATCTTCTTGATTTTACGCGCTTTGGGCACAATGCGCGGGTCTGTCGTGTAAACGCCATCCACATCTGTATAGATATCGCAGCGATCTGCATTGAGTGCCGCCGCCATCGCCACAGCAGATGTATCAGAGCCGCCGCGCCCTAAAGTAGAGATTCGGTTGCGCTCGGTCACACCCTGAAATCCGGGGATTACGGCGACCTCGTCTTCTTCCATACGCTTAAGAATTTCTGTCGGATCAATATCCGTGATGCGCGCCTTTCCATGCATCTCAGTAGTTTTGAAAGGGATTTGCCAGCCCATCCAGCTGCGCGCCCCTATGCCGCGCTTTTGCAGCGCGAGAGCCATAAGGCCGGCGGTGATTTGCTCGCCAGCGGCCACAACGGTGTCATATTCACGCAAATCCTGAAGTTTGGAGATTGCATCGCAATAGCCAACGAGACGATTGGTCACGCCCGACATCGCCGAGACAACAACGGCAACCTTATTACCGCGCTCGACCTCGCGCTTTATCTTGTCGGCCGCATTTTCAATGCGCTCGACATCCGCGACGGAAGTACCACCAAATTTTGCGACGATGATTGCCATCTTTCTTTTACAGCCCTAATCATGTTAAAACACCGTGATTATTTAAAGGGAGCACAAAAATATGTCCAGCATTGATCGCAAAGAGATTGAAAATTTTTCAAAAGATGCGGCAAAATGGTGGGATGCAAACGGGCCATTTAAGCCTCTACACCGTTTAAATCCTGTGCGTTTGGGTTTTATTAAGGCACAGATTTGTAATATTTTCGCTCGTGATGCGCAATCCATGAAGGCGCTTGAGGGGCTTAAAATCCTCGATATCGGCTGCGGGGGTGGATTGGTCTGCGAACCTCTGGCGCGCATGGGCGCGAAAGTCACAGGTGTTGATGCCGATCAGATCGCCGTAGAGACTGCACAAAATCATGCCGCCAAAATGGGCTTATCCATTGATTATAAGTGCGCAGCGGCTGAAAATCTGGCGCAGCAATTTGACGTTGTTCTAGCCCTTGAAATCATTGAGCATGTGGATAACCCTGCAGCATTTGTGGATAACGTGGCAAAGCTCGCAAAGCCTGATGGACTGGTCATCTTCTCGACTTTAAACCGCAATCCGAAGAGCTTCGCGCTTGGCATTATAGCGGCGGAATATTTGCTGCGATGGGTGCCCCGTGGTACGCATTCATGGAAGAAATTTGTCAAACCGTCCGAGCTAACGCGTATGGCGCGCGCCAGTGCTCTAAGCCCGATCGAGATTAGCGGCCTTATCTTTGATCCGCTCAAAGACGAGTTCCGCCTTTCTAAATCTGATATGGATGTGAATTACCTCATCGCCTTTAAAAAATAGCTGATAATGGCAATTCCCTACTTGAAGCCTGGGCCATATTGACTTAAGAATATCACCGTTGGGCCCGTGGCGGAATGGTAGACGCTGCAGACTTAAAATCATTTAACACTAAGCACAAAGTCAAATATACGAATAATATCAATGGGTTAAAATCATTAACCTTTGTGCGATATACTTACACATGTCTTACACACTTTGGAGGTAAGCCATGCTAAACGAAACGCACACACTAATGGATGGAAAAGTCCACGTTTACAAACGTGGACGCAGCCGCTTCTGGCAATGCTCCACTTATATGAACGGACGCAACCACCGAGTATCAAGCAAAGAAGAAAATATAAAGCTAGCCATCGAATTTGCTCGTGAATGGTATATGGCCGTTTACGTGAACCACAAACAAACAGCCCATAGCCAACGCATAGAAAAACTGGTGTCGCACGAGGCACTAATTGGGCAAGCAATTTCTGCCCCTAGCCCGTTTAAGAACATTAGAAAACCAACAAAGAAAAAAGCATCCGGCCATACCTTCGAAGAAGCGGCCAAGAAGTTCATCGCTGAATATGAGTTGAGCGTGGCAGGACAACGAAATGAGCGCTACGCCAAATCACATGAAAGCCGGATCAATAACCACCTCATTCCATTCTTCGGCAACACGCCCCTTAAAAAAATTACAGCGGGACTGGTGCAGGAATATCGCATAAAGCGCACGCAAAACGGTTTTAATGGCCGCTTCCCTTCCCGCAGCACCTTACACCACGAAACAGTGACGCTGCGCATGGTTCTAAAAACTGCGCATC
>JAHQVU010000052.1 GCA_019634145.1 Micavibrio sp. | reverse complement strand
TAATACGCACGGCCTGATATAAAAGATACGGCCCGGATTTACCTTCAAAACTGGTCAGACGATCAAGATCAAACACGTAATCTGATTGGCGCTGATTCTGCAGATCAGCAAATTTAATCGCCGCAATCGCAACCTTTTGCGCTATATCCTCGCGCTCATCCGCCCCGATTTCGGCATCCAAATTGGCCTCTGCCAAACGCACCCGCGCCCTGTCCATCCCCATTTCAATAAGGTCTTCAAGGCGCATAACACCGCCCGCGCGGGTTTTAAACGGCTTCCCATCCGTCCCGTTCATCGTCCCGAAACCGGCATGAATCAACTCAGGCTTGTCATCCTTAACAATCCCGCTTTTCTCGGCAGCGCGGAAAACTTGCTCAAAATGCAAGCCCTGACGCTGGTCAACAATATATATTATTTTCAATGGGTTATGGCTCTCGACACGTTCAACAATCGTCGCCAGATCGGTCGTGCCATACAAAACCGCTCCATCAGATTTAAGCAAGATAAGCGGTGGAACGTCCTTTTTATCATCCTCACGCTCTACTGGGACAATCAGCGCACCTTCGCTCTCAACCACAATATTGCGCGCTTTTAAATCCTCGACCATCGGCGCAATATAAGGGTGAGCGTCAGATTCGCCCTTCCACTCGTCAAAATGCACGCCCAGCGCGTCAAAATTCTTCTTCATCCCTTCAATCGATACATCAATGAATTTCTGCCAAGTGGATGTCGCTGCCACGTCCCCGTTCTGCAAACGCTTGGTTGCCGCACGTGCCGCCTCCATGCGCGCCGCATCATCCTTACAAGCCTGCGCGGCCTTAGGATAAATATTCGCCAGATATTCCATCGTAATCTCGCCCGAAAAGCCCGAAATCTCAAGCTCCGAAAGGATCATCCCCATCGGCGTGCCCCAATCCCCCATATGCACATCGCCAATGGTGCGATAGCCCGCGAATGCATAGATACGGCGCAAAGTATCACCGATAATTGAGCTACGTAAATGCCCGACATGCATCGCTTTGGCGATATTCGGCCCACCATAATCGAGCACCACACTAGGCGCATCGTTGATTTCTTCAACACCAAGCTTAGGCGTAGAGCTAATCTCACCAAGGGTTTGAGCGAGAAATTCTTCCGTAACGTCGATATTGATAAAGCCCGGCCCCGCGACCTCAACTTTCGCTAGCCCAGCGCCCCCTGAAAGTGCCTCAACAATGGCAGCCGCCACTTCACGCGGATTTTTGCGCGCCAGTTTCGCAGCGCCCATCGCGCCGTTACATTGGAACTGGCACAGATCGGGACGATCAGAGACGCGCACCGCACCCAGCTCGCGTGGTAAATCCAGCGCTGCAAATGCATCGCCGACCATTTCAGAAAGTATAGACGCTAAAGAACTCATACCCGAAGGTTTACCCGCCTTTTACTGGCTTTTCAATTAAAATTGAATGAAAAAAGCTATTACCCGAACCAATCACTCATAACGATCGCGCCATAATCTATATGCCCGAAAAATTAGAGAAAAAATCTAATTAAAATGCCCATCGACCAGCGCAAAAGCACCGTCAGCAACGAACTGAACCGCCATCCCCGCCAGCAAAACCCCCATCACCCGCGCGATCAGGGAATTACCCGTACTACCAATCACCTTGGTAAAATGCGCGGCGGAAAGCATGAAAAGCAACGCGATAATCTCGACCGAAATCATCGCCGAAAGCACCATAGCCTTGCCCAAAAGCCCCGTATACTCGCTGGTTAACAGCATAATCGCAGTAATCGTCCCAGGACCGGCCATAAGAGGGATAGCCAGCGGGAAAACCGCAATCGAGCTGCGATCCTTATAGCTTCCGGCCTCTGAATCCACCTGATCGGGATCGTGATAGCCCATAATCATCCGAAACGCGGTGACAAAAAGCAACATTCCACCCGAAATGCGAAAAGCAGGCATGGAAATGTGCAAAGCTTGCAGCAACCATGTGCCAACAAAGGCGAAAAATACGAGGATAGAGATTGCGATCAACGCCGCGCGCACAGCTATTTTACGTGATTGATCAGCAGGGATTTTCGCGCTCAACGCACTAAAAACGCCCGTCACCCCAACCGGATCGACCACCACAAACATGACCACAAAGGCCGCGATAAAGAGATTTAAAAATTCCATAAAGAGACCATAGATGATTCATACACTCAAAGCAATTTGCAGTGCGGTATATTTATACGCTAAAAGGTCATATGATTATTGATGTTTTCTTAGATAATAATGTATGGAATTTTTTATTTGCTAATAATATAGACCTATCAAATGAACTTCCAAGTGATGAGTTTAAAATCTGCATTACAAGAGAGGTCGAATTTGAAACTCAAGCAATTCCCGATAAAAAAGCTGAATTAAGAAAGTATATAAAAAATGCTATTAAAAATGTGACATAAAAACCCGATATTTATTTGGCTTTTATGATGAACAGCACCCTATTGATGAACAAAGATCAGGCGGATTTGTTAGTGGGGAATGGCTTACATATGATAACGTTGATTTTTTCAAGCAGCAGGCAAGCAAGATCAACAAATCCCTGAAAAGACCTTCTGGACTATACAAGAACGAGGCGGATGCGATGTTAGCATTTAGATCAAAAAGTGCAATTTTGATCACATTAGATAGAAAGAATGGCCCCCTCCTTGATGCCTATAATGAGGATCTAAACGTAATTTTTTTATATGATTGGAATAGCTCCAATAAGACTCTAAAAAAAATTATTATAGAAAAAGCAAAGTTAACGTCTTAAGATTTAAAAATAGTGAATAATAAGTCGGATTATAAAGACAGCGAAAATGGTGGTTTTTGAGAACCGGCACGCAGCATACTTAATGTATGTGAGCACCGGAAGCGCAAAAAAGTGGCATTTGCAGCGCTTTAGAATTCGAATTAAGCGTCTACTCTTGATTTAAGCGCATTATCCTGAATAAACTCCCGCCGCGGCTCAACCACATCGCCCATCAATGTCGAGAAAATCTCGTCAGCCTTAACGGCATCGGCGACATTCACCTGCAACAATGTACGTACATTGGGATCAAGCGTGGTTTCCCACAGCTGTTCGGGGTTCATTTCACCAAGACCTTTATAACGGCTAATCGCAAGGCCTTTACGCCCTGCTTCCATCACACGATCATAAAGGGCAGCAGGGCCATTGACCTTGGCCAGCACCTTATCGCCCTGACGTATTTCAACAGGTTTATCAAAGGTTTCAGAGAGCCACTCTTGTGCGCTTTGCAGACGTACAGCATCTGATGAGCGCACACGATCGGCTGAAATATTTACGCGTTCGGTCACGCCACGCGTTGTGCGCCAGAATTGATAGCCCTTATCGAGGGAATATGTCCCCTCCCAGCTTTTCTCGTTTTTCATCGCAATGGCATTCAAACGCTCGACAACCTTAGAAGAGAGTTCTCTGCCCTTCCCCTCATCGCGCTGCACGTCTTCGTGAAAAGCACCGGCAATCGCGGCTTGTTCGATAGCGCGGCGGTTACCCGCACGCTGCGTCAGATTATTGATAGAACTTCGGATTTTGCGGGATTGAACCAACATATCAGCAACATCCTGACCTGCGCGTGTGGCTCCATGACCATCAATAATCACCAGATCACCCAGCGCCGCATCAATCAAATAATCGTCCAGAAGCTTCTCATCCTTGATATACAGCTCGTTCGCATTTCCGCGCTTCACCTTAAAGAGCGGTGGCTGCGCGATATAGAGATACCCCTTCTCGATCACCTGCGGCATAAAACGGAAGAAGAAGGTAAGCAAAAGGGTACGAATGTGCGATCCATCAACGTCCGCATCTGTCATGATAATGATTTTGTGATAGCGCGCTTTTTCGATGTTAAATTCTTCACCGATCGATGTGCCCAGCGCAGTGATGAGCGTACCGATCTGCTCAGAACCAAGCATCTTGTCAAAGCGCGCGCGCTCGGTGTTGAGAATTTTACCACGCAAAGGCAAAATTGCTTGATTATGACGCTGACGCGCCTGCTTGGCTGAACCACCCGCTGAATCCCCCTCAACGATAAAAATTTCGGAGATCGTAGGATCTTTGGACTGACAATCCGCCAGTTTACCGGGCAAATTAGAAACATCCATAACCCCTTTACGGCGGGTCATATCCCTTGCACGACGCGCAGCTTCTCTGGCCTGCGCCGCTTCACCAATTTTGGTAACAATCACCTTACCTTCAGCCGGATTTTCCTCCAGCCACTCAGCCAACTTCTCACCGATTGCGCTTTCCACAACAGGGCGCACTTCGGAAGAAACCAGCTTGTCTTTGGTCTGCGAGCTAAATTTCGGATCAGGAACCTTAACAGACAACACGCAAGTCAAACCCTCGCGCATATCCTCACCCGTAAGCTTAACCTTGTCTTTCTTACTCGCCTTTTCCTCGGCATATTTACCCAAAACGCGGGTTAGAGCGCCGCGGAAACCAGCGAGGTGCGTACCGCCATCACGCTGTGGGATATTGTTGGTAAAGCAAAGCATGGTCTCATGATATGCATCTGTCCACTCCAAAGCGGCCTCAACAGTCACACCTGTTTTATCATCATGTAAAATGAGGGAAATCGGCGCATCGATAATCGGCTTTTTGGTGCGGTCAAGATATTCAACAAAACTCTCGATCCCGCCTTCATAATGAAGATGCGATTGAATTTCTTCTTCCTCGCGGCGATCAGTCAAATAGATATTCACACCGGAATTCAAAAACGCCAGTTCGCGCAAACGATTTTCCAGCGTTTTGAAGTCAAAATCAGTCTGAGTAAATGTTTCAGGCGATGGCAGAAATGTCACTTGAGAGCCGGAACGCTCTCCATCGTCCAGTTCGCGGATCGGCTTCAAATCCTCAACAGGCTCGCCCATCTTGAAGCGCATATGCCATTCTTTGCCCTCGCGCTTAATATTCAGATCAAGGTGCTCTGACAAAGCGTTAACCACAGAAACCCCAACCCCGTGCAAACCACCCGATACCTTGTAAGAGTTACTGTCAAACTTACCCCCCGCATGAAGCTGGGTCATAATAACTTGTGCGGCAGAAACGCCTTCTTCTTCGTGAATACCAACCGGAATTCCGCGCCCGTTATCTTTTACAGTAATCGAGCCGTCTGAGTTAATAATGATGTCGATACGGTCACAATGTCCGGCCAAGCTCTCATCGATTGCGTTATCGACAACCTCGTAGACCATATGGTGCAGACCGGTACCGTCATCAGTATCACCGATATACATCCCCGGACGCTTACGCACCGCATCAAGGCCGCGCAAGACCTTAATCGAATCCGCGCCGTAATCTTCGTTTTCGCCAATATTTTCTACTGCTTCGCTCATTAAAAAACCTAATTTCCTGCTTTAATTCTTTGATAGTGCAGATTCGCTCATGATTAAACTTACTTATAGCAAGTCAGACCGCCTACGCCAAACGAAAAAAGCGGGTTATACCCCGCAAGCCCCTTAGCCAAAATTGAATATAGATTTTACACGGAAATTAAGCGGTTTTCTGGCGTATAAAATAACGCTTACATACGCTTCTCAGCTCTTCTTCCATGAGTTTGCCCGCGTCACCGCCATTGCCCTTCATGTTTTTCATGACAATAGCGCGCAAAGTCACTGAGTGGGCATTAACGATCTCCAGCACTTGATCGTCGAATTTATCGACAGCTTCCAGAAAACTCAGCATGACATTGGCAAGATTACCGATAAGGTCGTAATCAAAGATTTTAGCATTCGCTTTAAGCTGCATAACAGGTGCGATTATCCCGTCTTTCGCCCCTTTAACATCCGCACCCTTAGTGCGTGCCTCATTCATCCCCTGATTTAACTCATCAAGATACTGCAGAGCCAAAGGAGCAAAATCAGCCTTGTTCTCCTGCATTACCTTTTCACATCGCTCTACGACCTTTTGATCCAGAGGACCAACACCGACTTTACCCTGCAGAGCATGATTAGCCTTAATTACCTTAACACCGTTAGGCACCACATCTTGCATATCAGTGACTACCCCCCCCAAAATATTGTTATAACTTTATACCTGAACTAATTTATATTTTATACCATAACAACTTAACAAAATATAAACTAACCACCTATTCAAAAGCCTATAACCCTTTAGGATAGTATATTTAAGACTATATCATGAATTTATCACTGCTGCTTTTATCGCCTTTGGAACGGTCTTCAGCACGCTTGAGATCACCCTCATAATCCTCGCTGGCACGACGACGGCGATCCGGCCCGAAATATGCGGGCGCCTCGATAAAATCACGAGGACGATTGATAACATAAGCGATCCGACGCGCTAGATCACTGGCAGAAAACGGCTTCACCAGAAACTCCGTCACCCCCGCATCACGCGCCTGCGACACACGCTGAAACGCGCTGTAACCCGACATCATTACAATCGGCACCATTTTATTGGGAGATTTGTCACTAGATCGAATTTTATCCACCATCTGAATGCCCGACATTGGCTCCATATGCCAATCAGCCAAAACAATGTCCGGGTTGCTGTTACAAAAGACACGAAAACCGTCTTCGCCATTCTCAGCGCGGTAAACCGTTCCAACACCCAACGTCTCAAGCACAGCAACAACCAGCTTTTGCATTGGGACCGTATCCTCAACAACCAGAACACTCAATCTCTGGAAATTAAAAGCCAATTTTTTTCTCCTGAACATTGGAATTTTTAGACCGAACCTACAGTTTAATTACAGGATTAACACCACACGATCAAGACGAACCTAGCGCTATTTTAAACCACAAGATGTTTTTGCCGTAAAAATACTATCGTTATTACTTTTTTAACCATAAGCGGTTATTTTTAGAGGGTGCTTGATATATATGGGCATAAATTATTAATATGAGTAGCCACACAATAAAATAGTGGTAAATAAAGAGGGTTAACAAAGGGGTACACGTCTTAAAAGTTAAATATCAAATCCTACCTGCGAAATCTTTTGACATAATTTCTTGACAAATCACATTGTCTCGCTTTAAAAGATGTTCCATTCTGCATGGAATCTGATATATACTCACTAGAATATACCCATCAGTGACTATAGAAGAATGTAGTGACGAAAAAATCACGGTGGTTTTAAGTCTAATATTTAAGAGAAGTGTGTCCATTCAAGGAGAAAGAATACCATGACCGATCAAAGTGCAACGCCAGCATCACCGATCAATTCACAAGCAACAACCGGAGAAACGCATAAGCTTTTAACCGGTGACGGTGTAAAAGTAGTTGCGATCGAGGATCTCGAAAATCCGCAATCGATCGAAAAACCTGTATCGGGCGAAACCTCAGCGGTAAGCGTAGAAGCAGGTCAAGATTACATTCTCTCATTCGCAGAAGATGAAATGAGCTCATTTGTTCAAGAAGGTGATGCATTGACCATCAACTTCAATGACGGCTCCACACTTATAGTTAACAATTTCGTTACATCCACAGCCTCATCAGACGCGGCGCATTTAGTCTTCCAAGGTGTTGATGGTGTAAACGGCCTTCTGGCCAACCAAGTTGTAGATACAACACCTGACGAAAACCTTCTTGAAGACCCACAAACAGATGTGCGCAAAGAATTACAGGAAAGTGTAGACATTGCACAGAGCGAAATCGCCGAGCAAATCGTGGCTGAAATCTCACCTGCTGCAGGCCAGGCCGGTCAGCTAGCTCAAATCGAACCCGCCGCTGGTGATGCACCCGGCGAGCCTGGTGAACCACAAAATAGCGGCTTTACATTTAATGATCCGACAACAACACCTGTTGGTCCGCTTTCAGCAATCGGCCCGATTGGCCCGACACTTCTAAACTATGGCGTAGATTATCGTAATGATATCGTTCGCCCAGAAGATGAGTTTACAGCGCCTGCAGATGATCAGCCGATTATCATAGACCCGGCCGCACTTAACTTTGACGAGACAAATCTTGTTGGCGGCGTTCTATCACAAAATGACACTCTTAATGTTGATTTTGGCAATGATGGCCCCGGCACAATCGCGCCGAATGATACTTTTGATTTCTCTGGCTCTGCTACTGGCGGTACATTGACATCAAATGGCGTAGCGGTAAACGTAACCGCTACTGCTGACGGTTATGTTGGCGAAGCGGGCGGTTCAACAGTCTTTACACTGACAATCGACCCTGCAACTGGCGAATATACATTTACGCTTAACGGCGTACTTGACCATGCTGACGGCACAGACCCAAATGATGTGATTACACTTGATTTTGGCGTCACAGCTACAGACAGCGATGGTGATGAAGCAACAGCCACCATTAAAGTTAATGTCGCCGATGATGCGCCGGTTACACCAGCCGATGATGCATTCACAGTGGACGAAGACAATCTTGGCCCGATCGTAATCAACGACTCTTTAAATGCTGACTTCGGTCAGGATGGCGCAGGCGCGGTTACACCAAGCGGCGATTCATCCTTCAGCGGCGTTACAGCCCTCACTGCTGGCGGCGTTCCTGTTACCATCAACACAACAGCCAATGGCTATGAAGGTCTGGCAGGCGGCACAAAAGTGTTCGACATCACATTCGATGCGGCTACTGGCGATTACACTTTCACCCTACACGCCCCACTTGACCATGACGCACCGGGCAGCGACACAATCACTGTAAATTTCGGCGCGAAAGTAACCGATTATGACGGCGATTCCGCAACAGGTACAATCACTGTTAATATCACAGACAGTGTGCCGAAATTCGGCGACACGCCTGTTATCGGCAAAGGCATCGAAACCGTCGACGAAACAAATTTCACAGCCACGGGTACATCTGTATCAGGCGCACTGGACGTTGACTTCGGCGAAGATGGCGGCGTAATTTCAACAACAAACGATTTCCAATCAACCGGCTCACTTGCTGGCGGCGCACTGACATCAGGTGGTCAAGGCGTAGATGTAACAGCTACAGCAACGGGCTATACCGGAACAATCAATGGCGGCGCGGACACAGTCTTCACCATCACCGTTGATGCGGCAACAGGCGCATACACTTATACGCAAGTCTTGCCATTCGATCACGCCGATGGCGCAAATCCGAACGACCAGATCACTCTGCAATTCGGCGTACGCGTAACAGACGGCGACGGTGATACAGATGACGGTCAAATTACAGTGCACGTTCTTGATGATGCACCAAGCATTTCCTCACCTGTAACGCACAGCGTTTATGAGCAAGATGTCGACACAACGCCACAAAGCGTAAGCGGCAACCTCACCGTTGATTTCGGTGAAGATGGCGCAGGCGATGTTCACCCGACAGGAACAACAAGCTTTAATGGCGTCCCTGCCCTTACCTCAAACGGTGAAGCAATCACAGTTACAGCGACTACAAACGGATATGTCGGAACATTGACAAGCGGCGGCAAAGCCTTCGAAATCACTATAGATGCAGCAACAGGCGCTTATACATTCATACAATTCGAAGCCCTAGATCATGCAACAGGCAGCAACGAGCTGACCCTTAACTTCGGTGTAGACGTCGTTGATTATGACGGCGACAGCGCGGCAACAAACATTGCGATCAAAGTTAAGGACTCAACGCCTGAAATCGGCGACAAGCCGACCGTGGGTAAAGGCATTGAAACTGTTGATGAAACAAATCTTCCGGGCGGCGTTGAAGCCAACGGTAAGATCGACGTTAATTTCGGCTCCGACCTTCCGGGCTCATTAAACCTGACAGGGACAACCTCATCTTCTACCACCTTGACGCATGAAGGCCAGGCAGTGACAGTTACGGCCGTTGCAGGTGGCTACGTCGGTACAGTGAATGCAGGCACAAAAACCATCTTCACACTGGATGTAAACAGCCAGACAGGCGAATATTCTTTCAAGCTCCTCGACACACTCGATCACCCAAATGCGGCCGACCCGAATGACGCGATCCAGATCAAATTCGGCGTGGTTGCGGTCGATCATGATGGAGATACAGACCTCGGCGACATTACAATCAATGTCCTTGATGATGGTCCAATCGCACATGATGATTTCAATCACTATGACACAACCAATGGCGGGGCGAACGGTAACGTGATTACCGGCCTTAACGGCGGCGCAGGCGCAGCAGACGAGCTTTCAAAAGATAACGGCGCAGATGAAGCGCACGACCATGATGTTGTTCAAGTAAGCTTTAAAGGCAACGTTGTTGACGTTCCAGCCGGTGGTTTCGCG
>JAHQVU010000051.1 GCA_019634145.1 Micavibrio sp. | reverse complement strand
GTTTCGCCCGTCTCTTCTTTAGTGTCAGGGGCTTTTTCGGCAGGCTCTGAGGGAGCAAGGTTTTTCAGCAGGCTATTAAAAGCATCATCGCTCTTTTTCTCTTCTTTTTTTGGCTCGGGCTCGGGCTTAGGCTTTTCCTTTTTTGGCTCGGGCTCGGGCTTAGGCTTTTCCTTTTTTGGCTCCGGCTTAGGCTCTGGTTTTTTCTCGACCTTCGGCTCGGGCTTAGGCTCTTCTTTCTTTGGCTCTGGCTCGGGCGGTGGAGGAGGCTCTTTTTGCTGCGGCGGGGCTGGCTTTGGTTCCGGCGGTTTAGGGTCTTCGATCTCTTTCGGCTTGTTTTGCGGCGCAGCGACGCGGTTAGTTTGTGTCGTCTCGTCAATTGTGACCAGCTCAACCGAGATCGGCGTGTCGATAATCGGTGTATCTTTTTGGATGTAGGGCAGACCGACAACCGATACGATCACGATTGCGGCATGAAGGGCGCACGAGATGATCAGCGGCTTCTTCATAGAGCCGTATTTGGTAACCTGCCCTTGGGTCGGGCTATGGCGAACAGCCGCATTCATTTATTTTTGCTCTGATACCAACGCCACTTTGTTAAAGCCCGCGCCATTGATTGATCCTATGATTTCCATCATCTTGCCATAAGATATAGTTGCATCACCGCGAATGTAAATACGGGGCTCGTCTTTGCGTGCCTGACGCATCGCTTCGAGCTGGAAGAGCAACTGCTTTGGCTCATAAGGAGTTTCGCCGATAAAAAGGCCGCCATCCTTGGTCACAATAATTTCAATCGGCTTATCATCCTCATCGGTGATAGACTTGGCATCTGACTTCGGAAGATCGACAGGCACGCCTGAGGTCATCAAAGGCGCGGCCACCATAAAGACGATGAGAAGCACCAGCATAACATCAACGAACGGCGTGACGTTTATCTCGGCCATCGGGCGGTATGTACCGCCCGTTCTACGGCCTCTGCTTTTGGTTTTTGTGGCTAATGTTGCACCCATATTTTTTCTCCCTACGCTACTTTCTTATCGCCGCGACCATCTTCTTGCGAGTCAAGGTGACGCGAGAGGATGGCGGAAAACTCGTCTGTAAAGGCTTCGAGGCGATCTGCATAAGAGTTAATCGAGTTTGAAAACACGTTATAGGCCACAACAGCCGGAATCGCTGCGACAAGTCCGAGCGCGGTTGCGAATAAAGCTTCCGAGATACCTGGGGCGACAACGGCCAGTGATGTATTGTTGCTCGCGGCAATCTGCGCGAAGGAGTTCATAATCCCCCAAACGGTTCCGAACAGACCAACAAACGGTGCAACCGAGCCGACAGAGGCAAGGAAGGTCATCCCCTTTTCCAGTGCGCTGATCTCGCGCCCGATGGTCACATTCATGGCGCGCTCCACGCGTTGGCGAAGTGAGGCCTGCATACTTTCCTTTACCGGCATGCCGTCTGCTACACCAGCTTGCCACTCATCCATACCAGCGGCGAAAGTCGACAGCAGCGGGTCAGGCTTGGAATTTTTCACGCGCTGATAGATTTTATCCAGCGGCTCACCCGACCAAAAAGAATCCTCGAATATATTGGCCTTGCGGTTGAGCTTACTTAGCGTGCCTTTTTTTGAAAATATAATAGTCCAGCTCCAGAGAGAGGCCAGCACCAGCATAAGCATCACCGCTTTGACGATCGGATCGGCCATCATGAACAGCCCCCACATGCTTAAATCATGGGCGGCGACACTTCCGGCCAAAACAGTTGAATCCACGGCAGCGGCCGGGGCAGCTAAAATATCGGACATTTCACTCTCACTCCAAAAATTGTTCGAATTCTTTACGCAACTTTTCCGGCAAACGCACGGGTCGCAGTGTTTTATCATCGATACATACCAATGCGACTTTCATATCGGACACTAGAGCATCATTTCGATTCTCGCAATAGAGTGTTTGGCGCATGGTAAATGATGAATTTTTCAAATCGGAAATGGACGTTTCCTGTCTGAGCATATCATCGAGAAAGGCCGGTGAGGCGTAGTTGATATCAATATGTCTGACCACGAAAATTACGCCGAATTCATTGCGAAGATCGCTGTTCTGATGGCCACATGCGCGCAGGAATTCCGTCCGCCCACGCTCGCCATAATTAAGATGCGTACCGTGATACATCACACCGCCCGCATCGGTGTCTTCATAATAAACGCGGATATTCATTGAGTGGTGGGTCATAGACAAAGCCCTTGGATTAATCGAATAAATTATCTTGTGCGGATTTGCTCGGTTTCAAGCCCAAATACTCAAATCCTTTGACCGACAGGCATCTCCCGCGCGGGGTGCGTTGGACGAGGCCTTGCTGCATCAGGTAGGGTTCGATCACATCCTCGATCATATCGCGCTGCTCGGATAGTGCGGCGGCGAGCGTATCTACGCCTACAGGTCCACCACCATAATTATCGCCTATGCATGCGAGATAACGTCTATCCATACTGTCCAGCCCCGACCCGTCGACATCAAGGCGGCTGAGCGCGTGATCAACGAGGTCAATGCCGATCTCCTCAACGCCTTTGGCTTGCGCAAAATCACGCACGCGACGGGTTAAGCGCCCTGCAATCCTTGGTGTTCCACGGCTGCGGCGCGCAATTTCAAATGCCCCTTTATCAATGAGCGGCATTTTAAGCAATTTGGCCGCGCGGGAAACGATCATCGCAAGCTCTTGTGCATTATAAAATTCAAGACGCAAGGGGATGCCGAAACGATCACGCAGAGGATTGGTCAAAAGCCCCGAGCGCGTGGTTGCGCCGACAAGTGTAAAGGGTACAAGGTCAATCTGCACACTGCGCGCAGCGGGGCCTTCCCCGATGATCAGATCAAGCTTGCCATCCTCCATCGCGGGATAGAGAATTTCCTCCACAGCCGGATTAAGGCGGTGAATCTCATCGATGAACAGCACATCATTTGGTTCTAGATTAGTCAGAATAGCCGCCAGATCACCGCTCTTGGCAATCACAGGGCCGCTTGTTGCGCGAAACCCCACGCCGAGTTCCTTGGCAACAATCTGCGCCAATGTTGTCTTACCCAGACCTGGTGGGCCGAAAAACAAAGCGTGGTCCATTGCCTCGCCCCGCGCTTTGGCCGCATCAATGAAGACACGCAAATTCTCACGCAATGCGGGTTGGCCGATAAATTCATCAAGTTTGAGTGGGCGCAGCGCACCCTCTTCGCCTTTTTCAAAGCTCTGTGCCTCGCGTTCTAGCTCTGTGTTTTTTGCTGGCTCCATCATGCGCTAAGCTCCTTCAGCGCAAGGCGGATCAGGGTTTGCAGATTGTCATTTGCCTCTTCCTTAGCGCGCATCACGGCGGTGTAGGCATCGCTGCGGGCATAGCCGAGATTTATCAGCGCAGAAATGGCATCATCGGCCACTGCGCCGCTTTCACCGTCTATCACGGGCATTGCGCTCGAAGCATCTGGTAGGCCTGATGTACTCGTCACGGGTGCGCCGCTATGGGATGCGCCAGCGCTTAAATCCATATTCGCGGCCTTGTCTTTCAACTCGGTCAAAATGCGCGTGGCCAGCTTTGGCCCTACGCCATCAGCTTGCGTGAGAGCGGTTTTATCCTGCGCGGCAATGGCGAGGGCAACCTTGTCCGGTGGGCAGACCGATAAAATCGCCATGCCGGCCTTCGCGCCGACCCCTTGCACACTGGTCAACAGGCGAAACCATTGCTGCTCGCCCGCATCGGCAAAACCGAAGAGCGTGATCGCGTCTTCGCGCACATTTGTGTCGATCAGCAGGCTGGCCTTATCGCCATTAGAGCCAATATGTGAAAGCGTGCGGCGGCTGGCCTGCACCAGATAACCAACACCGTTTACATCAAGCAGCAAATTGCCTTCGCCGATCATATCGATAGTGCCCGTTAATTTACCGATCATTGCTGCGCGCTCCCTTGTCGGTTAAAAAAGCCGAAATCTGTCTGCGCATATCAGGCAATGCACTTGTACAAAATTCACTTGTTTTTATGTAGTTCTCACGAACCATGCTGACATCCGCCATTTTCGAGCATTGTCCTTCAACGTTTGTATAGCGTGATATTGCGGCCAAATTCTTTTCCTGATTAGCGAGAATATGCTCACACCCCTTATCCAATGCCTGTAGCATAAACGAAGACGCACGCGACCTTGTTTGTTCCTGACCAATAACATCCGCACTAGCCCCATATGTGCGACACTCAAAATTAATGAGACAGTCAATCGCACTTATCATATCGCCCTGCTTTATTCTTGCACGGACAGACACATCTTGCCCTACTCCAAGTACACTCACGATTTCTTCCGTATTCAGGGATAATAAGGGTGCAATTTCGTCCGCACGCTTCATGGGGTAGCGGTTAAAATCATCGTTTTTTATAGGAATAAAACTTGTGCCTTCCGTGGTGACATCGATAAGCATTCCAACTTCGCGTTTTGTCCAAGCGGTCTGCCTTAGCACTTCACCGTTATTCTGCGAGAGGTTTTGTAGGTCGCTTATTTTTAGAATATCGCTCGAGGTATGGTCATCATATGCGGTGATGTTTGTGTAATTGGGCGTTTCAGTGCGAACATATTTCAAAGGCGATTTATCATTAAAGAAGCTCTTAATCATAATAGACGTATGCGCGAGCACATATTCACCAAAGGGCATATTAATTGACGCCCAATCCGTGCAATTGTCTGAAAATGCTGTATTTGTATTATATTGCTCCACCACATTTTGGCGCGCGTTATGACGGGTTTTATAGAAGTGAAATGTATAAACCCCGACAAGTGCGGACAGTATTACAATGATTATAATCAGGTTTTTAATCATGAGCCTTTACTGCGCATCAAAAATCGCAGCCTTTTTCAAAATCATATTATTGTGACTTTTATAATGCGCGTGCGTGATTGCCACCGCAAGGGCGTCAGTCTCATCTTCGCTGATCTGCCCACAAGCTGGCAATAAAGTTCGGATCATCATGCCCATTTGGTTTTTATCGGCGTGGCCTGCACCAACAATCGATTTCTTTACCTTGTTAGCAGCGTATTCCGCTAATTCAATCCCGTGTAGAGCCGGTACGGCCATAAGCACACCTCTGGCTTGACCTAATTTAAGGGCACTTGCAGGGTTTTTATTTACAAATGTTTCCTCTATAGCGGCCATGGACGGCTTGTACTCATTAATAACGGCAGTCAATCCCTCATAGAGCGTTGCAAGACGCGCCGCCATATCAAGGGATGCAAGCGGCTTTATAAGCCCGCTAGAGACATAACTTAGCCGTGAGCCCTCGCTTTCAACGATGCCCCATCCTGTTTTTTGTAAGCCTGGATCTATGCCGAGAATCAACATAATGCCAACATATCACACTGCGCGAACAAATAAAGAACGAAATTACTCCGTGTCTTATTATATTTTCACGAAATAAGAAGCTGACCTATTCATATACAAGCACCTTCACATCACTCATCCATCAGCTTTTCCATGATCTCGTCGGTGATGTCGGCGTTGGTGGTGACGTTTTGAACGTCGTCATTATCTTCGAGTGTATCGACCAAATTCATGATTGCACGGGCGGTTTCCTCATCCACCGGTGTGTTCACATTCGGTTGCCAGATTAGTCCCTGACGCTCTGGCTCGCCGTATTTAGCTTCGAGCGCATCGCGCACCGCCCCGAAATCCTCGACCGAGCATGTGATAAAGTGCCCTTCCGCAGTGCTCTCAACATTGTCCGCGCCGGCCTCAAGCGCGGCTTCGAACATGTCTTCGGCGCTGGCTTTATCGGATAGGTAGACAACCTCGCCAATGCGATCGAACATGAAGTTCACGCTGCCTGTCTCGCCCATATTGCCGCCGGCCTTGGCAAAGATTGAGCGCACTTCACTGGCGGTGCGGTTGCGATTATCGCTTAGGCATTCCACAATGATCGCAACACCGTTCGGACCATAGCCTTCATAGCGGATTTCTTCGTAGTCCTCGCCGCCGGTGCCACCGATGCCTTTTTGGATGTTCTTTTCTATCCCGTCTTTTGGCATAGATTGGCTTCTTGCAGTTGCAACCGCGAGCCTCAGGCGGGGGTTCATATCAGGATCACCGCCGCCCATTTTCGCGGCCACATATATCTCGCGCCCCAGTTTGGAGAAGAGTTTCGCGCGTTTTTTGTCTTGTGCGCCTTTGCGGTGCTGAATATTCGCCCATTTGGAATGACCTGCCATAAATGCCTCTTTTGATTCATATGTCTTGGACAGGGATTATATTCATCATGCGCGCTGTTTCAATGGCTTAATGTGCTAATGCAGCTTTAATTTTGTAGAAAATCATTACATCTCGTCCTGTCTGTGGTACAATCAAGCTCTATCTCATTAATATTAATAAGCAAGTGAGAGCATAAATTCGTGAACTATCAATTCGATAAAGTCAGCGTTCTCGTCGTAGAAGATAACCAGCCTATGCTGGAGCTTATGAAGTCAATTCTTACCACCTTTGGTATCACCGAGATTTATTCTGCAAAGAATGGTGACGAAGGCTTCAAAGCATTTTGCACTCACAAACCTGACCTGGTGATCTCTGATTGGATGATGCGTCCTGTAGACGGAATTTCTCTTACCCGTCGCATTCGTAATGACCCCTCCTCGCCTAATCAATTTTCCCCTGTCATCCTTATGAGCGGCTTTACCGAAAAGCGCCGCGTAATGCAGGCACGCGATGTGGGCGTCACAGAGTTTCTGGTCAAGCCATTTAACGCGCGCGACCTATACCGCCGCATATCATCCATAATTGAAAAGCCCCGCCAATTTGTGCGCTCGGAAGATTTTTTCGGCCCTGATCGCCGCCGCAAAGTGCCGGATGATTTTTCAGGGCCGCACCGCCGCATCGAGGATAAAGTAAAAGAAAATCAGGCTTTAATCGGATAATTATATGGATATATATTTCAATCAAAAGCGACGCCGTAAGGCAGAGTTCATACGACCGCCAAATCACTTAAAAGAAAAGGTTGGGTCCGGCGGGCTTAGCGATGATATCCTCGATAAAGCACAAAGGCTTTTGGAAGAAAACACGCAAGATTTTGAGCCGCTGGCTGTTATGTATCTTGACACTCTGCTTCAGGGGATTGACCGCGCGAAAGGCTTTGTGCCAAGCGAGGATGTTGAATATATTCTCTCATTCCTGATCTACCCGACCATGCAACTTAAAGCCAATGGCGGGATGTTCCATTATCAGCTGATTACCAAAATTGCTGACCGTCTGATCCAGTTTCTAGAAGTGATTGAAGAGCCTGACATCGGCGCTATCGAAATTATTCTGGCCTTCCACACCACTATGCGCGCGGTCATTCAAGGCAAGATCAAAGGCGAAGGGGGTGAGCACGGACAAGAGGTCCTGAATGCTTTAGAGAGCGCTTGCAGCCGATATTTCCGCCGCAACCGTGGCGAAAATTAACATCAACTATATTGGCAGTTCTTGCGCAAGAACTCCGCCAAGCCTAATTGGCTTTATAGATTTTGCGCGCCCATTATTATCATCAGTTTCAATCAAACAGCCACAGAGTGTAGCATCACCATTTGCAGGGATCATACGTTCGCCGGGCATACCTTTCACAAATTTATGCAGCGGAATGTCTTTTCTGGCGCCAATAACACTGTCATAGTCGCCGCACATCCCTGCATCTGTTTGATAAGCCGTGCCGCCCTTCATAATATGGTTATCGGCCGTCGGAATATGCGTATGCGTACCGACAACTGCGCTTACACGTCCATCCAGATAATGCCCCATCGCCATTTTTTCAGATGTGGCCTCCGCATGAAAATCAACAAAGATTGCATCCACATCCCGCCCCATCTTATTGGTCTCGACGATTTTGTTCACGGCGGCAAAAGGATCGTTCATCGGGTTCATAAAAACGCGCCCTAATGCATGGATAACAAGGCACGTACGGCCATCATCAGTGCGAACTTTCAAAGCACCCACACCTGGGACAGTCTCTGAAAAATTTATAGGGCGCAAGAGCTTTGGCTGGCGACCGATGTAAGCTATAATCTGGCGCTGATCCCAGACATGATCTCCGCCTGTGAGGCAATCAACGCCCAGTGAGAAAAACTCTTCAGCGTGTTTATCCGTAATTCCACGCCCGTGTGAGGCATTGTCCACATTGACGATTACAGCATCGGGATTCAACTTTTCTTTAAGCGTCGGCAAGTGCGTTTCCAGCGCCTCGCGCCCGCTCCTGCCATATATGTCGCCGATAAATAATATCTTCATAATTGCCTTCTAAAATCATGCACCTGTTTGGGTGTAATCACCATGTCCATGCGCTCGTCATGCGCTTCGGTGGGCAGGTTAAATAATACCGCTTGCCCTGCATAGGCTGTACCAACCGCGATAACATCCCCCTCTTTGCGCAGCTTTTCAAGCGTTGCATCATAATAGCCGCCTCCCTGCCCCAGACGTGCGCCTCTGCGGTCAAATGCCAAAAGCGGCACAAGAATGATGTCGGGTGAAACGTCATTTGTTCCCGATGGCTGCGCGATATCAAACGCCCCGCTTACCATTTCCGTTGTCGTATTCCATTCCAGAAACCGCAATATGAGAGAGTTTTCATCAATAACAGGCAGCGCGGTTTTATACCCTTTTTCATGTGCCTGCTCCAGAATAAGCATGGAGTCAAACTCGCGTCCCTTCGGCCAGTACCCTGCAATCACCAAAGATTTAGGCAGATCGGGGAATGTCTGCCAGAACAGCTCCGCTGCACCCTCCGGGCGCTCCTCGGCAAAGCTGTTGCGACTACGGTGCTTACGCGCTTCCGCCCTCAATGCTGCTTTATCAGTTTCCGTCATGGCTCATCAATTTAATCAAATAGGGAATAAACCATGCATGGCGTGGTTTTTCAATATCTAGTTTTCACCGCCCCCTGAACATAGATTTGACATATCCATGCATTCACTCTACGATCTCTTTTAATTATAATAATACTAAATTTTCATAACTTATAGCGGCGGACACAAATATGGCGGAAAAGAACCTTCCCCTTAACGAGCATTTCAAAGAAAGAACATCCGGATTTGTGGAGCCCGTCATCTATAAAGGGCATACGAATTTAGTTGAACTTTCCATCAATATTTTTCAGCGCGAAAATTTATTCTATACTTATAACACCGAGAAAAATCGGGCTAATCGCAAAGCGCATGTACAGAGGCATTTCAATAGCCTCAAAAACAAAGCCAAGGAGTTGGATAGCGCTTATTTAGATTATAAGCAGAACCACGAAACATTTGATCATTATAAGAGCTTTATAGACTATATGGCAGAGAATAACAAAGCTGGACTTTTTCACCTTCGCTCTATTTTTATTACCGAGACTAACGGCGGAATAGAAATTATACCAGCTAATTATGGCGCGTCAACCATAGATGAATTAGATTTACTGTATGAATTGAATGATCTATACCTACTTAATAAACAGTTTAAAACGGACTTGCCTATACAAGCTGAAAAAATAAAGAAACGCCATCAAAGTTCTATTTCGAACATGCCGCATCCCAAATAAAATAAAACCCCATTTGTCTCCCTCGAAAACCTTTGCAATCGCGCCCTTTTTGGCGTTATAAAGGGCGACCATGACAGAAGCGAAACCACAAGACAGTGACGTAAATACTCTGCCCGCACCAATCGGGCATAACGGCGTGCTATCGCGCGTAAACATCCCTGCCGATATGAAAGGCTTGAGCGATGCTGAGCTGCGCACGCTCGCTGATGAGCTGCGCGCGGCGACCATAGAGGCCGTATCAAAGACAGGTGGGCATTTGGGCGCGGGGCTTGGCGTTGTCGAGCTGACCGTTGCCATTCACGCGGTGTTTGATACACCCGATGATCGTTTAATCTGGGACGTTGGGCATCAGTGCTATCCGCACAAAATCCTCACTGGGCGCAAAGATCGGATTGAAACATTGCGCAAGGGCGGTGGTCTGTCAGGCTTCACCAAACGTAGTGAGAGCGAATACGACCCCTTTGGCGCTGGTCACAGCTCAACCTCAATTTCTGCTGCGATGGGGATGTCTGTTGCCGCTGATCAGCAAGGCCATGACAAGCATTGCATTGCGGTGATTGGTGATGGCGCGATGTCGGCGGGTATGGCGTATGAGGCGATGAACAATGCGGGCGAGAACAAGAACCGCCTGATCGTCATCCTCAATGATAATGAAATGTCGATTGCCCCGCCCGTTGGCGCGATGAGCAAATATCTGACCAAACTGGTGTCCAAAAAGGGCTATATCAATGCGCGCGAGATGGGCAAAAAGATCGTCGATCACCTGCCCTCACCCATTCGTCATGCCGCTAAACGTGCGGAAGAAGGCGCACGCGTAGCCATTGGCGGCGGCTCGCTTTTCGAGGAAATGGGCTTTTACTATATCGGCCCTGTCGATGGGCATGACCTCAGCCAGCTATTGCCGATCCTTCGTAACCTTAAAGAGTCCGATGATTATGGGCCCGTCCTCATCCACGCACGTACGGAGAAAGGCAAGGGCTATAGCCATGCTGAGGCCTCGCCGTCCAAGCTGCACGCTGTAAAAACCTTTGATGTGGATACAGGCGTACAGGCAAAGAGTACACCTGCCGCGCCCACATACACCAATGTTTTTGCATCCGAGCTTATCCGCCAGGCCGATAAAGACGAGGCGATCGTCGCCATTCACGCCGCTATGCCCGATGGCACGGGGCTGGATAAATTCGCTAGCGCACACCCCACCCGCACCTATGATGTTGGCATAGCCGAGCAGCACGCCGTGACATTTGCTGCCGGTATGGCCGCCGAGGGGTTAAAGCCCTTTGTCGCGATTTACTCCACCTTTCTGCAACGCGCCTATGACCAGATTGTGCATGATGTCGCGATCCAGAATTTGCCCGTACGCTTTATGATTGACCGTGCAGGGTTGGTCGGTGCGGATGGCGCCACGCACGCGGGTAGCTTTGACATCGCCTATCTTTCTTGCCTGCCGAATATGATGTTGATGGCTGCCAGCGATGAGGCCGAGCTATGCCATATGATCGCCACCGCTGCGGCCTATAATGACGGGCCATGCGCGCTGAGATATCCGCGCGGCTCAGGCACAGGCGCGGAAGTGCCAGAGTCCGCAAAAGCCCTCCCCATCGGTCAGGGACGCATTGTTTTCAGCACCCCCTGTCATCCTGTGCAGCGCGAAGGATCTCAAAAGCCACAAGGAGATTCTTCGGCTTCACCTCAGAATGACAAAGCAGCGTCGGTCGCCATTTTGTCTTATGGCACGCGCCTTGAAGAAGCACTTAAGGCCGCGAAAGCTTTGAGCGAACAAGGCAAAAAGGTCACGGTCGCCGATGCGCGTTTTGCCAAGCCGCTCGATGAAGCGTTGGTGCAAGACCTTGCCGCGCGACATGATGTTTTGATTACGCTGGAAGAAGGTGCGCGCGGTGGTTTCGGCGCGATTGTGCTGGAATATCTGGCGAATAATGATCTGCTGAACGGTGTACGCGTACGCACCCTCACCCTCCCCGACACCTTCCAAGATCACAACGATCCCGACAAGCAATATGAAGAGGCTGGACTGGTTGTGAACCAAATTCTCCGTCATTGCGGGGACTAAAAAATGTTACACAAAACGAGCCAATTTTTAGAAAAAAAAAGTAATTTATTAGGATCAATAGCAAGCCTTATAGGGATAATAGCGGCATTAGTTGGCTGCATTTTTTATGCCTCCAACCATTATCGCCAGCATATAATAAAAAGAGATGCACTTTTTACAGGGATCTGGACTAATCCTTCTGAAGGCTGCATAAATTGTGAACTCCACAACGACCCCAATAGACCCATAATATTATCTTTAAAAGCTGAAAATGGAATTCTTGTAGGAACGCTAGATGCCAGTGAATGGCTTGCAAAAGATAATTATAACCAATTAAAACAAGATGAACGTATTTACCAATTAGCTCAACGTACAATTCATGGCTTTTTAAATGTACAAGGACGCCTATCAGGAAACAAAGGAGAGATTGTTGTATGGGATTTTATTGATGGTAAAGAAAATCTTTATGCACACGCCAACCTCAATCTAATTGATGGGGTATTATATATGGAGACAATAGGAGACCATTTCTTAGCTATCCCAGATAAATCAGAGTTATTTAAAACAATAAACGAGGATGGTAAGTCATGTGATAAAGTAGTACGAAATTCTCCGTTGATATGTTTTGAAGATAGATATCAATCTTCGCCAAAAAATGACTATGATAAGCTTATGTCAGATAGTTGGCCAAAATAACTTGTTTAAATCACTCTAACTCGAATGAACTTTTGACCTGACAAGGCACAAGGAGCGTGGCGTATGAAACATATGCTAGCGTCGCGTAACGCAGTGAGGGCGTAAGGCATCGAGTTAAAACTTGACAACCTGAATAAATTCCTATAACCTCCCCCATGGTTTCCCGATCTTCTGACGGTGAGGGGGCTGCGGTTGATTATTGCGGATGCGCTCATGCTTTGGGCGCGCCGAGGCCGCAAACCGCTTAACATAGCGTCAGGAGAATAGGAGCCGCGCCAAAGCCCGCTGATATACGTGCCTATATCGACACCATCACCGCGCAGACCGAGGCGCTGAACGCGCTGGATACCCAGGCTTCCGATCCACAAATATTAAGGAACCAGACGGCTTTGCTCGATCATATCTTTACGCATATTGCGATCAATCACCTGGCCAGTCCCCCTGATTATGCCAGTGATGAGAGCATGAACCGTATGAATTGGCTTGTGCTTGGCTTCAAGGCGCAGGCACAATGCACCAAATCCATCAGCAGCAAGGCCTCTGCCAAATATATGGGTACGCTCAGCCATATTAATAAGCTGGCCGCGATGAATATGCCGTTTTACGAACGGGATGCGGATTATGGCCTGATCTGTCCGTCCACACCGCCCGTGTTTGATTTTGAAAAGGGGGAGTAGCCCCCATGTGTAAAAAAATGACGAACGAACTCGCTAACTCTAAAAACCAAGCTAAAAGAAGAGCTTGGCCGGAGAAACGTCGCCAGATGCAGGCTAAAATAAACAATAAGACCCGCCCTTGGGAGAAATCTACGGGGCCGAAAAGTGATGCAGGAAAGGCTAAATCTTCGGCCAATGCGCTAAAACACGGGGCGCGATCGACGGCGTTTATAAATCTGCGTAAAGCTTTGATGGCGAATGAAAAGCGGCTTGATGCCCTTTTGAAAAGGCTTTAGGGTTTATCGAATGTCACTGCCTAAGCCCAGTATTGTAATATTTGACATGGACGGAACCACCGTTCGTCACCTCAACCCGCGTATGTTGGGCCTTATGGAGTGGATGGATGACAGCGCGTTCAAAATCGCGCGGCTGTGGATGTGGCTGTTTAAGCGCGGTGCGCAAGGGCCGATAATATTGCCGACGCCTGAAGAGCCTGCGCGTGCGCCGCGCTCGATTATTGTGCATAAGGCGATCCATAAGCTACGCCGCAAGGATGTCGAACTTTTGGTCGAGCCTTGTCCGTATATCCGTACGGTTTTGCGGCTTCTCAAGAATAATAACGTGCCGATGGCGCTGGCCTCAAATGGACTCGGCAAAGGATATGGACTTGATATTATTGATAAATTTGAGTTAGGAGAGTATTTTCCGGTCACAATTTTCCGCGAGGATATTCGCAAATCCAAACCTAATCCAGAGCCGATTTTGCTCGCGCTTCAGAGAATGGAGCATCAGGTGGTTAAGGATGATGTAATTTGGTATGTCGGCGACAGGCATAAGGATGTTCTGGCTGTTTTGAATGCGAAGGAGCACCTGCCTTGCGAAATTGTGCCGATTGCCTATGGTCTGAATGCAGCGGCGGCGATCTTAGAGAAGGGCTTTTCGCCTGATCACATTCTCATGAGTTATCAGGATATGTATGTCGTGCTGAAAGAATTTTTCAACGGGCAGCGCGTGGCTTAATGGCTGGATCGTGATTTATTGTAGGCGCATCGGCTCATAGGTTGTAACAGGGTTTCGCGCACGTAATTGCAGGGTTTCGAGATAAGGCTGAAGAGCTGTAAGAATGCGGGCATGCATGCGTACAGCTTGTCCGGTAAACATTGGGTTATCGAGCATTTCGATGAACTCTTCGAGGGCACTTTTCGGCTCTGGCATCACGATAATATCGAGGTCTGTGCGGTTGGTTTTCCCACTGGATTTTGCAACATAATCAAGAGCTTGATCCAGACCACCAATCTCATCAGCTAGGCCTATTTTGACTGCGGCGCGGCCGCTCCAAACACGACCACCAGCGATTTTATCAACCGCCTCCTCACTCATGCTTCGTCCTTTGGCTACACGCTTAATGAATGCGGCATAAACATTATCCAGCATGAGGTTGAATTGTGCGGCTTCGCTCTCGCTGAAAGATTTGGAAACCGACCACATATCTGCATTTTCACCCCAGCTAACGCCATCCCAGTTGATGCCGAGTTTTTCGGACATTTCGGCGATGGAGAACTTTCCTCCAATCACGCCGATCGAACCGGTCAATGTTGAAGCATTCACAAAGATACGATCGGCATTTGCGGCGATCCAATATCCACCACTGGCTGCAACTGGGCCCATGGAGACGACAACTTTCTTGCCGTTTTTCTTCGCTTTTTCAAGTGCACGGAGTATACTTTCACTCGCCGCTGGTGAGCCGCCTGGACTGTCGATACGGAGTAGAATCGTCTCTATTGAATCATCTCTCGAAGCTGCTAAAATCTCAGGCGCAATAACAGAGGCGGCAGCGATTTGAGAGCCACCAAACCCGCTATCTTCATCGCTTGGCACGATCATACCAACGGCATAGATCAGTGCAACTTTTCCCTTGGTTTCGGCAAGTTTTTTCTTGTCGAGTTTAGGGAGGGCGATGTCGGCATATACACCCAAATCAACGATGTCGAGCGCTTCAAAATCAGGCTTTCCAGTAACGTCTTTTGCGATTTTATCGACCAGCACATCGGCGTAATCAGCGTGCGTGATTAACATTTCTTTCGCGGCCTGATCTGCTGTAAAAAGCCCTAGATTAACAAGGTCGAGGAAACGCTCTTTTTTTATGCCGCGATCAGCAACAATGTCGCCAACGATTTTATTGCGCAGATCATCGACCAGCTTTTGCATCATAATGCGGTTAGATTCGGACATTTCATCATTGGTCACACTCTCATACGCTGTTTTGAAATCTTTACGCTTAAAGAATTCTGGCTTAATGCCCAGCTTATCTACACCTTCACGAATGAAGGGCATTTCAAGGCTAATACCGGGAATTGAGACAACGCCGAGCGGCTGCATCCAAATCTCATCAAAGGCGGAGGCAAGATAATATCGCCCGAGGCCGCCCCCGCCCTCGCCGAACGAAGAACTATAGATATAGGCGAATTTGCCGCTTTTGCGGAAACGCTTGATCGCGGCCCGGAGCTCTTCAACGTGGGCGAGTTCGAAATTGCCATCATCCATACGCGCCATCATGCCCTTTACGCGCTCGTCAGAGCTCGCGCGATCAATAGCATTAATTGTGCGGGAAATAGTCATAGGTTGATCGGCGAAGGGATCAAACAAACCGCCGCCCTCTTCCGTTTCGGTAAAACCGCCCTTGAGCGGCAAATATAAGACTGCTTTGTCCGATAGAGTTGGTGCATCACCTTGCGCGCCGTTCATAATCGGGCCGATGGCGATGGTAATCATTAATAGGTTCACCATAAAGAAAAAACCAAGCACCATCGCAAAGCGCTTTAGCCCCGTCCAGATCACGGGCAGGATTACAAAACTCGATTGCGATTTCTTAGGCGCTCTAGGCGTACGATTAGAAAAAAACGGGCGGTGATATCTGAAATTTCGTTTGGACATGGCGCGCATAATACCTTGAGTTTGACAATTTGCGAAATGCTTTTTATTTGGCGCAATCATATTTTCTTGTAACTCATTTTATTTTTCATATAAAATGCAATTAACAACAATAAACTAAATATAGAGGTGTTAAAATGGACGAGAATAAAGAGCAGAAGCTTCACGACAAGGTTTTAGAAGAGTTTTCCAGTGCACAATATGAGCATTTATGCCCAAGAGTAAAAATACCTACCTATTTTAATTGTCATTATAATGGCTTGGTAGATGCCGTAGAAAAGCTATACCGACATACAACTTCATAAAGGTGTAGGGCAAGTACGCTTTGCTGATGAAAAATTACATAAAGTTGCAGCGGCACTTAAAGGTGACAAAGAAAAATCCTTCCTGCATGAAGGCCATCAAAATAATCAAAACATAATTACACTAGGATCATTTGATGGGTGGCGTAGATTAATTATAAATTCTGCGGAAAACCCAGCCTCAGCACTTAAATCATCTTGGAAAGACCTTTTAAAAGCATTTGATAGAGCTTACGAAAATGAGGGATACCCGCTTCCCAAAACATATGAAGAATTTCATGAAAGAAATTTTGATCGCCCCATACAAGAGATAGTCAAAATTGTATCCGAGATGCAAGAAGACAATCCTGATGTGAAAGAAATTGACCTTAACGATATGGATGTTAAAAGCCCCTATTTGCACAATCAAGTAAACTTGAGACAACATAAGCTAACAGAGGACTTAGCTAAATTTTTGGTTGAGGCATATTTCGTATCACATCCAAAAGAAGAGCGAGAGCCAATATTTGAATTGAATGAGGAATATGCTGCTTTGCTCGAAAAATACCGCGCTGTTCAGGAAGAGGAGCGGCCGATTCGTGAGAAGAAATTTGCCGATATTAACTCGTGTGAACAGCATAAGCTCGACGATGAGTTTGAGCCTTTAAACTAGGAAACTATACTCTTACCTGCCAGCGGCATCTATGTAAAAACGTGGGTGCCGCGGTGGCCGTGTACACGGAGTATCCGCATCGTGGCCCTGATAAACAGGTGGGTGCCGTGGTAACCGGATCCCCAATGCAAATGTACCTAAAGCGGTACGAGAGTGGTTCCGGACAGTGACAGCTCCCTATGCGAAAGCATCGGCCCCTGGGATAAAAATGGTATCACGTCAACCCCGCAGCGAGCCCACGAGAGATATATGTGGTTCTTATGGGGTAAATTGCAAGGAAATTGTTTGTGAATTTAAGCGCCTTGAATGCGGCCAGAGACCTGCTCGATGCGCTCGGCAAGATCAGAAATGGCAGTGGCGACTTCTGCTTCTTGCTCTGCGCCCATTCTTGCATCACGAATTTCACGGCTTAGATGCGCAGCCTCCTCGCGAGCATCAAAGACTTCATCCGCCAACATTAGAGCGGCAAGAACCAGAAGGTGCGCTTCATTGTTCGCGGCGCCAGCACCGGCAATGCCCTTAACGCGTCCATCAACATAATTTCCAAGCTCTGCCACGCGAGGCTCTTGTCCAGCTTCACACTGGATGGCGAAATTACGTCCATTAATATTTATATTCACCTCAGCCATGAGCTTTTTCTCCATCAGCGAGGATTTCCTCGATTTTATTGATTGCGAGGTCGAGTGATTTTTTCACGACTGTTTTGTCGATCTTTGCATTCGCATTGGCTGGTGCGCTCACTGCGGGAGATGCAAACATATCACGCTGCTCGCCGACGAGCTTGCTTTCCAGCACTTCTGCAGCGCCCTCTAATGAATAGACGGCCCTGTTTAATTTGGTTAATGCGCGCGAAATTTCAGACATGGTCTTCCTCTAGCCAAAAAAATCTAAATGGTGGTTTGATGTAGGAAAACGCTATCAGGTGTTAAAGTATGGGGTCAAGCATCGAAAACAAGTTTTGTGCAATAAACCACAAATATTTTGCTATGCACGCCTAGTTTGGCTTGACGTTAGCGGCATCAAGCGGCATATGTTAGCGCAAATTCATTTATTATATATAAGGCTTTATTCGGGAGCATAGATCATGAGCACAGCGTCAACAGCCAAAGTACCATCAGCCAACCCAGATCTGCATCTGAAAAAAATGGCCAATGCCATTCGCGCCCTTTCGATGGACGCGGTGCAAAAAGCAAATTCCGGCCACCCCGGTGCGCCGATGGGTCTGGCCGATATTGCGACCGTGCTTTATTCCAAATTTTTGAAGTTCGATGCGAAAAACCCTGAATGGGCGGATCGTGACCGCTTTGTACTGTCAGGCGGTCATGGATCAATGCTACTTTATGCGCTCAATTACCTGACCGGTTATGAGAAAATGACGTTGGAGCAGATCAAGAATTTTCGCCAATTAGGTGCAATTACCGCCGGTCACCCTGAGGTAGAGCATGATGCGGGGATTGAAACCACTACAGGCCCACTGGGTCAGGGAATCGCAACCGCCGTTGGCATGGCATTGGGTGAGCGCATTCATAATGGCCGCTATGGCGATGATATCGTTGATCACTATACATATGTAATGTGCGGTGATGGCGACCTTATGGAAGGGATTTCGCATGAGGCGTGCTCGATGGCAGGGCATTTGAAGCTCAGCAAGCTGATTGTGATGTATGATGATAACGGCATCAGCATTGACGGTGCGTGTGATTTGACCTTTATCGATGATACGCCTAAGCGTTTTGAGGCGTACGGGTGGGACGTACAGACGATTGACGGGCATAATTATGAAGAGATCGAAGCAGCGATTGCAAAGGCACGCGAGACAGGCACGCCTTCTTTGATCTGCTGCAAAACGCATATCGGGTTTGGTGCGCCGACTAAACAAGGCAGCAATAAAGCGCATGGTGCGCCACTGGGTGATGAAGAGATTGCAGGTGCGCGTAAAAACCTAGACTGGCCGCACGCACCATTTGAAGTGCCTGATGATATTTTGGGTATGTGGCGCGCCGTTGGGCAGCAGAACTATCAAAAATTTCTGGACTGGAATGAGCGTTTAGATGGTTCTAAATGGAAAGAGTGTCACACCAAAGCGCATGCGGGGAACTATAGCGATGCTATTGCGCCACTGATTGCCGAGCTTAAAGCCGATTTTGCCGATAAAAAACCAAAGCGCGCAACGCGCCAAACTTCAGGTGATTGTTTGGAGACGCTGGTTGAAAAACTATGGCTTTTGATTGGTGGTTCTGCGGATTTAACAGGATCGAACAACACTAAAGTTGCGGCGAGCAAGGTTATCGACCGTAACGATTATCAAGGTAACTACGTGAACTATGGTGTGCGTGAGTTTGGCATGGCGGCGTGTATGAACGGCCTCGCGCTGCATGGCGGTTTGCTGCCCTATGCGGGTACGTTCTTGCAGTTCGCGGATTATTCGCGTCCGGCCATTCGCCTTGGCGCGTTGATGAAGCAGCGTGTTGTCCATGTGATGACGCATGATTCCATCGGCTTAGGTGAGGATGGTCCGACGCACCAACCAGTTGAACATTTTGCGGCGTTGCGCGCGATCCCTAACTGCTATCTCTATCGTCCATGTGATGGGATTGAGACCGCAGAGGCATGGGAGTGCGCGATTAATTCTAAAGATGCGCCATCTGTGCTGGCGCTTACACGTCAGGGTTTACCGACATTGTGCGACAACCGTAAAGAAAACATGGTATCGAAGGGTGCGTATATCCTTAAAGATTGTGATGGTGAGCCTGATGTTACGATCTTTGCGAGCGGGTCAGAAGTCTACCTCGCGGTTGAGGCGGCTTCGATCATTGACGCGGCTGTACGTGTGGTCTCGGTGCCTTGTATGGATCTGTTTTTTGATCAACCGGCCGAATATTTCACGGAACTTGTTTGCAATAAAAGTGTAAAGATAGCCGTGGAGGCTGGAATCCGCCAAGGATGGGATCGCATTATCGGTGGACATTCGACATTTATCGGAATGAATAGTTTTGGCGCCTCCGCACCGGCAGGAGAGCTTTTCAAGCATTATGGGATTACCACTGAGGCCATCGTCGAGGCGGCGAATAGAAAGCTGTCTCAAAAGTAAAAGAAGAAGGAAAAAAAATGACACTTAAAATTGGTATTAACGGGTTTGGTCGTATTGGCCGTTTAACGGCACGTGCGATTTTCGAGCAAAAGCGTACAGATATAGAAATCGTTGCTATTAACGATCCGGGTGGTAATTTCTTTCCTCTACTAAAATATGACTCAATCCATGGCCGCGCACCCTTCTCCGTTGAGAAACGCTGTGAAGACAAAATCATCATTGATGGCAAAGAAATTACACGCTTCCGCAGCCGCGACCCTGAAGGGTGTACTTGGGGTGATGAAGGCGTGGACATCATGATGGAATGTACAGGCAAATTCAAAGACCGCGAAGGTGCGGGCAAACACATGGCGATGGGCGCGAAGAAAGTTTTGATCTCTGCGCCGGGCACGGATGAAGATATCACGGTTGTTTATGGCGTGAACCATGACAAAATCCAAAAAGAGCATAAAATCGTTTCTAACGCGTCATGTACGACGAACTGCCTTGCGCCGGTTGCTTACGCTCTAAATGAAACTGTTGGTATTGATAAAGGTTTCATGACGACAATCCATGCTTATACAGGGGATCAGAACCTCGTGGATGGATCGCACAAAGACCCCTTACGTGCACGCGCAGCGGCAATGAGCTTGGTTCCAACATCTACAGGTGCGGCGAAAGCCGTGGGTAAGGTTTTGCCAGAGCTTAATGGTAAGCTGGATGGCGTGGCGATTCGCGTTCCGACTGCGAATGTTTCTTTGGTTGACCTT
>JAHQVU010000050.1 GCA_019634145.1 Micavibrio sp. | reverse complement strand
ATATAAATTCGGTTAAGGAGGCGATGGAAGCAGGGGTTTCTGCCTATATTCGCAAGCCGTTTACCATAGAAGAAATGGAAGTTAAGATTAAATCTGTTTTAAAATCTTAACGTATTATATAACTTTTCTTGATCTATGAACGAATAAGTTTCCATGAAAAAAAAATATATTTGCAGCCATCATTATTTCAACTTATGGGCCATGCTATGTAAGCTTACTGCCTCGAACACCTTAAGCTATTGTATATCTTTCAATTGAGCTTAATATTGTTGTCAGGTGTCCAAATATAATCCTGAGCAAGCTGCATTGTTTGCTCTATCTGATCTAGCTTTATGACCTGATAAGGCTGGTCGGTAAATTCAATATCTTGTAAATCAGCAATCCTGAGTTCGTAATACCCATCGCTGATATCAAACAGATCATTTTGAATAAAATCAAAAAGTGGTTTATTGGCTAAGTCAGAGTTTTCTCCAATATAAACTGAGCTTTCGCTCAGTGCGTCAAGAATGTCTCGCCTTTCAATTTCATCAACCTCAACCCCTTCAGCTTTTAACTGGGTCAGCTTTTCATCTAATTTTTCTGCCAGTTGTTCTTGGGCATTCATATAAGCGTTTGATAATTGCATATTACCATGAACACTCCTAGGCACTTGAGCATCAGAATCCCCCCAAGACTGAAATAAGTCTTTCAATTCGATTTCGCTTTTTTCTAGATATTGAGATTTTAACACATTAGTTTCTTGCGCGCGAAGTAAAATTGGACCTCGTTCACTCGATGATGTTAAATCAAATGCAATTCGAAGAGGGCGCTCTCCAATTATGGCGTGTATTTTCATATTTGCGATATATTTATCTGGGTTGGGTACATTGGGTATTGCCTCTACAATATCAAAAGTTTTTGGGTCAACGACTATGGCTGTTGGTTGTGAGCCCTCAAGAATATCCGACGATAGTATTTTAATATTCTTGTTTTCTAAAAAATCCAATACCTTATAAATGTTACTCTGTCCTATTTCTGCCCATCTATTATCTTCCGTTGTGTTAGGGTCATCTCTATAACTTGCGCCAACTATCTTTGCCTCGAGATCAGCTCCCTGCGGCATTCGTTCAAAAATAAGTTCTAATGATGACGCATCTGTATGAGAGTCAATATGTGCCAATGCTGTTTTGTGTGTGTCAGGGTCACGAATGATAATGGTCAAACAGTCATTTACATTATCTGTCCCAATAAGCATTTTACTCGAAAAACCTATTTCCGCCTGTTCAACACGATAGGCATCATTACGAACCTTCTCCCCTCGTTTATAACTGAACAATCCTGCACTCTGAATTCGAGTATTCTCCATTTGTTTTGTTAAGTTTATAATTTCGTTGGAGTTGATATCAGGGTATTCTTGTTTGACCTTTAGTTGCGAAGCAAGAACACGATATAAGTTGCCTAAGTTCTGATGTTCGTACATGAGGTTTTGAGCTTCAGTAAACTCCACTATTGACTTTTCGTAATAATTAATAGCCATCATATAGACAATTTTTTTCATGAATAACAGCATATTCGCTATAGCTATAAGCTTTAAAAAGTTGATCATCTTCTGCTTCACTAATTTGAGCAGCCAATAATAGGCCACGCGCAGATGCATCAAAATCCTCGTCTGATAAGCCATCTTGCCATTTGAAATAAGATTTTATAGCTTGATTATACACCTCTTGTGCCTGTGTATTTTTTGCAGTGATATTAATATTACTTATCGTTCGTTCTGAAAAATTAGTACTTAATTCTTCAAGTTTATTAATTGCCTGATCGATATTTTTAGCATTTATATCTGGATAATGCTTATTGCCTATATGCATTTTTCTTACATACCCTGTTCATTATTTATAATTCGTAAAAATATTGTACCGAATTATTATTTACAGAATATTAAAGGCAGGGTACTTTAAGAACCCTTAAAACTTACAATTACTATATATAGCTTAACAAAATAATTTTGAGTACATTTTTTGGATGGCATATTCATCTGATTTCCACCCTAAAGTCATATATGCTCATGAGAAGGAAGGGCTTACAATATAATGCGCTATAGCTTCCATAGCTTGATCAAAATCCGCTCTCTCTTTGATTTCAGGCACGTTTTTAGCAAGTTGCAGTACTTCTCTGGCACGATCTCACAACTCATAGAGTTCAGCCTTTTTGATCCATCCTGCTCACGCGCACACTCAACTACGTACTGAAACCAAAAAACGGCCGGAATAAATCCGACCGCTCTTTAAAATCTATATAATGCCTTAGAGCAATTATTTGCGTGGCAATTTAATGCTGCCTGATACAGATGTCGTATCCTGCATTTCACCGGCCGCTGGCTCGATCATTGAAGGGTCAATTGCTTCAACGCTTGCTGTCGCATCTTCTGCTTCAACAAAAGCAACACGTCCTTGCTTTTTGTTCGTATAAGATGTCTTTGTACCTGCATCTTCAGCCATAGCGTTTCCACCGAATGCCGCAATTACCAAAGCCAGTGCTAAAACTTTAAAATTTTTCATTTGATACTCCTCTCAAAAGTTCGATTAGGTTTAACAGTAAAGTAAAATAAAATCAATTACTCAGTCTTAAACTGAGATACATATTCCTCCAAATTATTCCCGATATCGGCAAGCTCGCGAGAGCTTTTTTCAACTTCCGCTGCTGATTTGGCGGTATGCTGGGCTTCTTCAGTGAAGGCCTCAACATTATTCGCCATATCATCTGCTTCTAGCGCAACTTCCTCAATATCACTTGAAATTTTAGTCGCCGATTGAGAAATCCCGGATACACCATCAGCGATTCGCCCCGATCCATCTACCGAAGTCCGAACTGTATCCTCAATTTGTGTAGCCTGCACTTTTTGTAAACCTGTGGCTTCCGTAATAACAGCAACCGCCTGATTAATCGTGCGTATAACACCAATCGTATTGTTAACCATATCAGAGACATTATCGGAATTCCCTTTAATCTCTCCCATATATTCTTCAATATCTAGTGTCATTTTGGCTGTTTGAGCCGCAAGACTTTTTACTTCATTCGCAACAACTGCAAATCCCTTACCCGCTTCGCCTGCACGCGCCGCTTCAATGGTCGCATTTAGAGCAAGCAAGTTTGTTTGATCCGCAATATCACGAATGGAGTTCGATAACTCTTCTACAGCCCCTGAGATGGTTTTTAAGTTCCCCGTCATTTGCTCTGCATTTTCGGATATATCTGAAATATCTCGCGATATACCTGATACCTCACCTGAAGACGAGCCCATACTTGTCGAAACCTTGTGTGTAGATGTTGAAACCACCCCAGACTGCACGGTCAACTCCTCCGATGACGACGCCATAATCGATGCCACTTCACTTAGGTTCATTGACGATTTTTTGAGCTTTTCTGAATTCGTTTTAATATTGACAACAAAGCCCTGAATACGATCCATAAACTCATTAAATAAATACGCAACTTCCGCAGATTCATCGCCTGTCGTATCGTCCAGGCGCTTGGTCAAATCACCATCGCCGAAAACAATCTCTTTCAAACGCTCTTGCAGCAACCCTGTACCAAGTGTGGTTCCATGCTCGGCGCTGTTAAGGCCCTCAATTTCATGTTCTGCTGAAACACGCAAACCAACGGTTTTCTTCAAAATCGTGAAAATCAAAAACGCCCAGCCAAAGCCCCAAACAAATGCCATACCAACACCTTGTGCCTGAATGCTGATTTGCTCAAAGCGTGTTTCGGTTGCCAAAGCATCTTCTGGCATTAAAAATGCCAACAAAATTGTACCCCACGCGCCGCACACACCATGCACAGGAACCGCGCCGACCGCATCATCCAATTTGAACCAATGCTCCATAATATAAGCAGCATAATAAACAACAATCCCGCTCGTTAATCCGATCGCAATCGCACCATGTGTTGTAAGCACATCACATCCGGCCGTAATCCCGACCAATGCGCCAAGCACACCATTGATTGAGCGATCAGGTCTATATAGACCGTCATGATAGCGCCCGATAAGGGTTGAGACCAAGCCACCAAACGCCGCAGAAATCATCGTATTGCTAACAATATGCGCAAAGCTTGGATCACCAGTTATGGTCGAGCCGCCGTTAAATCCGATCCAACCAACCCATAGAATAATCGCACCCAATGCCGCAAGCGCATAGCTATGCCCGTGAATGGGGTTCACGCTGCCATCTTCGTTAAATTTACCTATACGCGGGCCGATCACAATCACACACGCCAGTGCGACCCAGCCCCCCATCGAGTGCACAACCGTAGACCCCGCAAAGTCAATAAAACCGCCATCTATCAAATAGCTGGAATTATCCTGCAGCAAATTACCCCACGCCCAATGACCAAATACTGGATATATGAAAGACGACAATATAATCGTCATAATAACATAAGCGCCGAATTTCATACGCTCGGCCACCGCACCGGATAGAATGGTCGCGCATGTACCTACGAATACCGCCTGAAAGACGAAGAATGTATAATTCCAATCCTCTGCAACATCCCAAAGGAATAGCCCCTTATCCCAACCAATAAAGCCGCCAAAGCTCGTTCCAAACATGAACATATAACCGATCAGGTAGAAACAAATAATAGAGGCGAAAAAATCCAGAATATTCTTTTACGCAACATTGATCGAGTTTTTAGAGCGCACCATACCCGCTTCCAAACACAAAAAACCGCCCTGCATAAAGGCTACCAAGGCCGCAGCAACCATTGTCCATATATGGTTTGAATTTGTTTGCTGCGCTTCCAATCCCGCATGCAGCTCATCAATTTGCGCTAATAACAACGCCTCATCAGCAAAAGACATTCTGCTAAAAAAAGCCAAAACCACAAAAGTTATACAGGATATATAACCCACTTATACATCATTAACGTTCCCTGATTTTTTACTCAATAACGAAAAAGAGCCGATCTAGCTTTTAGGTCGGCTCTCTTACTGTAAGCTTAGAAGCTCTTCGATATTCCGAAGATAACCCTTCCATCACAGCCATCGGCACACTCACCCGGCTCATCCAGATCTGTGTCAATATAAGCTAAAGACAGATCAAATCCGCCCAAATTATAGCCTAATCCAACAGACCAATCAGTATAGTCAGGCACCCCAAAGGCTGTGTTATCCTGTATACTTTGATGACCAACATGCGCACTCAATGTGAAATCAGACGGCAAAGGCACATCTACTGCGAACGCTGAATAAAGTGCGTTTCCGCTATCGCCGAAATATTCCGGGGAATAGTTGAAGGCTACAGATGTCGAGAATACATCGAAATCATATCCCGCTGCTGCAGAAAACTCTACGAAATCATAGTTCAATGACCTGTTCGCACCTGGATAGGCATAATATATTACGCCAAGGTCATAGCTAAAGTTATTCACGCTGCCGCTATAACCCGCATAAATATCTGTCTCCAGATTTGCTTCCGAACCATCATTAAAATCGACGTTAGAGCCCCAAATACCAGCATAAAGACCGCTGTCGTGCGAAACATCAAAACCGCCTTGTATGGCAGGATGCTCATCTGATTGAGCTATACCGCGGAAAGAATATTCGCTGTAAAAGCCGACATTGGCTGAGTATTCAAGCCCATAATCCTGTGCCGCAGCATTTGCAATGGACGGACTCAAAACCCCGCCTAACGCTAAAGCAGCAACACCTAGTGTTAGCTTAGTTTTCATTAAGAAACTCCATCTTATCAATTAATATCAAGGCGATTCACCTCACACAATGATAACAGTGGCGCTTAAATATACAAGTAGAACGATTTTTTTTTGTGCACAGCCAAAGAAGTTTATATACTTTTTTATTGGTGCATACCCCGTAACACCCACCGGCTCGACGTAAGATAATCGTCCTTTTCTATTCCCGGATATAGCCAAATTAGCCTTATGAAATTCGAACGGATTAGTCGGCGACATAAAGAAAAAATGACGAGAGGGCCTCCCCTCTCGCCACTGATAACAAATATTTAGCATCTTTCGGTAAAATTTATACGGCGCCCCTAATAATTTCCATAGCAAGTGCACATATCTTTACTCGGCCGCAATCTGATAGTTTTGCTCATAATTCCCAGAATCAACATTTGTATTTCCCTCTGCTTCATGAGCACCATCCGCGCCGTTACGAATATTCACTAAGAATTTCTCTACTGAATTTTTCAACGTATCGGACAGAGTTGCCAATTCGCTAGCGGCCTCCAAAACCGCATCAGCAGAGCTTCCTGTCTCACTGGCTGCACGTTGTACATCGCAAATTGTTGCATTAACACTTTGCACACCACCCGATGCATCATTAATGCTGCGCGTAATCTCGTTATTAGTAACGGATTGCTCCTCAGCAGCAGCAGACACCGCAGTAATTGCTTCATCGATTTCCGAAATGTTGGTGATGATGCGTTGCATGGCAGAGACCGATGACGATGTCGCGCCCTGAATTTCAGAAATACGCTCTTCAATCTCATCGGTTTTAACTGCCGTCTCACCCGCCAGCTTCTTCACCTCTTCGGCTACAACAGCAAAGCCACGCCCCGCTTCCCCGGCGCGTGCCGCTTCAATTGTTGCATTTAAAGCCAACAGATTCGTCTGATCCGCAATCCCGCGAATAGCGCCGACAACTTCACCAATATTACCCACCAGTTGATTAAGCTGTGAAACCGTTTCATTTGCATCATTCGCATTTTTATTCGTATCATTCGACCGCGTACGGGTATTTGTGATTTGCGATGAAATCTCCGAACTGCTTGCCGACATTTCCTCCATAGCCGAAGCGACAGAGCTAACATTTGCACTCGCCTCCTCGGAGGAGGTCGCCACTGTCTGGCTAGAGCTCGACGTTTCATCCGCAATAGAGCGCATGTTTCGCGCTGTCGATTGCAATTCATCTGCTGCACCCGCAAGACTTGTAATTAACCCACCGACACTATTGTCAAAATCGGCCGCAAGCCCTTCCAACATTTTACGTTTATCTTCTTCGGCACGCGCCTGCGCTTTCAAAGCTTCTTCCTCCAGACGCTGCTTTTCAATCAGACTAACACGGAACGTCTCCATTGATCGCATCATACTGCCGATCTCGTCTTTACGATTCTGACCATCTATCCCGACATCGGCATTGCCTTTTTCCAGCTCTTGCATAATATTTTGCGTCGCAAATATATTGCGCAAAAGATCCTTGAGAATAATATATGTCATACCTAAGAACACAATAAGCATTCCAGCCAATAATCCTGCATAAATATTGCGCTCACTCTGGGTGTGCTGAAGTTCTTTTTGTGAATCCTCCAGAATTTGTGCACTTAATTCCTTCTCATATTTTTTCAACAGATTGATTTTAGCCGTCATTGCCTGATACCAATCCTGAGCATCAACACCTGTCGCAGGCGCCCCGTAGGAACCCTCAGCTTGCGAAGATGCCAAAGCCACTTTACGCATACGTTTTACTTTTTGCATAACATCAGATGACATCAGCTTATCAAATTTTTTCACAGTTACTTCCGTGGCAAAAGATCTATATACATTGATATACACCTGCTGAACCTCGATAAGATTCTTAAATTTATTACGCAACTCATTGGTCCACCCATTGCTAAAACCTGCTGTACCCACGGCACGCTCAAGACCTGTTCTCTCCTTCCCTTGAACAAACGCGACAAAGCGTGCGACCTCACGGATCAACTCCGGCTCATCAGCAATATGTATACCAACTTCAATAGTATGCAAAAAATCTTTATTGATAGTACTGTAATACTTTACCGCATCAGCAGCAGAAACTTTGAAACCTGAAATTTTATCTCGCTTGGCCTGCAATCCACTTAAATCTTCAAGCGCTGCCTCCATACTGTGCGAATATTCTTCGCCATAGACATGATAGTCACTCTCTCCCAACACAATTTCAAACTCATCAATTTTGGCATCAGCTTCTTTTCTTTGCGCTGACAGTTCACTTGAAAAATTTTGTCCCTTTGAATCCAAAAACCCGGCTGACAGGCCGCGTTCCTTTTGCAATTCATGTACTAAGGCACTTGCAGCAATCGATATGTCCATCAAATGCGCCGTACTCTTATGCATGACCACGCTCTTTTGCAACTCAAGAATTCTAGGCATCGTTATAGCACATAGTGCAATCAATGGTACGATCACCAAAATCATTAATTTTGTACGAATAGAAATATTTTCAAGAAAAGTCATAATCATTTAATCTCCAAATAGCGTGAACCCAAGCGCAACTTTTTTAAACATACCACATGCGGGGGTAACTCACTAATAAAATTATAGACAGAATACGCAAGCACCCCACGCAGCCCCAATAGACCCATGCATAGGCATACCGAGCCTATTTACTATACCACAACATTAACGCTTAAGCGCATTTATTTTAAGTATAGATTTTTAGTGAGAAAAGAGAATTGAATTAATCTAGAGAATACCAAGTGCTGCGCCCCGCACCATGACGCACAAGATAGCCATCATCGAGCAACTCTTGCAGGCGCAACTTGATCGTTGCCCGCCGCCCGTTGGTCAACTTGATGATCTCTTTCATTTGCAGGCGTTTATGCGCGCGAAACAACTCCATAATTTTCAGCGATAATTTCGGCATTTCACCCAAGCTTAGCTGCTTCTCATAGAGCCGCGCGATCAACACATCCTTCTGCGCCGCCAACAGGTCGAAAAAACATGGCAGCCAAACCGACCAGTCCGGCGCACCAGCCTCCAAAGATTTCTGATTATGTAAAATTGCCTGATAGATATTTTCCGCACGAAGCTCCATCAATCCGTCATAGGACGCATAAGGCGCGTACACATATCCCGCCTTCATCATCAGCAACAAAAGCAAAAACCGCATCAATTGCATATTGTGATTTTCAAATGGCGAGAGCTGTAAAAACACAGCTGTAAAAACGGCCATCACTAACAAAGGGTGCATGGGGTGGGTCTCATCAATCGCTTCATTCGCCCATTCACACAGCTTACCCAAAATTGCTTCAACCTGATCCGGCTCTGCCGTGGCGATATATCCGACGGGCATCCCCTCTTTATCCAGAAAGGATAATTTATCCGCCGCCAACTTATAAACACTCACGCCCTTTTGCTTGAGCAAAACAGCATGAAGCGCGCGGATCAAATCCGGGGTGATCGGCTTTTCCTGTAAAGGAGATAAAAGTTGCTTAAAATTCGCCCCATAATCGGCAACATCACCCAGCAAATGCAGCGCACTTGTGTGACGCTCCAACCCCGTCCACAGCCCCTTAAACTCATCGACCTCGCCGACCAGCCTTAACATTTGTGGGGTAATGGAAACTTTATTGATCCCTAACATATCAGCATCTTAGCTGAATATAGCCGAAAATCAAGGCCATAAATACCTAGAAATGCAAGAAAAAACTTGATTTAATAGGAATATTATCATATATATTAACTCAAGAGCTCCCGCATGGGGCACCTCGCAGTGGTGGTACGAATGGATCAAATATATATGATCTAGCCATTTAGAACCAGCGTTTGTGAAGCTTGCCATGCGAACACACCGGACCTCATCATCTATGATGGGCGCCCATTTTTATTTTGATTATATATTGAATGTTTAAAAGAAAGGATTTGATTTAAAGCGACATAAAGAAAGAAAACGCAGAATATAATCGCCAAATATCGCCCCTCACCCCATTTATTAGCCAATGAAGTGGCCAATAATGCCCAAATTCTACATCCGCTCCGGCACTGAAATCCCAAGCAAATCCAATATTGTTACGATCATTTTATGTGTCATAGCGCACAACCTTAAACGCGAAGCACGCAACCCCCCATCACCTTCGCTCAAAATATGGCAATTCGCGTAAAATGAGCTAAATTCCTGCGCCAACCTGTGCGCATAATCACACAAAACATGCGGCGTATTATTCCGCAGCGCCGTGTCAAAATGATCGGAAAATTCACCAAGCATCAACGCCAAAGAACGATCCGCATCATAAATTTTCAGCGCCGCGCCTTCATCAATCTCCCCCGCTTTTCTAAGCAATGATTGAATACGCACAGCCTGATACAGCAAATAAGGCCCCGTTTTTCCCTCAAACGCGGTCATACGGTCGAGATCAAAAACATAATCCGATTGGCGCT
>JAHQVU010000049.1 GCA_019634145.1 Micavibrio sp. | reverse complement strand
TACCTCTGCCTGACGCAACTTACGGATAATCTGATCCGGTTTGTGCCTCAATTTGCTCATTCATAACTCCTATCGTTCGATCGTTTCTTCTTACCTCAACTACGAGATAAAAACTGGACCGAATTATAGGGGGCGGGCCAGATTTAGAAGTCCCACAAGTCGCCAAAATCTAGACGATTGCCAGGCGATAGAATTGCTGTACGGGCGTGAGATTTTGATCGATGTATTTGGTGAATTTAAGTTGGTTCTTTTTAATCATGTTCATAAGTTCAATGCCTGCGAGCGTTCTGGATGCGGTATGCATTTTCCTGAAACACCCCATGGGCGTCGTGATGCGTTTGATGTGGCGGTGATCTTGTTCGACGATATTGTTGAGATACTTGGCTTGGCTCAGAATGAAGTTACGTTTGTCTGTAAGCCAGCCCGGTTTGTTAAAATGTTCTAAAGCTGCCTTGTTTGCACCGCTTTTATCAATGTTCACACGATATGGCGTGCGACTTCCTTTCAACGCTGTTTGAAAGATCAATGCCATTAGGCAGCTCAACAATCTGCGTTTTAAAAATATGTGTTGTCGGTGTGGTTCCTGACGGGCGCAGCCATTTACCATCATGGAGCAAAAGCGCGGTTTTCTCCTGCGCTCCGGCAACAGATATACGAAAGTCATGTTCTCTATGCGCCGCCTTCCAAGTCAAAACGGCCTCGGATCCCGTAAGGGTGAGGGCTCCGGCTGTAGCTCCTAGGGTGGTTTCACTGATGCCCGAGACTTGCGCTATATCCTTAAGCTGGTCAACTAAAATATGCGTACCAACAACTAATGTTGCCAGAGAACCGCTCATGCTAATGAAGTTCGGGTCGGTCAGCCTTTCTTTTAAAGTCGGTTTACTTATTTAGCTTAAGGTTTCTCTAGGGGCTGGGGTAAATTAGCTCAATTTATGTCAAATTACTGGCATGGGAAAGCTGGACAGTTTTTGCACGGAGGTCAATTCAAAATGAATTGGCAATAAATTCAACGGTTCGTGGCTATGGGGGTATAGGGATGCCTAAAATTTTAGACTTTAGGGCCTATGTCTTCAAGTCCATTGCCTGTGACGACATCTGTGGCAGGATAATATACTGTGTCCGCAAGGTTTCCAACCCAACCCGCTCCCGCAGAAATTACATCCGGCGCGTATGTTAGGCCTTGTTGAGCCAAGTAAGCCCCGCCAGTCCATGCGGTACTTGCACCTGTTATTACTGCATCTTTTGCGACCTCGCCAACGGCTGCGGCTACGGATGTACCGCCAGATGCGGCTGCTGCAACAGCGAACATAGCAACAAGTCCTGAAAACATTAAGGGCTTTTTGAATGGATATTGCGCCAGTTTGCTCACGCTATGAAACGCTGATTTTCCTGCATTTTCTACTGCATCGACTGCATTTGCCATTCACTCACTCCATTACACTTATTGTTATTGCTTATGCCAAATATTACCAAAAAATTAAAGAAAAAGCAACATATCGCATTAAGGGTTTGATTTTAAAGGCTATTCGGCGGCTTTGAGCGTGAGTTTCTTACCCAAAAGGGGGGCAAGGAAGTGACCAGTATAGGATTTTTTAGTGGCCGCTATCTCTTCTGGAGTGCCGATTGCAACGACTTCGCCGCCCTTATTGCCGCCTTCTGGACCAATATCGATGATATAATCCGCCGTCTTAATAACATCCAGATTATGCTCAATCACAACGACAGTATTGCCTTGTTCAACGAGGCGGTGGAGAACCTCCAGCAATTTTCGCACATCTTCGAAATGTAGCCCCGTGGTCGGCTCATCGAGGATGTAGAGCGTCTTACCTGTCGAGCGTTTAGACAATTCCTTTGAAAGCTTTACCCGCTGCGCCTCACCACCCGAAAGCGTGTTGGCTTGTTGCCCAACCTTGATATAGGACAGGCCAACGTCTTTCAATGTTTCCATCTTATCGCGAATAGAAGGCACGGCCTTAAAAAACTCTGCCGCATCCTCAATGGTCATGTCTAGCACATCGGCAATCGACTTGCCCTTAAACTTCACGTCCAACGTCTCGCGGTTATAGCGCTTGCCCTCGCATTGCTCGCAAGTCACATAAACGTCGGGCAGGAAATGCATCTCGATCTTGATGACGCCATCACCGCTGCACGCCTCGCAGCGCCCACCCTTGACGTTAAAGCTGAAACGCCCGGGTTTATAACCACGTGCTTTGGATTCCGGCAGTCCCGAAAACCAGTCGCGGATAGGGCCGAAAGCGCCCGTGTAGGTGGCGGGGTTGGAACGCGGCGTGCGTCCGATTGGGGATTGATCAATGTCGATAACTTTATCAACGAATTCCAGGCCCTTAATCTCGTCATGGGGTAGGGGTTGCTCATTTGATCGCATGAGCGCCCGACTAGCGGCACGATAGAGTGTATCGATCGTAAAGGTTGATTTGCCCGACCCTGAAACACCTGTTACACACGTAAAAGTGCCAAGCGGAATTCTGGCCGACACGTTTTGCAGGTTATTTCCGCGCGCGCCTTTAACTTCAATAAATTGTTTAGGCTTACCCTTACGGCGTTTGGTGGGCACAGCTATCTCGCGGCGGCCATTCATATAATCGGCCGTGATGCTGCCTTCGGTTTTAAATACCTCTGCTGGTGTCCCTTGTGCAACGATAGCCCCGCCATGCACGCCAGCCCCGGGGCCCATATCAATGAGATGATCGGCGCTGCGGATCGCGTCTTCGTCATGCTCAACAACAATTACGGTATTCCCAAGGTCGCGCAGGCGTTTCAAAGTCTCTAACAAACGGTTGTTGTCTCGCTGATGCAGGCCGATAGACGGCTCATCCAGAACATACAAAACGCCCGTCAAGCCCGATCCGATTTGTGAGGCCAAGCGGATACGCTGCGATTCACCGCCCGAAAGAGTTCCGGAACTACGTGATAGATTGAGGTAATCCAGTCCGACATTCAAAAGAAACGTTAGCCGCTCATTAATTTCTTTCAAAATAGGTTTAGCGATCTCCTGTCTCTGCGCACTGAGATTTTTCGAAACCCCGCCGAACCAGTCACACGCCGCCTCAATGCTGAGCGCGTTCACTTCACTGATATGCTTTTTATCAATCTTTACGGCGAGCGCCTGCGGCTTTAATCGTGCACCATCGCAAGCATCACAGGGAGATGACGATTGATATTTCGCCAGCTCTTCGCGCGCGCTGTTTGAATCTGTCTCCAGCATACGGCGTTGAAGGGAGGGAACAACGCCTTCAAAAGGCTTGTTAGATTTCCACTCGCTCTCGGCTTTGGACTTATAAGTAATGGGAATAATTGTCGTGCCAGTCCCATATAGTACAATCTCGCGCTCTTTATCTGAAAGCTTTTCCCAAGGCGTACTCATGCTAAATTTATAATGTTTGGCCACTGCTTCAAGCGCCTGCATATAAAACGGCGCGAAGCTCTTTGACCATGGCACAATCGCGCCCTTGGCTAATGATTTGGAAGGATCGGGTACGATTAAATCAACGTCCATCTTCAGCTTTTCACCAAGTCCATCGCAAGTCGGGCAAGCGCCATGCGGGGAGTTGAAAGAGAAAAGCCGAGGCTCGATCTCTGGGATGGTAAAGCCTGAAACGGGGCAGGCATATTTCTCGCTAAACAGCTCTTGCTCACCACTGGTGGCATCTTCTGCAATCACAAGTCCATCGGCCAGGCGCAGTGCAGTTTCAACAGAATCCGCCAAACGGTTACCCATATCTTCACGAATGACAAGGCGGTCAACGACAACTTCAATATCATGCTTGAGCTTTTTATCCAGTGCAGGGACTTCCGATATCTCGTATAGCTCGCCATCGACTTTGACGCGCTGAAAACCCGCCGCCATCAGCTCTTTAAATTCCTTGCGATACTCACCCTTACGCCCGCGTACGATTGGCGCCAGCAAGTATAGCTTTGCACCATCGCCGCGGGTCATAATGCGGTCAACAATCTGCGTGACGGTCTGGCTCTCGATGGGTTTGCCTGTTGCGGGAGAGTGGGGCACACCCACCCGCGCCCAGAGTAGGCGCATATAATCGTAAATCTCGGTAACTGTCCCGACCGTGGAACGTGGGTTACGGCTGGTGGTTTTTTGCTCAATAGAAATCGCAGGTGAAAGCCCCTCGATGCTATCCACATCCGGTTTTTGCATCATCTCGAGGAACTGGCGCGCATAGGCGCTCAAGCTTTCGACATAACGCCGCTGCCCTTCCGCATAAATCGTATCAAACGCGAGCGAAGATTTACCCGAACCCGAAAGCCCGGTAATGACAATCAATTTGTCACGGGGCATATCAACATTTACGTCTTTTAAATTATGTTCTCTCGCCCCTCGGACGCTGATTTCTGTAAGCATAGAAAATATATATAGCGTCTCTGATCAAAAGCAAAGAGCCAAAACGCAACAAAGCCCCGATGCGGCATTTGCATGGCGGGGCTTTGCGTAGATACTTCGATCTTTAATAACTTAGTTTCAGGCCGGATTTAGCCTGTTATAGCGAGGCTATAGCACTGCTCCCTTACGGGATGACCAAATGCCGATCGAGCCCTCTAGGGTATAACTAGCGCCGTTTCCGGCCTTATAACTCTGTTCTGGATCGTTCATGAGATCACCTCCTTTCTTGAATGGTTGATACCATATGATATGGCGCTAAAATAAGCGCAGTCAATATTTAAGAAGGCTCGGTGTCAAGTGTGACGTTGGGGGGGGTGAAATTGTACTTGGGGATGTCATCCAGAGATATTCCGCGATGATCTTTTACATACTGCAGGTTGGTTGTGCCCTTGTGTTTCAAGGTGTTGAAGGTGTGTTCGTATCGATCACCTTTATCCAGCTTATGTTGATAAAGCGCAACATCGGCCTTTTTAACGGCACTTTCAGCAGTATCGCCTTTTTCGATAAGGTGCGCGCCCATGCTTGTCACAAGTGGGAAGGACTTATTATTGTGCGTGAAACACATGGCAGATGTCGCTTTTTTTAGGCGCTCATCAACCAGCTTCATCTTTTTTGAGGCTTCTTCTTCGCTGTCGGCGTCGATCCACAGTATCGCCACAAACTCATCGCCACCTAATCGGTAACCCTCGGATGAAGGGGCGAAAAGCGTGTCATCAATCACAAGGTCATTTGTTTTGCGTCGATCAACAGAGCTTCTGTGTTCGTCGGCATTTTTCAAAGCAGTTTTGGCGCGGCGCTCTTGTCTGCGCATAGCCTTTTTCATGCGTGCAGAAAATGCCTGCAATCCGGCATCGCCGGTATCGTGGCCAAAACCATCGTTTAGACCCTTAAAGCGATCGAGGTCGCACAGTACCACTACGGGGTGTTTACCATTGTTTTTGTGTTCGTTCAGATCGTCGATGATATGTTTTATATGTTCGCCAAAGCTAAGGCGATTACCGATTTGTGTAAGCTTGTCTATACGTGCGAGGCGACTGCTGCGCTCTAATTCATCGCGAAGTTTTATGTTTTCGTTCTTGAGGGCCTTGAGTTGTTGTTCAAGGGCTCTAAATCCCGTTTTGTCATTGGCTAGACTGCGGAGCTCGGACATCCTGGTCTGTTGCGACCCTTTACGGCTTTCTATAGTGCCTTTGCGGTGATATGGCTGTTTTATGTTCATAGCGCTATATATATGCTCTTATTGAGTTACGTCAAATAAATTTCTTGTTAATCGCGGAAAATTAAGCCTTTTGCTCTTTTCAACACAAGTCTATAGTCTAATTCTTAATATAAAGTTTAAAAGGAGTTGAAGACGTGGCTGGAAGCGTGAATAAGGTTATTTTGGTAGGGAATTTGGGTGCGGACCCTGATGTGCGTGCAATGCAGAGCGGCGATAACGTTGTTAATTTGTCCATCGCCACATCCGAGAGCTGGAAAGATAAACAATCCGGTGAGCGCCGTGAAAATACGCAGTGGCACCGTGTCGTGATCTTTAACCAGGGCTTGGTCAATGTGTGCAAGAACTACCTGAAAAAAGGCTCTAAGGTCTATATCGAAGGACAGCTTGAAACACGCTCATACGAACAAAACGGTGAGAAGAAATACACGACCGAAGTCGTTCTTCGCCCATACCGCGGTGAACTAACCATGCTGGATAGCCGCAGCGGCGGCGATAATGCCGGTTACGGTGGCGGCTCATCTTTCAATGACAGCCAGTCCGGCGGATTTGCATCCCAGCCTCAGCAACAACGCCAGTCGGCGCCCGTTGATGACATGGAAGATGAAATCCCGTTCTAGGGTATCCTCAATCAAGGTTAAATTATTATGAAGCAGCCCATTAAAATAACGTTTCAAGTATTTGTGTGGGTTGCTTTTTTTGTTTTTCTGCCCGTTGGTGCTTTTGCGCAGGATAGCGAGTATCAGGCGCGCTTGGAATTAGCGGATGAAATGCTGGAGATCAATCCACCGTCTAGGCAAGTGGAGCAGGCAGTTGATGCTTATCTGGAGGCGCAGGACGGTGTCTTTATGATTGAGGCCGATAAGGTGCGCTTTAAAACGGCAATGATCAAAATCCTCAACGCCAATTCACTCGAGCAGATCAGCCGTAATGCCTATGCTGACATATTTACGCTGGCGGAGTTGCTGGCTATGGTCGAGTATTATTCCAAGCCAGAAGCCATCACAGCACGCGATAAGATCCCTGATTTGGAGGGGGCAATCTACCCCGCAATCATGAAAATGATGGATCAGGCCATTATGAAGGCTAAAACCGCGCCATAGCCCGCCCGACAAAGCTTGTATAAAATAGTCATATTACCTTGAGTTTGCCCCTCAGAATTGCTAGAAATTGAGGGTTAAAAATAAAGGTTTGATATGAGCGATTCGCAAGTAACTGAAGAAAACAAATTCCCCACCATTTCCCTTGAAGAGGAAATGAAGCAATCCTACCTCGATTATGCGATGAGCGTGATCGTGAGCCGTGCGCTGCCAGATGTGCGTGATGGCCTGAAACCCGTTCACCGCCGCATCCTTTATGCGATGCGTGAGGGCGGTTATACATCCGATAAACCTTATAAAAAATCCGCCCGCGTTGTCGGGGATGTGATGGGTAAGTATCACCCGCACGGTGATGCCGCGATTTATGATTCTATGGTGCGCATGGCGCAGCCTTGGTCGCTTCGACTTCCATTGATTGACGGGCAGGGGAATTTCGGGTCTATGGATGGCGATTCTCCAGCTGCTATGCGTTATACCGAAGCGCGTATGGATAAGGCCGCCGAGACTATTTTGCAGGATATCGAAAAAGAAACCGTTGATTTCGTTCCTAACTACGATGAGAGCGAGCGAGAGCCTACAGTCCTGCCGTCGCGAGTTCCGAATTTGCTTGTAAATGGAGCGGGTGGTATTGCCGTAGGTATGGCAACCAACATCCCGCCGCATAACCTTGGTGAGGTCGTTGATGCCTGTATCGCTATGGTGGCCAATCCGGATATGACGACTGAAGAAGTTATCGAGATTATTCCGGGCCCTGACTTTCCGACCGGTGCGTTGATCCTCGGTAAAAATGGTATCCACAGCGCTTATCACACAGGAAACGGCTCCGTTAAAATGCGTGCTCGAACTCACACAGAGGAAATCGGCAAGCGCGAGGCGATTGTTGTGACCGAAGTACCATATCAGGTGAACAAAGGAAAACTGCTCGAGCGCCTTGGTGAAGTTGCCCGTGAGAAAATCGTTGAGGATATCGCCGAAATCCGCGATGAATCAGATCGTGATGGCGTGCGCGTAGTCGTGGAGCTAAAAACCAATGCCAATGCGGAAGTTGTTCTAAACCAACTCTTTAAATATACACAGCTTCAAAACAATTTCCCCTGCAACATGGTTGCGCTACATAACGGTAAGCCGCAAATGATGCTGATCAAGGATATGATCAAGGCATTCGTGAGGTTCCGCGAGGAAGTTATCACCCGCCGCACGATCTATGAGCTTGGTAAAGCGCGTGACCGTGCGCACATCTTGGCAGGTCTAGCTGTAGCTGTGGCTAATATCGATGAAATTATTGCTCTTATTCGTAATGCTGCCAATCCGGCAGAGGCGCGCGAGGGCTTGATGGCAAAGGCTTGGCCAACCCATGATGTCGGTCCATTAATCGAGCTGATTGACGACCCTGAGCATCCGTTGGAAGAAGACGGCACATATCAGATGTCCGAAGCGCAAGCCAAAGCTATTCTTGAGCTGCGCCTTCACCGCCTTACAGGCCTCGAGCGCGATAAAATCGCCGGAGAGTTGCGCGACATTACAGACAGAATTGCTGAATACCTTACCATTTTGGCAGACCGCGCAAAACTTCTTGAGGTTCTCGTGGATGAGCTTAAAGAAGTAAAAGACAAATTCGGCACGCCGCGCCGCTCCGAGCTGGTTGAGGCTGAGTTCGAAATGGATATGGAAGATCTGATCCAGCGCGAGGACATGGTGGTGACCATTACGGGGCAAGGCTATGTGAAGCGTGTGCCGCTTGATACGTATCGTGCGCAAAGGCGCGGTGGTAAGGGGCGCTCTGGCATGCAGACAAAAGACGAGGATTTCGTCTCCGATCTATTTGTTGCCTCTACCCACACACCAATCCTGTTCTTCACATCGCGCGGGATTGTACATAAATTAAAGGTCTATCAGCTTCCGCTCGGTACGCCGCAATCCAAGGGCAAGGCGATGGTGAACATCTTGCCGCTGGAAAAAGAAGAAACAGTCAGCGTCTATATGCGGATGCCCGAAGATATCGAGGTTATCGATAAGCTCGACATTATGTTCGCAACCTCTCATGGTTCTGTACGCCGCAATAAACTATCAGCCTTTGCGAATATCCGCTCTAACGGTTTGATTGCGATGAAATTGGACGAAGGCGAGAAGTTGGTTTCTGTCAAAATCTGTACAGAGGATGAAGATGTGATGCTAGCCACCCGTTTGGGTAAGGCCATCCGCTTTCCTGTGACCGATATCCGCGTTTTTGCCGGTCGTGATTCTACGGGTGTTCGCGGCGTAAAGTTGGCGCAAAAAGGTGATGAAGTGATTTCTATGTCGATCCTCAAATCGATCGAAGTCACACCTGACGAGCGTAATGCCTATCTCAAGGCCGTAAACCGCGTGGTTGATGGAGAAGAGGGCGGCGCAGCTGAATATGAAGAAACAGCGCTCGAGCTTTCTGCAGATCGTTATCAGGAAATGCTCGCTAAAGAGCAAATAGTGCTAACAATCTCGAACAAAGGCTTTGGTAAGCGTACATCTGCCTATGAATATCGTGTCTCCGGTCGCGGTGGGCAGGGCGTAACGAATATGTCACTGACTAAGAAAAACGGTGGTGAGGTTGTGGCAACCTTCCCAGTAACTGACAGTCATCAGATTATGCTGGTCACCAATAAAGGCAAGCTAATCCGCACACCTGTCGAAAACATCCGTACCACTGGGCGCAGCGCGCAAGGGGTGACGGTGTTCAAGGTGGATGATGACGAGCATGTGGTTTCTGTTGCGTGGCTCGTTCAGGATGATGAGGACGAGGACGATTTCATCGAAGGCGAAAGCACGGAGATTGAATCCGCCGAGGGGCATCTGGATGAGGGTGAGCCTACGGAAGATGACGATACAGAAGAGGGCGAAGGCTCTGAAACAGAATAAAAACTGTATAAGACTTAAGCGGTTTTGGACGGATTGGAAGCTTCCAATAATTCTATTCTTGTCTGTTTTTTCTCTTTGGTTATTTTCATGGTATTATTTGCATGATTATAGCGATCAACAGCGCGGCACTTTCGGTGATATGTTCGGTGGCGTTAACGCACTGTTTTCTGGTCTTGCATTTGCTGGTGTAATCTACGCGATTTTGCTTCAAAGAAAAGAGCTGGAGCTTCAGCGGGAAGAGCTGATTTTAACGCGCGGCGAGCTAAGTGGCCAGCGCGAAGAATTCAAGCTTCAAAACGAAACGCTTAAAAGGCAAAATTTTGAAGATGCATTTTTTAAGCTAATATCTTTATATAATGATGTGGTATTACAGGTTTCATGCCCTCGCTCTGATAAGCCTGATTATATTGGTAAAAGTGCTATGCAGCGTCTTGTAATTAAATTGGAAAATAGAATAAAAGGTAGCGGTTTTGGGCATAACCCAAAAGGCACTATTTACAATAAAAAAGAAGTGTTAGCTGCTTACACCAAGTTTTATGAAGATTATGATGCACAATTGGGGCATTACTTTAGGGTTCTTTATAGAATATTTAAGTTGCTTAAAGACAAAAAAGAGCAAGACGAAGAGTTTGATGATGTCTATTATGCCAAAATTGTACGCTCATTACTTTCAAATGATGAATTGGTCTTATTATTTTTTAACTGTGCATTCTACGGTGAAGGCTTGAAATTTAAGCCATTACTTGAAAGGTATGAAGTCTTTGATAATCTCCCACTATCTAAATTAGAAGATCTCGAGGAATTTATAATTGAATACGATCAAAACGCTTACGGACAGAATGTCCCTATGATAGAGGCGTATATTAAATTCGAGGCAGAAGCGGATGGTGTAAAACTTTAATGCTCTCCTACCAACATATATACCATGCGGGTGGGTGGTTTGACCTTCATAAGCACGCGATTTTATGCGCGCTGTGGGAGGCGATGCCGCGAAATACTCGCATATATATAGACACCCACGCAGGGCGCGGAGCTTATGACCTAAGCGCGCCTGAGGCCATAAAAATAGCCGAATTTGAAACAGGTATGACAAGGCTCGATCCCGCGCGCTTGCCAAAACCCTTCGCTCCATTCGTGAAAGCCCTTGAGAAGAACGCGCCGCTTTACCCCGGCTCGGCAGCGTGTATCGCCGCCCTCAAAACTAAGGGGGAGGCTATGCATCTTTTTGAGCTTCACCCGCAAGAGCTTAAACATCTCCAGCGCGCCCTCGGTAAACAGCCTAAAGTTAAAATCCACCAAAAGGACGGGCATGCGGGGGCGATTAATCTCACATCCAATAACGCCTTCATCGCTATTGATCCGTCATATGAGATTAAAAGCGAATATGCACAAGCTGCGCAAACAATAAACACTCTCTATAATAAGTCTCCTAAAGCCGTGCAATTGATATGGTACCCTGTACTGGCCGCTCGCGCTAATCGACATGAAGAGCTGCTGAGCGCCATATCCGCGCCGCATGTAAATATCACCATGAAAGCGCCATTTAAAGCCCCGCCCGAAAAGGGGATGCTGGAAACGGGGTTGGTTATTGTGAACGCCCCCGAATATTTTGACCGTATTGCACAAAATATAACCGATATTTTATCGCGTATATTGCTCCGAACTTGAGCTTTACAAAATTTATATATAGGATGCGCCGCATGAATAAACAAGGTAAGTATCTAATAGGCGTATATCCGGGCACATTTGATCCCGTTACCAAGGGGCATTTGCACCTGATCCAGCGCGCCAGTAAAATGGTTGATAAGCTTATTATTGGTGTGGCCAATAACCCGCGCAAAAACCCGCTTTTTAGCCATGAAGAGCGCGTCGAAATGTTAAAGGCAGATATTGAAACCATGCGGGAAAAGGGGTGTGAGATCGAGGTTCGTCCTTTTAGTGACCTTTTGGTTCGCTTCGCCCGCAATATGAATGCGTCATGCATTTTCCGTGGCCTTCGCGCTGTATCGGACTTCGAGTATGAGTTTCAGATGACGGGCATGAATGCCAAGCTCGACCCTGATATCGAAACGGTCTTTTTGATGGCTGCAGATAAATGGCAATTTGTTTCCGCCAGTTTTGTAAAGGAAATCTCCTCTATGGGCGGAGAAATTAGTGAATTTGTAACGCCAAATGTCGCCGAGGTCTTGCGCCGTAAATACGGCTAATAAAAAAAGTCAGATTTGAGGCTAAAGAAAGCTTGACGAACGCGTCTTAAATCCATATGTTGCCCCAGACTTTTAACCAGTCATTTCATTTTTTATAATATGATCGCGTAGCTCAGCTGGTAGAGCAACTGACTTTTAATCAGTAGGTCCAGGGTTCGAATCCCTGCGCGATCACCATCTCTTCTTTTTTACCCGAAATTGCCCCTAACATACTGAAAGGTATAGTGGTTTTTGGGGTTCGAAGTCCCTCATTCCGGCAATAGGCCAAACGGTCTGCAAATACCAATTTTAGCACCAAATGTTGCAATTGAATCTTGCCAGAAGCCCATAGTTTTTGCGGTTTAGATAGAAACGTAATAGCGAGTTCGAACATTTCATCGAAGGTATGCTGTGGTTGCGTGTGAGTATGCAGTTTTTCAGCGATAATCAGCTTGTCTCTTTCCAGCTTTTCTATGCGCCGTTCATAGGTGGAAATAACAGACGGGCTGGACGCATCCACAATACGGTCAAGAAGCTGTTCTATTTGCTTATCAACCTTGCCGATTTGATTTTGTGTATTTGTAATCAGTGTAGAGGCTTGCTTGGTCTTTTGGCTCCAAGCATCTTTAAACATAGCTTTTATAATATGGAATAGGCCTTCCGAGGGC